>JAGPVU010000077.1 GCA_018066825.1 Cycloclasticus sp.
AGGTTCCGACGTTGTTGGCTCAATGAGCTGCAAAGCCGAAAAGAAAGGCGATAAATGGGTCGCTAACGGTAACAAGATGTGGATTACCAACGGTCCAGATGCCGATGTGTTAGTCGTTTATATGCGCACCGCTGGACCAGAAGCAGGGTCACAATGTATGACCGCGTTTATTGTTGAAAAAACCATGCCTGGTTTTTCTACCGCACAAAAACTCGATAAATTAGGCATGCGTGGATCAAACACCTGTGAATTGGTGTTTGAAAACTGCGAAATCCCCGAAGAAAACGTCTTAGGCAAGGTAAATGAAGGCGTCAAAGTGCTAATGAGCGGCCTAAACACCGAGCGTATGGTGTTATCGGGTGGTCCGATTGGCATTATGCAAGCGGCAATGGATATTTGCCTACCGTATATTCATGAACGTAAGCAGTTTGGCAAAGCAATTGGCACCTTCGAGTTAATGCAAGGCAAGATAGCTGATATGTATACTGCCCTACAGAGTACGCGAGCCTTTGCCTACCGCGTGGCTGAACAATACGACAAGGGTAATGATTCACGTAAAGATGCAGCGGCTCTACTGCTGTTCGCCTCAGAAAATGCGGTTAAAGTCGCGCTTGAATCTATTCAAACGCTCGGTGGTAATGGCTATATTAATGAATTCCCTACGGGTCGTTTGTTACGTGATGCCAAATTGTATGACATCGGCGCGGGCACTAATGAAATCCGCCGTATGTTAATCGGCCGTGAACTGTTTGCTGAAACCACCTAGGGCACCAAATAATGAAACAAAAAACTGTCGTTATTGTTGCTGCCAAACGAACTGCCTTAGGCTCGTTTCAAGGTCAATTCGCCTCCCTTAGTGCCTCTGATTTAGGCGCCGAAGCGATCAAAGCCGCTGTCCAGTCAATTGATATAAAACCGGAGCAAGTTGATAGTGTTCACTTTGGTTGCGTATTACCCGCCGGACAAGGCCAAGCGCCGGCACGTCAAGCATCACTTAAGGGCGGGCTACCCCTATCAACCCCCTGCAATACCATTAATAAAATGTGTGGCTCGGGTATGCAAGCGGTTATGTATGGCTATAACCAAATCCTTGCAGGTGACGCACAGTGTGTAGTAGCCGGTGGCATGGAATCGATGACGAATGCGCCCTATTTGTTAAGCAAGGCACGACAAGGTTATCGCTTGGGTGATGACAATGTTATCGACCATATGTTTTACGATGGCTTGCGTGATGTAAAACACGGCCAACTAATGGGTTGTTTCGCTGAAATGGGTGCAGAACGTTTTGGATTAAGCCGTGAACAGCAAGATGACTTTGCTATTAGCTCTGTCAATCGTGCAAATCAAGCGATTCAAAGCGGTGCGTTTATTGATGAAATCACCCCAGTTGTCGTTAAATCGCGCAAGGGCGAAGCAACCTTCGCCATAGACGAACAACCCGCTAAATCTGACTTAGATAAAGTCCGTAGCTTACGCCCCGCTTTTAAAGAGGACGGCAGTGTTACCGCAGCCAATGCATCGTCTATCTCTGATGGTGCTGCGGCTCTTATTTTAATGGACGCAGAGCAAGCAGCGCAGCAAGGTATGCAGCCGCTAGCAAAAATTACCGCGCAAACCGTTTTTGCTGATGATCCAGATTGGTTTAGTGTGGCGCCAGTACACGCCATTAATCTGTTATTAAAAAAATGTGAGTGGCAAATCAGCGATGTTGATTTATTTGAAATTAACGAAGCCTTTGCAGTGGTCACGATGATTGCCATTAAAGAACTAAACCTAGATCCCAATAAAGTGAATGTAAACGGCGGCGCTTGCGCCTTAGGCCACCCCATTGGTGCTTCCGGTGCACGTATTTTAGTCACGCTCATTCATGCACTAAGAGCAAGAAAACTAAGCAAAGGTGTTGCTACCCTTTGTATTGGTGGTGGTGAAGCGACCGCCATGGCGATTGAACTCATTTAATCATTAGACGTTTAAAATAAGGTAATTAATATGCCCGTTATCAAATCAATTATTGAAACAGCATCCGCTGAATTCAAAGAAAATAAGCTACAGATGGAGTCACTGGTCGGTGAACTGAGTGAACGAATCAATGTCGCCGCCAAAGGTGGTGGCGAACGTGCTAGAGCCAAGCATTTGGCGCGTGACAAGTTATTACCCAGAGATCGCATCAAAGCCTTGCTCGACCCTGGCAGTTCTTTTTTAGAGCTTTCGCAATTGGCAGCCTACGGTATCTACAATGACGACGCCCCTGCGGCTGGGATTATTACCGGTATCGGCCGTGTACACGGCAGTGAAATAATGATTATCGCCAATGACGCTACGGTAAAAGGTGGCACCTATTATCCGTTAACGGTAAAAAAACATTTACGCGCGCAAGAAATTGCTGAGGAAAACCAGCTTCCATGTGTTTATTTAGTGGATTCTGGCGGTGCTTTTTTACCACTGCAACACGAAGTATTTCCTGATAAAGAGCACTTTGGTCGTTTTTTCTATAACCAAACCCGTATGTCTGCTGCCGGTATTCCACAAATTGCCGTTGTTATGGGATCTTGTACCGCAGGCGGTGCGTATATCCCCTCCTTGTGCGACGAGTCCATTATCGTGCGTGAACAAGGCACTATTTTCTTAGGTGGTCCGCCTTTAGTTAAAGCCGCCACGGGTGAAATCGTGTCTTCTGAAGAACTTGGCGGCGCTGACTTACACTGTAAACAATCGGGTGTGACCGATCATATTGCTGAAGATGATTCACACGCCTTGGCGATTGCGAGGGACGTGCTGGCCCACCTTAATGAAACCAAACAGGTACACGTTAAGGTTCGTGAGTCGCGCGAACCACTCTACCCTACCGATGATATTCTTGGCGTCATTCCTAAAGATCCGAAAAAACCGTATGACGTGCGTGAAGTCATCGCGCGTTTAGTGGATGCCTCTGAATTGCAGGAATTTAAACCGTTATACGGCCCCACACTTATTTGCGGCTTTGCCCATATACACGGTTATCCGGTGGGCATTATCGCCAATAACGGCATCCTATTTTC
>JAGPVU010000082.1 GCA_018066825.1 Cycloclasticus sp.
GTGTCTTTTGCGCGGCCTTCCATAAACAGAGCCTTGACTGGAAAATGCTTTTTTTCTTCTGTGTGGTGAGCAAATTTAGCGTCGTCGGCAATCGTCTCTTTAATTTCAATTTTTCTTGCGATAAGGCGTAAGCTTTCGTCATTATCCTTATCGTGCTCTACCAAAAAACGCGGTGATTCGGGCAACCACTTCAACAACACCGGAACCAACAATAAAGGCATCACACCACCAATATAAAACAATGACTCCCAGCCGTACACTGGGATAATTTCAGATGCCAATAGTCCGCCCGTGATGCCACCTATTGGCATGCCTAAAAAAATCACCGCGACAGCGACATTACGTTGCCGCGTGGACACATATTCTGTCATTAAGGCAGTAGCATTCGGCATCGCACCGCCTAAACCCAAACCGGTTAAAAAGCGCAGTAACACCAATTCGTTATAACTTTCTATAAAGCCGGTTATCAGGGTGCACAGTGCAAAAACAAACACACTAAATATCACCGCATAACGCCTACCGTACTTATCACCCACTGGCCCCAACACCAAGGCACCGATCATCATACCGACGAGACCGGCAGAAAAAACGTAGGCCAATTCACTTCTTGGAATATCCAAGGCCGCACTTAAGGCGGGGGCAGCAAAGGCAATTGCTAATACGTCAAAGCCATCAAAAACAATGACTAAAGCACAAAAAAACATCACCAATTTTTGAAACTTCCCTAATGGGTTTTTCTCGATGATGCCACTCATATCCAGTGTTGCATTACCCATAATCAGCCTTCTTTGGGAATTTTAGCGTTAGCCAACGAGGCATTGACAATCGTTAGCACCACGTCCATTTCTTCTTCTGTCCTAGGGGCATACACCATGGCGATAGTTTCAGGAATTGTGTGCAGGCCTGCCAAGGGATGTCTCTCTCCCCATTTAGTATCGATTACTTGCTTAAAGTCATCCTCCGACAAGGCCACGTGCAGGCTACCGTCGTATGCGGGATGTACGTGCGCAAACTCTCGACCGATCATAAAGCCATTTTCACAGTTACAGGCTTGGCCTTCGTTCAGCCATAAGGCCTCAGAGCCAGGCACTGAGATAATACTGGGCCGACGGCTAACACCATTAAAGGTAAACAGCTTTGTCTTAAAAAGCTGGTACATGTCTGCATCGGGGTTTTGCGTTAGTTGTTCGTGCGGGTTACTTGTCGTCGTTTTAGGTGGCTCACCTTTTCTTACGGGTATCGTTAACATCGTAGTCACTTTATAATTGTAATTTAACGCAAAGTTAACACAAATTTCAGCATGAGTCGCTACCGCCCCCCTGCCGCGCCAAAATCACCTTACATAACCCTACAAGGCTTTGCGGTTTTGCAAAAAGAACTGCAAGACTTATGGACAAAACGACGCGCTGTAGTGACTGCGTTATCGGCCGCTGCAGCTGAAGGTGACCGTTCTGAAAATGCCGAATACATCTACCGTAAAAAAGAATTGCGTGAGATTGATTGGCGCATCCGTTACCTGCAAAAACGTATACCCGACTTAAAGGTGGTTGAACACCTGCCGAGCAATCAACATCAAATTTTCTTTTCTGCCACGATCACACTAGAAGACGACGCAGGCCAATCGGTTTGTTATCGCATCGTCGGCCCTGATGAAATTGATCATCAACCCCATTACATCAGCATGGACTCACCTGTCGCGAAAGCCTTATTTAAAAAACACTTGGATGACGAGGTGCGAGTGTCCACGCCGTCAGGCCTTATCAATTATCTGATTGTCGATATACAGTATGAGCGTTAACGAGCGTTTATGCCGTTGCGGCTCAAATATAGCATTTTCAACGTGCTGCGAACCCTTTCTAACACGTAAAGTCTTACCCAACACCGCCGAACAACTGATGCGTTCGCGTTTTACCGCCTTTTGCCTTAACCAAGCCACTTACCTTTACGAAACACATCACCCAAGTAAACGCGAATCAAATGCTGGTAAGCCACTACAAAACCCAGCATCGCCCAGCACTTGGATTAGTCTTCAGATTATTACGACGGATGCCGGCCACGCCGATCAAAAATTGGGAAAAGTTGAATTTATCGCGTGTTTTGAAGAACAAAATAAGCATTACCAATTGCACGAAAAATCTTCTTTTGTTAAGGAACAGGGACGCTGGTTTTATCTCGATGGCGAGCCTCATATCAGCTCGGTTAACTTAAAGTTCAAAAGAAACGCCCTCTGTTGGTGTCAAAGCGGGCAAAAGCATAAGCACTGCCATGGCGCATAAAATGCAGTACACTGAAGTTTCTTCAATTTGAATTAAGCGCAGACTATGGACATGCAAGACTTTGGACTTTTGGCTATGCTCGCTTTTTGGGGCAGTGCGATTGGGGGTATCTACCTAGCGGTGATATGGGCGCGTAAAAAAAGCAAAAAAAGCCCTGTTTCACGAGAGATTATTATTCAATCGCTAAAGCAACGCTTAGCAGAAGGCGAGATAAGCGATGATGAATATCAACGCCGCTTAAAAGACCTGTAAACCTCGTTTCTACTGCTTATTAGCCCACCCATTTGCGGGCATTTCTAAACATTCTCAACCATGCGCCGTCTTCACCCCACTCGTCTGGGTACCAACTATTTTGCACCGCTCTAAAGCAACGCTCTGGGTGAGGCATCATAATAGTGAAGCGGCCATCATCGGTGGTTAATCCAGTCACGCCTTGCTCTGAGCCATTCGGGTTAAATGGAAACTGCTCGCTGACCTCGCCTTGATGGTCAATATAACGTAGCGCAATATGGCCTTCAATTTGATCGTTAGGGTACTCTGTGCGGCCCTCACCGTGAGCAACTGCAACGGGTAATTGCGAACCTTCCATACCTGTTAGCAAGATAGAGGGTGATGTTTGAATTTCCACCATCGCTACCCGTGCTTCAAATTGCTCGGACTCGTTACGAACGAAGCGAGGCCAGCTTTGTGCACCGGGAATTAACTCGCGCAAATTAGATAACATTTGACAACCGTTACAGACACCTAGGCCAAACGTATCGGGACGGTTAAAAAAGTCGCTAAACGTTTTACGTGCTTGTTGATTAAATAGAATGGATTTTGCCCAGCCTTCACCAGCACCCAATACGTCACCGTAAGAAAAGCCGCCACACGCCGCTAAGCCGACAAAGTCGGACAGGTCTTTTTGCCCAGAAATCAACTCACTCATGTGCACATCAACCGATTCGAAGCCTGCTTTATGAAAAGCAGCCGCCATCTCAACGTGACCATTAACACCTTGTTCGCGTAAAATAGCCACTTTTGGTCGCACGTTGCTGGCAATTAGCTCGGCCACATTATTTTTTTCAGGATCAAAACTCAAACTGCTAAATAAGCCCGTATCCAGATTATCTCTAATCCGATCAAACTCTTGTTGCGCGCAATGTTCATTGTCTCGCAAGGCTTGTAACTGATAAGACGTTTCTGACCACGCTTGTTGCAGGTCGGCGCGCGATTCATCCAGCACGACTTGCCCCCTGTGTTGAACGATAATACGTTGACTTTGATTAACCGACCCTATGAGCGAAACACACTCTGTTAAACCTGCGTTTTTAAATTGCGCTAACACCGATGCTCGGTGCTCATCGGCCACCTGAATGACCGCGCCGAGTTCCTCATTAAATAAGCTAGCGAGTAGCTCACCCTTTATATCGACGCTGATACCGCAACGACCAGCAAAGGCCATTTCACTCACTGTGGCCCACAAACCACCATCAGAACGGTCGTGGTAGGCGAGTACTTTTCCGTCCTCGTTTAGTTGCTGAATACTATCAAAAAAAGCTTTGAATAATACTGCATCGTCCAAATCGGGCACCTCTTCGCCCATCATTTGACGCGTTTGCGCCAGCACTGAACCGCCCATACGGTTTTTACCCGCGGCGATATCGATCAAAATTAGACTTGAATCAACACTAGGTTGCAGCTGCGGTGTTAGCGTTTCACGAATGTCGCTAACTGGAGAAAAGGCGGTAATAATCAACGATAAGGGTGAGCTCACCGTTTTTTCATTCGCGTTATCGAGCCAAGAGGTTTTCATCGACATAGAGTCTTTACCCACCGGAATGGCCAAACCTAGGGCAGGACAAAGTTCCATACCCACCGCACGTACGGTGTCAAACAAATTTGCGTCTTCACCTGGCTCGCCGCACGCGGCCATCCAGTTAGCCGACAAACACACCTGATCAAGTCCTTTGATACTAGCCGCCGCAAGGTTACTTAGTGCTTCGCCAATCGCCATTCGGCCCGAAGCGGGCCCATCTATAAGTGCTAGCGGTGTACGCTCACCTATCGCCACCGCTTCACCCGTGTAGTGGTTAAAACCGCTGGCAGTAACCGCAACATCCGCCACCGGAATTTGCCATGGCCCTACCATTTGATCACGTGCCACTAAACCAGTGACCGAACGGTCACCAATATGAATCAAGAACGATTTATCGGCCACCGCCGGAAAACGCAACACATCATAAGCGGCTTGCTTTAAATCAAACGCATCGTCTTGGTATGGCGCCACCTTAGTTGTGACATGGGAAACATTACGTTCCATTTTAGGCGGCTTACCGAACAATAATGACATCGGTAGGTCTATCGGCTGGTTATTAAATAAACGGTCATTTAATACCAACTGTTGCTCGGCTGTGGCCTCGCCAATGTGCGCGTATAAACAACGTTCACGCTCGCATAACTGCTTAAATTCTTGCAAACGATCCGCGTGAAGCGCAATGACATAACGCTCTTGAGATTCATTACACCAAATTTGCATTGGCGATAAGCTGCTGTCGGCACATAAAATATTGCGCAATTCAAAACGACCACCCAAATCGCAATCGTGGATAATTTCTGGTACCGCATTCGACAAACCACCCGCACCTACATCGTGAATAGAAATGACAGGGGTGTCCTCTGCCATTGCGTTACACGCTTCAATCACTTCTTGGCAACGGCGTTGCATTTCAGGGTTTTCACGCTGCACCGAAGCAAAATCCAATTCTTCCGAACCCTCGCTTGAAGTTTGTGACGACGCCGCGCCACCACCCAAACCAATTAACATCGCTGGGCCGCCGAGCACAATAATCGGCGAACCGGGTTCAATTTTTTGTTTTAGTGCATGCATCGGGCGAACCGAACCCACGCCACCGGCTAACATAATCGGCTTATGGTAGCCGTGTGCTTTGTTGTCGCTCGCGCCTACTGCGCTTTGCTCAAAGGTACGAAAGTAACCACACAAGTTAGGCCGTCCAAACTCGTTATTAAACGCCGCTCCACCGAGTGGCCCCTCGAGCATAATATCTAAGGCCGAGGCGATACGATCAGGCTTACCAATACTGCTTTCCCATGGCTGTGCGAAACCTGGAATGTTTAAATGCGATACGCTAAAGCCGGTTAAACCCGCTTTAGTACGCGAGCCACGCCCGGTTGCACCTTCATCACGAATTTCGCCACCAGAGCCGGTAGCCGCACCGGCATAAGGTGAAATGGCTGTTGGGTGGTTATGTGTTTCTACCTTCATCAGGTAGGGCACGTGTTCTTCTATAAACTGGTAGCGACGACTTTTTGGATCACGAATCATCACATCGGCATCACTGCCTTCAGCTACCGCAGCGTTATCGCTGTATTTAGAGATAATGCCTTTTGGACTGTGTTTAGCGGTATTTTTAATCATACCGAACAGCGTTTCATGTTGCTGTTCACCATCAATCGTCCAATCGGCGTTAAAAATTTTATGCCGACAGTGTTCCGAGTTCGCCTGTGCAAACATCATCAGTTCAATATCGTTTGGGTTTCTTCCCAAGGCATTAAAGTTATCAACCAAGTAGTCAATTTCATCGTCTGACAAGGCCAACCCCATGGATTTATTTGCCTCCACCAACGCCTGTTTACCACCGCCCTGCACATCCACTGATTGCAACACACCCGGCTCCGCGTGAACGAACATATCATCGACTGCCTGCCCACTAAACAGCACCCGTTCAGTCATCCGATCATGCAATAGCTCCGCCACTTGATTCACCTGCTGATTGCTTAACTCACCTTGTAGGTAATAAGCCACCCCTCTCTCGAGACGGCTCACGGGTGATAGGCCACAATGTTGCGCGATATCCGTCGCCTTACTCGACCAAGGCGACAAGGTATTAGCACGCGGAATAACTAAGACGCGTTGCCCTCGATGTTCCACTGCTTCGCTTTTAGGTCCATAGCTCAATAATTGCTTGAGTTTAACAAGCTCGTCTTTAGACAGCGTTTGCGTTACCTCAGCAAAATGCACAAACTCAGCGCTAATGCCAATAACATCCGTGACCGTGTGTTTAATTTTTTGTAATAAGCGTCGCGCGCGAAACGCTGAAAGTGCGTTATTGCCAATCAATTCAAGCATGAGTTGTCTCTTGTTCATTTATATCTGTTGTTAATGTACACCAGGCTAAGCCTTGGTCTTGATCAATTACTTTTAACCAGGCTCGGTCAAAGGGAATGGCCTGAGATACGGTGTCTAATACGAGATCACGCGTATTATTTTTTTCACTAATATGTGCCAGCACTAGATGTTGAAGATCGTCTGTATCGATTCGTTGCAATAACTCGGCCGACTGCTGATTATCCAAATGCCCCCAATCACCAGCGACGCGTTGCTTTAATGACGCTGGATAATGTCCATTTAACAACATGTCTCGATCATAATTACACTCAAGCAATAAGCCGTGGCAACCCGATAAAGCATCAACCATGTGTTCGGTGATTGAGCCCGTGTCGGTCATAATTCCAAATTTAAAATCGGCGGATTGAAAAACAAACTGCGTTGGCTCTCTGGCATCATGCGGCACTAAAATAGGCTCTACGGTAATACCACCTAAATCAAACTGTTTGTGGCTGTTAAAACACTGTAAAGTTTCAACGTTATCCACCATTGCAGCCGTACCGTGGCTTGCCCAAACCGGTATATTGTAACGTTTCGCAAAACGTGCGACCCCACCCAAATGATCGGCATGCTCATGGGTAACGAGGATCGCGCTAATGTCATCACCACTCACCCCTAACCGTTGTAAACGCTTATCAGTTTCTTTGATCGAAAAACCGTTATCAACCATCAACAAGGTGTCCCCTAGCTGGACGAGGGTTGCATTCCCTCGGCTACCACTGCCCAGGGAAGCAAATTTCACGGTGTTAGCTTAGTTAACAGATCAGCCAAAATACCCCGTGAAAATTCGTCATCAATACGCGTTTGCTGCTCATCAAGAACACGAACCGCAACGCCTGTTTCAACACGCTCCAAAGCCACTAAATACACTTGAGTCTCTGCTTTCTTCCAAAAAGACAGGGTAGATAACATGCCGCCTTGTTTCGCTGTGGCAATATTTAAATAAATCAGACTGTTTTCACGGTTTTTATCGCCGACGTCATAGTCTAGCTCTTCTAGTGCCGTCACCGTTTTACGCCACACATTACGCAAACTGTCTTGCACCAATAAATGGCTATCAACCCCTTGCTTAACCTGCTCAACAAAAGGCTGCTTATCTACTAGCGGTTGCGTCGTTACATTGGCCTGTCTTTTGGCGACCGGCGTTTGAGCGCCACCATCGTATTCATCCTTAGTTTGCCCCTTTGATAACTCAGGCGGCACTTCTAACGGCGGTAATTCATGCGCTTTTTTGTACGCTTCCTTTTGATCAGAAAATACTTCGTCAACCGATGGTAAGCTTCCACATGCCACCAAGCCAAGCGACAACAACACGACACACAGTTTTATCATTACAGCTCTTACGCTCATTAGTTTTACCTTTATCATTAATTTAAATTGGCGGCTGCCATTGCTTTTTTCACTCGCTGCTCACAATCTTGTGACAACCAGGTCAATGGCAAACGAATCCCTTTTTCAATCAGGCCAAGTTCGTGTACGGCCCATTTCACGGGGATGGGGCTAGATTGAACGAACAAATCCCGGTGCAAGGCTTGTAAGCTCGCATCGATTGCGTGCGCCCCTGTTGCGTCACCTGCTAAGGCTTTTTTACACATTTGGTGTAATTTTTTGGGTGCCACGTTTGCAGTAACCGATATAGAGCCTTTAGCCCCCATCAGAATCAGTTCGCACGAGGTAGCGTCATCACCCGAATACACGGAAAAATCATCATCACTTAAGTCAATAAGTTGCTGCCCAACCTGCATATCACCCGTCGCGTCTTTAACACCAATAATATTACGGACGTCTTTTAATTTAGCGACCGTTTCAGGCAACATATTACAGGCTGTCCGGCCCGGCA
>JAGPVU010000094.1 GCA_018066825.1 Cycloclasticus sp.
ATTTTACTGGATTTAGTACCGTCCTGTCCAATCCAACACGTGCAAATTTAACGCTTTTAATTAGGCGACGTCTAAGGATTTGGCCAGATAAGCATTCATCACTAGCGTTGGGTCTTCAATCAACTTTTCTTTCCAATCACCTAAATGCACTTCTGATTGAATTAACCCTCGCATCACACCAATAAAATCCGTACGTCCTACGGTGATAGCGCCTACTAACAAGTCATCTTTAAAGTTTAAACGCACATATTTATAACCCTCTTTATCGAGCAAACTGGTTGTTTCACCGCCTTCAACGCCACCCCAACTACCAAAGGAGGTGGATACCAAGCCGGCTGTGTCCAATACGTTCATACTCAGACTGCCTTTGTACTTAGCTGACCCGCCCATCATATTGACCGCTGCGATACGACCATGATCAACTGCCGTAGGTTGAATGGCATGCACCGCTTGTCCGCCGGTTGAAAAATCGACACCTTGAGCAACATCACCGGCCGCGTAGATATTATCAATATTGGTTCTTAAGCTAGCATCAACCAAAATACCGTTATCCGTTTTTATCCCACTGCCTTCTAAGAATTCAATATTTGAATACACCCCTGTCGCTATAATAATGAGGTCAAATTCAGTCAAACTGTCGTCATCCCTTTTTAATGCAGGACCTGGCTCTATCGACTTAATGCTATTAGGCAGTATCATCGACACACCTTTACTTTCACACCAAGATTGGATCATTTTACCCGCTGTCTCATCCATCATCCGACTTACCATAAAGCCAGTACGTCCGAGCATAACAGTCAAATCAACTTTTCGCTTTAGCATCGCTTCAACGATAATTGAAGCCACAAAACCTGCCCCCAATAAGGCCACTTTTGAACCGGGTTTTATGGTATCCAGAATTTTTCTACCGTCCGCTAAAGTCCAACAGTTAAGCACGCCTTTGTTATCAGACCCGGGGAATGGGGACTTAGCTGGCCGCGAACCCGTGGCAATCATTAATTTGTCGTAGTCGTATACATCACCATTATCAATGGTCACTTGATTATTAACCGAGTCCACCTTTTCTACTTTGGCTTGAATGTGGTTTATTCGCAAACTCTCAAAATGGCCTTCAGTTTTTCGTAGGTGCGTCCCTGTGTCTTTGATCATGCCGCTTAGATAATACGGTAAAGCCATTCGTGAATACGGCGACTCGGCTTCTAGGCCTATCATCGTTATCGAGCAATTAGCATCCGTTTTACGAAGTGTTTCAGCGGCTCTAACTGATGCAGGACCTGCGCCTATAAGCACGTATTTTTTTATATTTTTTGACATAGTGTTACCGTATTGGTTGGTTGCTTTTTTGTATTGCTCGGCCTCGTTATTAACCTTAGCTAGCTCAGCTATTTTTTATTGTCTTTTTATATAGCGCTTAATTCCAAGCTTCTGTTAACAGAGAACGACTGCCTGACACTGTTTGTTGGCCGCTTAATTAGACCAGCAATCAACGCTCTAAAATATGATATTAACAGAAAATACCAACCGCGCTAGTAGCATTTATTCTTTCAAGCCAAGAACGTCCTGCATATCGTACAAACCAGCCGGTTGCGCCGCGACCCAGCACGCTGCCCGTATTGCACCGGTAGCAAAAGTCATACGGCTAGTTGCTTTATGACTGATTTCGATACGCTCACCTTCATCGGCAAACATGACCGTATGCTCACCTACGATATCACCCGCTCTGATTGTTGAAAAACCAATCGTTCCAGTCACGCGTTCCCCTGTGATCCCTTCACGGGCATAAACGGCGCAATCATCTAAGCGCTTACCCATTGCCTCCGCAACCACTTCACCCATACGCAGAGCTGTGCCCGACGGTGCATCTACTTTATGTCGGTGATGCGACTCAATGACCTCAATATCAACCGAGTCACCTATCGCTTTGGCCGCCAATTCAAGTAGCTTTAGCGTGACATTGACACCAATACCCATATTCGGTGAAAACACAACAGGAATAGATTGAGACGCCTTTTCAATAAGCGCCTTTTGCTCATCGCTAAAACCTGTGGTGCCAATTACCATGGCTTTATTATTGGCTTCACATAGGGCCAATTTCTGTATGCATGCATCGGGGCGTGTAAAGTCGACCAGTACATCAAAGTTAGACAACTCTGACTGTAAATCCGCACTTATTTGTATACCTTGCGTTTCTATACCGGCTATATCGCCCACGTCTTTACCTAATGACACCGCATCTTTACGCTCAATGGCCGCGCCCAATAAGGCTGACGGATTAAGAAAACAAGCCTTAATTAAATTAAGCCCCATGCGTCCACTAGCGCCTGATATTGCGATATTTGCCATTATGATCTCCGTATTAGGACTTGATTTTATCGATAAAGCTTTTAACCCCATCAAGCCAAGAATGCTCTTGTGGGTTATGTTGTGTACCGCCGGTCTTAAATGATGTTTCCAGCTGTTCAATCAATTGCTTCTGCTCTAAGGTTAAATTAACGGGCGTTTCAACATTAACACGGCACATTAAATCTCCCACCGCCCCGCCTCTAACAGGTTTAACGCCTTTACCGCGCAACCTGAACATTTTGCCCGTTTGTGTCTCGGTAGGTATTTTTAATTTCACTTTACCCGTCAAGGTAGGTACTTCCAACTCGCCACCCAGTGTAGCCACGGCAAAACTTATTGGCATTTCACAGTATAAATCAGCGCCATCACGGGTAAAAATAGCATGATCACGAACACTCACTTGCACATACAAATCACCCGCTGGGCCACCGTGATCACCCGCCTCACCTTCGCCACCTAAGCGTATACGATCACCGGTATCAACACCGGCAGGAATTTTAACCGACAAGGTTTTTTGTTCTTTCGTTTTGCCCGTGCCACGGCATTGACCACACGGGTCCTTAATAACCGAACCACCACCGCGACAGGTTGGGCAAGTTTGCTGCACGGAAAACATCCCTTGTTGCATACGAACCTGGCCATGGCCAGCACAGGTTGTACAAATAGCAGTGGCGCCGGTTTTAGAACCGCTGCCTTTACAACCGCTACAGCTAACCGAGGTAGGGATTTTAATTTTTGTCTCCATACCGGAAACAGCATTTTCTAGTGTCATTTCAAAGTTATAGCGTAAGTCCGCACCCCGCGTTACTTGACTGCGACGACCCCCACCACCATTACGGCCAAATATATCACCGAACACATCACCAAATACGTCACTAAAGGAGTCGTCGGCATAGCCGCCACCGCCTCTCGATTGATCAACCCCAGCATGGCCGAATTGATCATAGGCCGCGCGCTTTTGCTCGTCACTCAGCACACCGTAGGCTTCTTGAATAACCTTAAACCGTTCTTCAGAGTTGCTATCATTCGAATTTCTATCGGGGTGATATTTCATTGCCAAGCGACGGTACGCCTTTTTAATTTCGCGCTCACTTGCATTACGAGAAACTTCTAACACTTTATAAAAATCTTCTTTTTCCATAATTCTCAAATCTTGAATACGTCAAAGCCACCGATAAATCGGCGGCTATGTCGCAGCCCAAAAAGGGCTGGGGTTTAATGTGTAAAAACGCTATCGTACTTATTTTTTATCGTCTTTAACTTCTTCAAATTCTGCGTCAACAACATCATCTTGCTTTGCATTAGACTCAGCTTCTTGAGCGTCATCGGCTGCAGCACCTTCGGCGGCACCCGCGTCAGCATACATTTTTTCAGCCAATTTGCCAGACAATGCAGTTAATGCTTCGGTTTTTTCCTCGATCAACGCCTTGTCCTCTCCTTTAATCGCTTCTTTAAGAGATTCTATCGCCGCTTCAATGTCTGCTTTTTCAGTCTCATCAACTTTATCCGCCATTTCTTCGAGCGTTTTTTCGGTCGCGTGAATCATGCCATCCGCTTGGTTTCTTGCGGTCACCAATTCAAGCAATTTTTTATCTTCATCGGCATGAATTTCGGCGTCTTTGATCATTTGTTCGACTTCTTCATCTGATAAACCACTAGAGGCTTTAATGACAATAGATTGTTCTTTACCCGTCGCTTTATCTTTTGCCGATACATTTAAAATACCATTCGCGTCAATGTCAAAAGAAACCTCAATCTGAGGCGTGCCACGGCGTGCCGGTGGAATATCTTGTAGATCAAAACGGCCTAATGATTTATTGCCTGATGCCATTTCACGTTCGCCTTGCATTACGTGCACAGTAACAGCCGTTTGATTATCATCAGCGGTTGAGAACGTTTGCGCAGCTTTGGTTGGAACCGTGGTGTTTTTTTCGATCAATTTAGTCATCACGCCACCCATGGTTTCAATACCGAGTGATAAAGGCGTTACGTCAAGCAACAGTACGTCTTTAACATCACCGGCTAAAACCCCAGCTTGAATCGCAGCACCTACGGCAACTGCTTCATCTGGGTTAACATCTTTACGCGGCTCTTTACCAAAGAGTTTAGCGACAACCGTTTGCACTAGCGGCATACGTGTTTGCCCACCAACCAAGATCACATCGTCGATTTCAGCGGTCGATAAACCGGCATCTTTAATCGCCATTTCACATGGCGCAACAGTTCGTTGCACAAGTTCGTCAACTAATGATTCTAATTTGGCACGTGTTAACTTAACATTTAAATGCTTAGGCCCCGTTGCATCTGCCGTAATATACGGTAAATTCACGTCTGTTTGCTGGTTAGAAGATAATTCTATTTTTGCCTTCTCAGCCGCTTCTTTTAAGCGTTGCAGCGCTAATGGGTCGTTATGCAGATCAACTGAGTTTTCTTTCTTAAACTCATCGGCTAAGAAATCGATAATACGCATATCAAAATCTTCACCACCTAAGAATGTATCACCATTGGTCGACAAGACTTCAAACTGGTGCTCACCATCAACTTCTGCAATTTCGATAATAGAAACGTCAAACGTACCGCCACCTAAATCGTAAACCGCAATGGTTCTGTCGCCTGCTTTTTTATCCATGCCGTAGGCTAATGCTGCGGCCGTTGGTTCGTTAATAATACGTTTAACTTCCAATCCCGCAATTTTACCCGCATCTTTAGTTGCTTGACGCTGTGAGTCATTAAAGTAGGCCGGTACAGTAATAACGGCTTCCGTTACTGTTTCGCCTAAATACGCTTCCGCATCTTTTTTAAGTTTCATTAAAATACGCGCGGCAATTTCAGGCGGCGCCAGTTTTTTGCCCTGCGCCTCTATCCAAGCATCACCGTTGTCGGCCTTTACAATTTTATACGGCACCATGCTGGCGTCTTTTTGTACAACATCATCGGCGAACTTACGGCCAATTAAACGTTTTGACGCGAAAATAGTATTCGCCGGGTTGGTCACCGCTTGTCGTTTAGCTGATTGGCCAACTAATACGTCGCCCTCTGCTGTAAACGCAACGATAGAAGGCGTGGTTCTTGCGCCTTCGCTATTTTC
>JAGPVU010000096.1 GCA_018066825.1 Cycloclasticus sp.
GATAGGGTTAGGTTTAGTCCAGAACTTTGTGAGAGTTTGATTTTAAACATCGGGCTTATCGCTCATAAGACTCATTCCAAAACAAACTTGAATCCAATAGTTTATTGGAGCCGACCAAGTCTTTCCCACCAATATCGGAAAGAATTGAATACACGCGTGCAATAGCTTGGGTGTCGATCGGTGTAAAGGGCTTGACGCGGCCGTTACAATAATCTTGTCTAAGCAACGCCTGAGTGCTTACGTCTGCTGTTCGGGTTAAAGGTACTATAGCGGCCCAATGTTGATCAGAATGACATAAAAGATCGGCAGCTTGGCGGCTTGCGCTAAGGAATCTATTGATCATGATGGCTTGAGAGTTGCCCCAAGACTGACTGAAAACGTAGCCTAAGATGGGCAGGGTTGCGTCGATGCCCAACTGATGAATAATGTCGTGAGTATCCAAAAGTTGTCGATAACCATCGGCTTTAAGTCGTGCATTGTAGTGCCAAAAATTAATCAACGCATCTAATTTTCCCTGCTGTATCAAGTGACTAAGTAGCGGGGGAGCGGCAAATATTTTTTCAACATCGTTGTCTAGATTAACGCCCTTTTTGAGGGCTAAGGCGCGCAGTAATAACCAATTTTTATCTAAAGGGCCGCCTGCGATGCCCAGTCGCTTGCCGACTAAGTGGCTTATATCCGTTATCGTGGATTGTCCATCGACCACAACAGCGCCGGCAGTACTTGAGTAAGGAGCGAAAAGATAATCAGAGGCCATACCGCGTTGACGTGCTACCCACATCCAATCAGAAACGATAATATCGGCTGCACCGGTGTGTAAAGCAATTTTTCCTGCCTGAGTGCTCGCCAGTGGTTGAATGATCAGCTCAAAACCATTTTTAATGTCCAGCTGATTAGATTTAATGGTTGTGAGGGTCCAATTGACAGTGCCAAATTCAAGCACCGATACCCTTATTGGCGTAGTGCTCCCAGCGTAGCTAAGAGTAAAAAAAGTGTAGCTAAAAAAAGAAAAAAGAAACCAATATTTTTTACCGTGTTGTCGCATGGTTGTATGTAACTGTTCATCTACAGATTAAGTTTAATGTGTTGATATCTTAAATGAAATGATTAGCTGGCATCATAAAACAATTAAAAAAGGATAATTTAACAGGTTAAATGCGGTAGACGGCACCATATATTAGCGGTAAATATTGACCTGTAAATTTAAATTGAGTTATGGTGTATCGTCTAGAAGACGCAGAGTTTAAGCTGTTGGTCTAAATGAGAATTATTAGCTTTTGATAAAATTATTGATAACAGCGTAAACTACTGATGAAAAAGAAATAAAGCCTTATGAATGTTGAAAACGAATGTCTGACGCAATAGCAAAATTAAGCAATAACAAGCTAATCGATAAGTTTGGTCGGCAAGTGACGTATGTGAGAATTTCTGTCACGGACCGCTGTGATTTTCGTTGTGTCTATTGCATGAGTGAAGACATGGAGTTTTTACCTCGCGAACAAGTATTAACGCTAGAAGAAATTACCCGCCTATCGCAGGCTTTTGTGGAAATGGGCGTGACCAAAATCCGCATTACTGGCGGCGAACCACTCGTCCGTAAGGGTGTCGTCGATATGCTGGCGAAAATTGCAAAGCTAGAGGGTTTAGAGGAATTGGTGATCACCACCAATGGCTCTCAATTAGTGAAACTGGCTGAGCCGTTAAAGCAAGCGGGTGTTAAACGCATTAATATTAGTTTGGATAGTCTGGACGCAGAAAAATTCAAAAAAGTCACCCGAGTGGGTGATCTCAACGTCGTGTTAGACGGTATTCAAGCGGCAAAAAAAGCCGGTTTTGAAAACATTAAATTAAATGCCGTGATTTTAAAAAATAGAAACCACGATGAGGTAACGAATTTAGTTCAGTACGCGATGGATCAAGGCTTGGATATTAGCTTTATCGAAGAAATGCCATTAGGTGCCATTGATAGTCATTCTAGAGAAGAAGCCTACTACTCAAGCGATGAGATTAAACGTGACCTCGAACAGCAGTTTGAGCTATTATCCAGCACCAAAAAAACGGGTGGTCCTGCGCGTTATTACAACGTGAATGGTTACAATAATAGGGTGGGGTTTATTTCGCCACACAGCCATAACTTTTGTGACACGTGTAATAGGGTGAGGGTCACCGCTTCCGGTTTGCTGTTATTATGTTTGGGACAAGAACATTCAATGGATTTAAAGCGCGTGCTGCGTGCAAATCCAATCGATTTAAACAAGGTCAAGCAAGCGCTAATAGACTCAATGGCTATTAAGCCAAAAGGCCATGACTTTGATCTCACAGAGCAACCTGTTATTTTTCGCCATATGAGCGTAACAGGCGGTTAAATTTTAGTAATAATAGAAAAAGCCCAGAGGAGGGTGTTATGCAAATGTCTTTAGTAATTGACGCAGATAAATGTACCGGTTGTTTGCAATGTGAAATGGCTTGTTCGTATGAAGCTGAGGGTGTTTTTAACCCATCTAAATCAAGAATTAAAATCTTCCCCTTCCACGAAGAAGGCATTTTTGTGCCTTATACCTGTACACAGTGCGATGAAGCGTGGTGTATGCACGCATGCCCAGTAGAGGCGATTACGCTTAATAAAACAACCGGGGCTAAAGAGATTATTAATGATCTGTGCGTTGGCTGTAAGGTATGTACCATTGCCTGCCCATTCGGTACGGTTAACTATAACGCTGATAGCGGCAAAGTAATTAAATGTGACCTATGTGGCGGTGACCCTGAGTGCGCTAAAGCGTGTCCAACTGACGCTATTACCTATCAGGATGCCAATTGGACCGGTTATGACAAAATGAAAGGTTATGCGGCTAAAGCCATTCCAACGAGTTAATGGTTGAATGATATCGGCGGTTTATTACTTGCTGCCAATACCCGTTTGACCCGACGGTACAATATAAAAAAGCAAAGCCTAGCGCTTTGCTTTTTTTATGCTGACATGAGCGCCTTGCAATAAAGCTGCATGTGTGTGGCGGGTTTTCTCAGTAAGTTTTAAGAGGCGCATCTTGTTTAAACAAAAAAAGTTCACTCTCGATATGGGTATTTCAAAACAAGTGTTTTTGGGTTTACTGGAAACGCAAAATAAACTGGAATATGTCCTCAATAACGAACAGATTAAATTTTCGTTCGCCAATAAAAGTGTCTTATTAAGATTGGGTGACGAAGGGGTGAGGCGCTTTGGCGCCGCACGCTTACCTATTTTGGCTATGCATTTTGATTTTTCAGAATTAACAGACGTAGAGCAAGCGTCATTTATGAAACTGTTTTTGCTTAAGTTTCAACGCGGTGGTGGTTAGCGGGTACCGTATTGCTGCTGATACGTTAATATTGCCTGTAACTGTTCGGTTTTCCCCATTTTTTCTAGGTAAGCAATAATATCGCTTAAACAAATAATAGAGGCCACCTTAAAACCAAACTGGGCTTCGACGTCCTCAATCGCCGAGGTCTCACCACGGCCTTTTTCTTCCCGATTTAATGAAATTAATACGCCGGCGGCCTCAGCGTTGGCTTGATTAATAATGTCTACCGACTCGCGCACAGACGTACCAGCGCTTATCACATCATCAACGATTAGTGCCTTGCCTTTTAAATCAGAACCCACCAGTAAACCGCCCTCGCCATGATCTTTCACTTCTTTGCGGTTAAAGACGTATGGCATGTCTTTATCAGCGACTTCAGACAGGCCAATAGAGACAGCACATACTAGAGGGATTCCCTTGTAGGCCGGGCCGTATAAAATATCACAATCAATGTTTGAATCGAGTAAGGCGTGGGCATAAAAGTGGCCTAATTTACGTAACCGATAACCGGTATTAAAAAGACCGGTATTAAAAAAATACGGGCTTACGCGGCCAGATTTAAGCGTAAATTCACCAAAACGTAAGGCGTTACACTCGAGGGCAAATTCAATAAAGTCTTGTTTGTAATTTTTCATTAGCGATTCATAGTTAAGGGTTGATGGGTTATTTTATTCGTTGTCAGAGCGCGCTGTCAGGTAAATGTGCTGCTCATCAGGGCTAATTTCGATAGAAAGCTCTATCGGGCGGCAACAAACGCTGCAGTCCTCGATTGTTTGTTGGCTGCCTTGCGAGATGTCTACCCACGTTTCGATTATTTCACCGCAGTAAGGGCAACCATAGTGCTCGCATCGTAATAAATCGTTCATCAAGTCGGTAAAAAATGTTCCAAGGTATCGTTTAAAAAGTTCCAACCGAGTTTGGTGCAACGATAAGCATTTTCGCCTTGTTGCAATAAGCCTTTATCGATCAATTGATTAATTTTAGGCATCACGCTGTTGGGGTCTAAGTGTGTGGCTTGTTGATATTGTTGCAAGGTAAAGCCGGCGGTTAAACGTAGCGCGTTAATCATAAATTCAAACGGTAACTCCCGTGCCGGTATGGCTGTGTTTCCACCTAAACAGGTCGCTGTGCCGGCGAGTTTCATGTACTCGCGGGGTTGTTTTTTATTCCAATAACGACTGATTTGACCAAGCTTGTTGGTCAGCTTGCCGTGGGCGCCTGCGCCAATACCCAGGTAATCACCAAATTGCCAGTAATTTAGATTGTGTTGAGAGCGTTGCTGTTCGGCAGCATAAGCCGAGACTTCGTATTGTTGTAGTTGATGTGAAATCGTTTGTTGACAGCTGGTTTGCATGTCCCAAATAAGCTCATCGTGGGGTAGTTCTGGCGGTTGTTTATAAAATAAGGTATTTTTTTCGAGCGTCAGTTGATAATGAGACAGATGACCGGTTTGATAGCTTAGGGCCAATTCGACGTCTAAAAGGGCTTGTTCTAGGCTTTGTTGCGGTAGTCCAAACATTAGGTCGATATTGATGCGCTTAAACCCGGCGTCTTGCGCGATGCGAATTGCACCGTGCGCTTGCTTAGCGTCGTGAACTCGCCCAAGCAGCTGCAAATGTGTATCGTTAAAACTTTGTACGCCAATGGACAGGCGGTTAACGCCGATTTCGTAAAACCCCTTAAATTTTTCTGCTTCGGCGGTGCCTGGGTTGGCCTCCATCGTAATCTCAAGTGTTTCACACAGTTGTAATCGTTGCTTAATGGCGCTTAACAGACGATCAATGGCGTCAACAGAAAATAAGCTAGGTGTGCCGCCGCCAATAAAAACACTGCTTAAACGACGATCTTTTACGTTGATAGCTTGCCGGTCTAGGTCCCTAATAAGGGCGTCGATATAACCGTCTTCATTATAATCATCACGCTTTTCATGCGAATTAAAATCGCAATAGGGGCACTTTTTAATACACCAAGGAATGTGGACGTATAAGCTATAATCCAAGGGCTCAGTTGACATGTTTAATGGCTGAAAAAATCTGATATCTGCGGTAATAATTGCTTTAATGCCTGTGCACGGTGGCTTAGGCTGTTTTTTAATGCAGGCTCAAGCTCCGCAGAGCTACAACCCAACGACGGAATATAAAAAACTGGATCATAGCCAAAACCGTTGGCGCCACTAGGTTGTATAGCAATAGTCCCCTGCCAAACGCCGTGGCTGACCAAAGGGGCAGGGTCATCAGCGCTGGCCATAAACACCATCACACAATGGAAGCGGGCGCTGCGCGCTTGATGCGGTGTTTTTTCTAATGCTAGTAACAGTTTTTCGGTATTACGTTGATCATTTGAAGGCAGGCCTGCGTAGCGCGCAGAATATACGCCTGGCGCACCATTAAGTGCATCCACCGCTAAACCCGAATCATCAGCAATAGCGGGCAGTTTAGATAGCCTCGCAGCGTGCCGCGCTTTAATAATGGCGTTTTCAATAAAGCTCGTGCCGGTCTCGTCGGCATCGCTGATAGCAAAGTGAGACTGCGGCAATACCTCTACAGACTGCTCGCTGAGCATGGCTTGGATTTCAGCGATTTTACCTTGATTACTACTCGCTAAAACGACCTTTAGAGTCATTTTTTTAAGGCGTCTCGTTGGTACTCCATCAGCTCGTTAATGCCTTTAGCCGCTAGATTAAGCATCTCGTCCAGCTCTTCTCTGCGGAACGCATGGCCTTCGGCGGTGCCTTGCACTTCGATAAAAGCGCCTGCCTCATTCATGATAACGTTCATATCAGTTTCGGCTTCGGAATCCTCGGGGTAGTCTAAATCAAGAACCGCTGCGCCTTTATAGATGCCAACAGAAATAGCCGCAATTTGTCCAATCAGTGGGTTTTTTTTGATTTTTTTATTGGCCAATAGCTGTTCTACCGCGATGGATAGGGCGATAAAGCCACCGGTAATCGACGCCGTTCTTGTGCCGCCGTCTGCTTGTAGCACATCACAGTCAATCGTAATGGTGTAACCATCCAATGCGTCGAGATTAACCGCGGCGCGTAAAGAGCGACCAATTAATCGTTGAATTTCTTGTGTGCGGCCGCTTTGTTTACCGCGAGCTGCTTCACGACCCATTCGTGAATGGGTAGAGCGTGGCAACATACCGTATTCTGCGGTTACCCAGCCTTGCCCCTTGTCTCTTAAAAAACGGGGTACGGACCGTTCAACCGACGCAGTACACAAGACCTGTGTGTTGCCGCAGGTCATTAATACCGAACCTTCGGCGTGCATGGTAAAGTTTGTGGTGACTTTAATTTCGCGAAGTTCGTCCGCATTACGTCCGCTAGGTCTCATAATTTTTCCTGAATGAATAAACGCGCATTATAGGGCAAGAGGGTTGGTCAAAGAATTTGAAAGTGTAAAACTTTTACAAATAACTGATGGCGTTTAATAATTCCTCAATCGTTTGTGGTCGTTTGGCGGGCTCAGTTTGAGTAGCCCAATCAATGGCATGTAGCACTTTAACGTTGACTTTATTTTTATAGAGCGCGTGCGCTGTACTGCGTTCAGCAATTAACGCCTGATCTGTTGATAGTGATGGGAGCGTTTTATCCAAGCAGTTACGCATGCTAGCGCCTATTGCGTAAATATCACTCCATGGGCCCAGTGGGTGCTGTTTATGGTGTTGCTCAGGCGCTGCGTAACCCTTGGTTAAACTATGAGAATTGCATTGCTGCTGTTTTTTGTAAGGAAGCGCCGAGCCAAAATCTAATATCAAGGGGTTATTCGATGGCCGTAATAAAATATTGTCGGGCTTGATATCAAGATGTAAAAGCCCCCTATGGTGCATGTTTTTAATACACCTCATCACCGGTTGAAAAACATCCAATAGAAATCGTGTGTCGGCGATATGCTCAGTCTTTTTAAGCCAGTTTGCCAAAGTCGTACCGTAATCAAAATTCATCACTAAATAGGCGGTGTTGTTAGCGATAAAAAAATTTAAAACGCTGACGATATTCGGGTGCTTTAGTCCACTCAGTAATTTAGCCTCATCCAAAAATAAGCGGCGACCGTGTTGAAAAGCCCTAGTCTGTTCGCTGGAGTTAGGCGTTAGCTCTAAACCACAGCGTGTAGTGAGACCCTCCGGCATATATTCTTTAATCGCAACTTGTTGTTGGTCGTTGATTTGCCTGGCCAGATACACCGTACTAAAGCCGCCTTTAGCCAGCACACGTTCAATAATGTATTCATCGACTACAGTGCCAGATGCTAAGGCTTGATCGCCAGTTCCAGGCGTTGATAACAAGTTTTTGGTATTCAGGGTATTAATCCTCGTAAAAACAGCCTAACATTTATCATTTATAATTAAGTATAGGCGAGATAATGATAAGAAGTATGACAGCTTTCGCGAGTTGTGAAGCAGAAGTAAGCGGTTATACACTGATTTGGGAGCTTCGCTCGGTCAACCATCGTTATTTAGACGTGTCAGCAAGATTACCAGAAATGTTTCGCTCTGTTGAAGCGCCGATTCGTGAAACGGTGGCCCAGTACCTAAAACGTGGAAAAGTCGACTGTAACCTTTTTTACAAAAAAGATAATCAAACAGAAGAAAGAATAGAAATTAATGAAGGCCGTCTCAGCGAGTTATTACGCGCGACGTCCACCATAGAAAAAAATATGCCGCACAGTCAGGCTATCTCGGCACTCGATATTTTACGCTGGCCGGGTATTCAAGCCGAAATACGCGAAGACCTTGAGCCTATCCATCAGGCGGCTTTAACGTTATTGAGTCAAACGCTAGAGCAGCTAGTGCATGCGCGTGAACGTGAAGGCAGTAATATTGCCGAGATGGTGGAGTCTCGTTGCCAACAAATAGCGGAACAAATGGTATTGGCTAAAAATCGCTTACCCGACGTTCAGCAACAGTTGCGTGATAAATTACAAAAAAAGATCGATACATTATTAGAAGAGCCAGAGCAATCGCGGCTTGAACAAGAATTGGTTTATTTTTTACAAAAAATGGACGTCGAAGAAGAGCTTGATCGATTGGATTCGCACATCAAAGAAGTGCGGCGGATTCTAACCCAACAAGAACCCGTCGGTAGACGGCTTGATTTCTTAATGCAAGAGCTCAATCGTGAGGCCAACACCTTAGGTTCAAAATCTGCCGATATCCAAACGACCAACGTATCCGTGGAACTAAAAGTACTCATTGAACAAATGCGCGAGCAGATCCAGAATATTGAGTAATTTAACCTAGCGGAGGGAAGCTAATTAAATTAGCTAGAAACGGCTATTAAGTCTAACCCAATACTACCTTAAGCTTAGCAGGTTGTTGTTCAGCTTTCGTTAAGTCAGCGTTCGCTAAGCTTACAATCCGAACTTATGCTTAAGAAAAGCGTCGTATTAGTACCTAAGTACAATATAAAACGTGTGATTTAAAGTGCAAAATTTGATATGTATACTATTCTCAAGCTAGGTCGATGAAAGTAGCTTTGACTCAAATAGCCGTTTAGCTCGGTTTGTTGTGAGTTTTTTTGTAACGTAACGTGGTTTGGAAGGTAAATGGCTGACGAAATTGGAATTATAAAAACACTGATTGGTACCGTGTTAGCGCTAGATGGGGCGGGTTCGTCTCGTAAGCTGCTGGCGGGCGATCGTGTTTTTTCAGATGAGCTCATCAAAACTGCGGCGTTTGCTGTCGTCGAAATAGAATTTGCCGACGGTTCCACAATGGATTTGGGCAGTAACTCCCTAACGTCTTTAGGCGAAATGGCCGCCCTTGCATCAAATAAAAGCAACGAGCAAGACCCAATTAACGGTGTCGAAACGCTACAGCAAGCCATAGCAGAAGGCGCCGACCCCACCGTGATCGCCGAAGCCCCCGCCGCTGGCACACAATCCAGTGAAAATGAAGGCCACAATATGGTCTCCATCGACTACCTCGCCCCCGAAATGACCCCCGACTCTGGTTTTGAAACCAAAGGCATAGAAAGGGATCGCTTCGAATTTGATGATGAGGAGTATGTTGGCGAGAGTGATAGCTTACCAACTGATGTGAATGAAGCGCCGACGGCGGCCAACGACATCGCTAGGACGGATGAAGACGTGCCGGTGACGTTGGATGTTGTGGCGAACGACACGGACCTGGATGGCACGATTGATCCGACCTCCGTACAAATATTAGATCCAGACACGAACACCTACGTGGCGACCCTGACGGTTGCGGGTGAAGGCGAGTGGACTGTTGATGCAGTGACGGGCGCAATCACGTTTACGCCGGAAGCGAACTACAACGGATCGGTGACGGACATTACCTACCAGGTCGCGGATGATGATGGTGCGACTGATACGGCGACGCTGACGATTGGCATCACGCCAGTTGACGATGCGACCACCGGCGGCACGGGCGCTGGCGGCACTGATGGTGACGAGTCTGTTACGACGGATGAAGACACGCCGATTAGCGGCAACGTGATCGACATGGGTCTGACCAGTGTGGACGGAGGACCGATTGTGGTCACGCAGTTCACAGTTGCCGGCGATCTGACGGTTT
>JAGPVU010000100.1 GCA_018066825.1 Cycloclasticus sp.
GTCAGACAATTTCACAGGCATGTTATGACAGTAATGATCAACAAATCATAATTACCCATGGCACAGATACTATGGTTGAAACAGCTCATGCGATTGCAGTTGATTTAGCAGCAGATAAAACCATTGTATTGCTAGGGGCAATGGTTCCGTATCAAGTTAAAGGTTCCGATGCTTTATTTAATTTAGGCTGTGCGATGAGCGCAGTACAAATTTTATCTCCAGGTGTTTATATTACGATGAATGGCCAGGTTTTTGATTACCGAGAGGTGCAAAAGAACCGGGCATTAGGATTGTTTGTTAAGCAATAAAGCCACCAGTTTGATGTGACCAGAGTTGCGCGTAAATTCCTTGCTTCTCGAGCAGCTCTTGGTGCGTACCTTGCTCAACAATTTCACCTTCATCAATCACAATTAAGCGATCCATGGCGGCAATGGTAGATAAACGATGGGCAATGGCAATAACGGTTTTACCCTGCATTAATTGATATAAACTGTGTTGAATTGCCGCTTCAACTTCAGAATCCAAAGCGGAAGTCGCTTCATCTAAAATCAAAATTGGCGCATTTTTCAATAATACACGCGCAATAGCAATACGCTGACGTTGGCCTCCCGACAGTTTTACACCGCGCTCGCCCACTTGAGCATCTAATCCTGTATTGCCTTCATGATCGACCAAGTCATTAATAAAGGTATGTGCTTCTGCCTTAGTAATGGCGTTGATCAGATCCTCTTCACTAGCATCGGGGCGGCCGTATAAAATATTTTCGCGCACTGAACGATGCAAAAGAGAAGTATCTTGAGTCACCATAGCAATATGGGCGCGTAACGATTCTTGCTGTACTGTTGAAATATCTTGGCCAGCGATACAAATACTGCCAGATTCCAATTCGTAAAACCGCATTAAGGCACTAACAAGCGTGGATTTACCTGCACCAGAACGCCCAACTAAGCCGACTTTTTCACCGGGTTTAATATTAAGATTTAACGTATTAATAATGCGGCGTTGGCTCACGTTACCTTCTTCATTACTAATGGCGTAACTAAAGCACATGTTATTAAATTCAATGCCACCATTGTTTACCTTCAAGGGTTTTGCATGGGTTTCATCGGTAACTTGCAAGGGTTGAGATAATGTTTCTATACCGTCAATAACGGTGCCGATATTTTCAAACAACGCACTGACTTCCCACATAATCCATTGAGCCATACCGTTTAAACGTAAGGCTAAACTGATTGCAATAGTGATAGCGCCAATACCAATGGCATTTTCTTGCCAAAGATAAATCGACAACGCCGCGGTAACAAAAATCAGCGCATAGTTGAGTGCATGAATACTGGCATTCAAGCCCGTTGCCAAGCGCATTTGTTGATAAACCGTGGTTAAAAATCCTTGCATGCCATCTTGTGCATAACTTGCTTCACGTTGCGTATGTGAAAATAATTTAACGGTAGATATGTTGCTATAAGAATCCACAATACGCCCCGTCATTGTCGAGCGAGCATCGGCCTGATCAGTAGAAACGGATTTCAACTTAGGTACAAAGTAATATTGCAGGCCAATATATATCACTAACCAAATTAATAATGGCAGCATTAAGCGCACATCTGAATATGCAACAATGGCCAGCATAGAGATAAAGTAAACCAAGACATAGACCATCACGTCGAGCAGTTTCATCACTGTTTCTCGCACGGCGAGTGATGTTTGCATAACCTTGGTCGCGATACGCCCGGCAAACTCATCTTGGTAAAACCCTAAGCTTTGTTTCAATAAATAACGGTGAGCCAACCAGCGAATAACCATGGGATAATTACCCAATAGTGTTTGATGCACAATCAGTGTGTGCAGCAATACAATCATTGGCAGGACAAATAAAACGATGACTCCCATAGTAATGAGGGTTGCGCTTTCTTCTTGCCAAAAGGTTGTGCGATCTTTGGTGGCTAACCAATCAACCAACTCACCCATAAAACTGAATAATGAAACTTCTAAAATCGCCAATGTAGCGGTTAGAATTGTCATTAAAATCAGCGGAACTTCCATGCCACGACTGTAATGGCGACAAAACGCATAAACACCTTTAGGAGGTTGTTCGGGTTCTTCAACTGGAAAGGGCTTGATGAGTTTTTCAAAAAAAGACAGCATGATAATTTCACATAAAAAAAGGGCATAGTAATTCGACAAGGATACACCTATCATCGTATTTTTCACGGCTAATTTAATACCAGTAACGTATTGAAACATTGCAAGTAAGTAGGCGGATCATCATGACCTTAGCAACTCATTCGGCAGCTCAAAGTACTGATTTAGACGGTTCTCAAAATGCACTTCAAGAGACGACGCTTAATATTCAATTTTTATTAACCGGCACTGAGTTAATGGTAGGAGACATAGTTGATACTAACTCTGTGATGCTGGCGCAAAGCTTAAAAGATCATGGGGCAGAAGTAGCTAGAAAAGTCACTTTAGGAGATGACTTCGACAGTTTGGTCGCCGAAATAGAACACATAAGTCACCAAGCAGATGTACTGTTGGTCAATGGTGGGCTAGGGCCAACGGCCGATGATTTAACGGCGGAAGCCTTAGCCAAGGTTATTGATCAGCCGTTGGAAGAAAATGTTGAAGCCTTAGTTCATTTAGAAGATTGGTGTGAACGACGTGGCTTTAATTTAGCAGGAGCCAACCGCAAGCAAATAGTGCTACCTAAAGGCATAACCG
>JAGPVU010000101.1 GCA_018066825.1 Cycloclasticus sp.
GCGTATACCGCATTAATAAACCCTGCTGCAGAAAATAAGACGCCCGTGAGTAAAAACACAACAACCATCATCAACGGGTGGGCGATTTTTAAATCGGTAAAAAATAACGACACCAGGGTGACCAATACACCCACGATTAAACCTCGCATAACACCACCCGAGATATAACCCAGCAAGATGACCCAACTGGGCATCGGCGCCACTAACATTTCTTCAATATTATGCTGAAATTTAGAACCATAAAACGAAGACACCACATTGGAATAGGCGTTACTGATCACTGCCATCAAAATTAAGCCGGGCACAATAAAATCCATGTAGGGGTAACCTTTCATTTCACCAATTCTAGAACCTATTAAGGTACCAAAAATAAGGAAATACAAAGTCGTTGTGATAATTGAAGGCAGCAAGGTTTGCACCCAAATGCGTAAGAACCGCCTCACTTCTTTATAAGTGATGGTTTGCAGTGCAATGATGTACTCTTTTCTGATCACCTTATGACTCCTTTTTACCGGCCATTAACTTAAGGAATAGTTGCTCCAGCCTATTGGATTGATTACGTAAACCTGACACCCTAACCCCCAAGCGATCCAAACCTACAATAAGCGCATGAATACCTGCCTGCCGCTGCACACTGACCTGCCACGTTGTGTCGTCGATAACACTGATTGTGCAGCCGTCAATAATGGGAACAACCTCAACCGGTTTGTCCAAACTTAGTACGAACATTTCCTCATCGGCCCTATCTAACAAACCCTTCATATCGGTGTTTTCAATCACCTCTCCCTTATGAATAATGGCGATATGACGACACAAACTTTCGGCCTCTTCCAAGTAATGCGTCGTTAATATAATCGTCGTACCGGCCGCATTGATTTTTTTAAAAAAAGCCCACATTGAACGGCGTATTTCAATATCTACACCCGCCGTGGGTTCATCTAAAATAAGTAGCTTAGGCTCATGCACTAAGGCTCTAGCGATCATTAAGCGGCGCTTCATACCGCCTGATAACTCTCTCGATGCCTCGTTTCGTTTATCCCAAAGTTCTAATTGTTTTAAACAAGTTTCGGCACGTTCAAGTGCTTTTTTACGTGGAATACCATAATAACCTGCCTGCGAAACCACAATATCAAACACATTTTCAAATTGGTTAAAATTAAACTCCTGTGGCACCAAGCCGATGCAACGTTTAACGGCTTCAGGCTCCTGATCTAAATCGTGTCCAAAAACGGTCACCGTACCCGAGGTTTTATTAACCAGCGAGGCAATAATGCCAATCGTTGTCGACTTGCCCGCGCCATTAGCGCCGAGCAAGGCAAAAAAATCACCCTGCTTCACCTGAAGGTCAATACCCTTAAGCGCCACGAAGTCATTACCATACCGTTTACCGAGTTGTTTTATTTCAAGCGCGTTCATACTTTTTCACTACCTTATAAATAATAGATACCATTGCTTCATTTTTTATGCCGACGCCGAAGACGCACGAAAGTTGTCTAGTTTAACGTATAATCCTAAGCATTCATCACCCACTACCTATATTCTCTTAAACATGGCTGATAAACCGATAAAAAACGCGCTTCATTACCACCAGTACCCTAAACCCGGGAAAATAGAGGTGGTAGCGACCAAACCACTTAGCAGCCAAAATGATCTGGCCTTAGCGTATTCACCCGGCGTGGCGGAGCCTTGTTTAGAAATTGCTCGCGACCCATCCACCGCAGCCTTATACACCTCACGCAACAACCTAGTCGCCGTTATAACTAATGGTACTGCGGTTCTAGGCCTCGGGGATATCGGCCCACTCGCCTCTAAGCCGGTTATGGAAGGCAAAGGCGTGCTGTTTAAAAAATTTGGCGGAGTGGACGTTTTTGATATCGAAATTGACGAGAAAGACCCCGATAAATTTGTCGAAATCGTCGCCAGCCTTGCGCCGACTTTCGGCGGTATTAATTTAGAAGATATCAAAGCGCCTGAGTGTTTCTTTATTGAGCAGCAACTTAGCGAACGCATGGATATCCCTGTTTTTCATGACGACCAGCACGGCACGGCAATCATTACTGCAGCGGCTATTATCAACGGTTTAAAGGTTGCCAATAAACTTATCAGCGACGTAAAACTGGTCGCCTCGGGTGCCGGTGCTGCGGGCATTGCCTGTCTCGACATGTTGGTAAAAATGGGGCTTAAAACAGAAAACATTCTGGTTTGCGATAGCAAAGGCGTCATTTACCATGGACGAACCAGCGGTATGGATGACCGCAAACAACGCTACGCCGCTAAAACCGATATACGCACTCTAGCAGAAGCGATCGTTGATGCTGATATATTTTTGGGCGTATCTCGAGCAGGCATGATGACCAAAGAAATGGTCAAGAACATGGCGCCATCGCCGATTATTTTTGCCCTGGCTAACCCGGTTCCTGAAATTTTACCCGAAGAAATCAAAGAAGTTCGTGATGACGCAATTATTGCAACGGGCCGCTCGGATTACCCTAATCAAGTCAATAACGTGCTGTGCTTTCCGTACATATTCAGGGGTGCGTTGGATGTTGGCGCCACTTCCATTAACGAAGAAATGAAGCTCGCCTGCATTCATGCCATTTCATCGTTAGCACAAAAAACTGTCAACGATGACAGCGATAATTACGCCGGCCAGACGCCCGTTTTTGGCCCAGAATACCTCATTCCACGCCCTTTTGACCCCAATCTAATTATTGAAATACCGTTAGCCGTCGCCAAAGCCGCCATGCAAAGCGGCGTTGCAACTCGACCCATTGAAGACTTCGCTCTATATCGTGCCGAACTTGAGCGTTACGTCTATCGCTCTGGCATGGTCATGAAGCCCATTTTCGACCGCGCTAAATTAACACCTAAACGAGTCGCGTACGCCGAAGGCGAGCACGAAAAGGTATTACGCGCGGTACAAGAAAGTGTTAATGCTGG
>JAGPVU010000033.1 GCA_018066825.1 Cycloclasticus sp.
TATCAATTATCGCTACATCTATCGGGTATTCAGTGCCCAAATAAAGGCCATCGAGGCCATTATTTGCCGCATCTACCGCATAGCCTTTTGACGTTAAACTATAAACCAGTAAATCTTGTAGCGCTTTGTCATCTTCAACAACGAGTACCCTCATAGTAAATCCTTTTATTTTATTATTTTTTTAGTCCCGCAGCGTTTTAACGTTTATTTTCTTAACATGTCCATCTTGAGTCAATATTTTAATTTGATGAACTCTTTCGCCGTTAAATTCAATTGTCTCAGCGCCTAAAATTTTATGTGTTTTATCCTTTTTCACTTTAGCGACCGCTTGGTCCAGTGTGACATAGCTACTATCGCCTGCCTGCGTAGGACTGTAAATCAACACAAGCAAAAAAAACGTACTAAATAATGCCTTCAAATAACCCATAAATCATCGTTAACTATTGTTAATAAACCTTATAGTAGTTAAAACGGATGAATTCTAACTGAACAACACAAACAAAGTTTAGTAAAGTTGCGTCCCATATTTGGTAGAAAATTGGTGTATAAATTGCGCCATAGCTCCCCCTAAACTTTTTGTTAATTTTTCAAGAAATGGTTTTTGTCCGGTAAAATCGACGATATTTTCTTCCCCAATTTCATTTTTTGCCACGGATGAAATATCTCCAATAGCATCACTCAGACCCAGCCGGATGCTTTCTGAACCCGCCCAAACCAAACCACTAAAAAGCTTCGGGTCGTCCTGCAATCTATCACCGCGGCCTAATTTAACCGCAGTAATAAATTGTTGATGGATGTCGTTAAGCATTTTTTGCACATGCTCTCTTTCACCCGGGTTTACATCAGAAAAGGGGTCCATAAATCCTTTATGACTTCCCGCTGTATATAAACGCCTTTCCACGCCCAGTTTTTCCATGACGTCGGTAAATCCAAAACCATTCATTACCACACCAATTGAACCGACAATGCTAGACTCATTAACAAAGATTTTATCCGCAGCAGCGGCGATGTAATAACCACCAGAAGCGCACAAATCTTCAACTACTGCATGAATGGGTATCTTAGGGTGGTTTTCTTTAATTGCTTTAACCGCTCGGTAGACATAGCTCGATTGAACTGGGCTTCCACCAGGTGAATTAATGCGTAAAATAATGCCTTTTGTATTAGGATCGGCGACGGCATTGTTCAAGCTTTTTATAATGCTTTCAGCATCAGCCTCACCGCCTGATACGATAACGCCTTTTATGTCGATCACCGCAGTATGTGCTCCGCCGGTCATTTTTCCACCAGGTGCCATCGGATACATCGCTAGGCCACTGATAATAACAATATAAGCAAGGAACAACAGTTTAAAGAAAATGCCCCATCGGCGCCCTCGCCTTTGCTCTGCAATAGATGCGAGCGCTACCTTCTCAAGCACACTGCGTTGCCATTGCTCGTCAGATTGATTGAATGGGTCTTTTTTAAACAATGCCATACTTATCTCTCAAATAGGTCAATTAAATTATCCAAACACCTTAGTGGTGCGTGTTTCTCTAATGTATCACGTGAATGTGCGCCCGTAGTAACACCGATGCTTGCAACTCCGGCATTATTCGCCATCATTAAATCTAAGGTTGAGTCGCCAATCATCAGCGTTTTGTCAGCGGAATGATTGGTCGCCTGCATAATATCAAACAACATCTGCGGACTGGGTTTTGATCGCATTGTATCAGCACACCTAAGTTGATGAAAAAAAGAACGTATACCGGTCCCATCCAATGCCCTATCTAAACCTTGTTGGCCTTTTCCTGTAGCCACTGCGAGTGTTTTCCCCATCCTTTGAAGCTCCGTAAGAACCGGCAAGGTGTTTAAAAACAAATCCTCTGTTGTAATAGGTTTGGCGATATATTTTATTCGGTAAGATGCCACCATTTTGTCTTTTTGTGCCTTAGACAAACTTGGAAAAAGCTGCAACATCGCTTCCGATAAACTAAGGCCAATAACATCTTTACAGGCTTGCTGTGTAGGCACAGGAAGGTTTAACTCCTCAGATACTTGTACAATACAGTCCACGATCCAATCAATAGAATTGGCCAATGTTCCATCCCAGTCGAAGACAATTAAATCAAATTTATTTATCATAATGATGCAGTAAAAGCCTCAAGCTCTTCGTCTAATGGCGCCTCAAAACAGAGGGTTTCGCCGTTTAAAGGGTGAGTAAAACTAATTTTACTCGCGTGTAAAAAAAGTCGTTTTAAACCAGCTAATTTGTATTTTTTAAATTGCTCGCTAGTCGAGTAACGCTCATCACCGGCTATAGGATGACCTAAATGTTTAGCGTGCACACGAATTTGATGAGTGCGTCCTGTTTTAGGTGACGCTGAGACTAACGTAGCCCGTTTATATCGTCGAATTGTTGTAAAACCTGTTTCTGAGGGTTTCCCATCCGGATGAACTCGGACTCGGTGTTCGCCACTTGGAAGCAGGCGTTTTTCTAACGGTGCGTTAACCTTTATTGATTGTTGGTGGATCACACCACAAAGTAAGGCGGTATAGGTTTTTTTGATCGTTCTGTTCCTTAGTAGTGTTTGCAAACCATTTAACATTTTCTTGTTTTTTGCGATCAATAAACAACCGGATGTCGCTTTGTCCAATCGGTGGACTAACTCAAGAAAGGACTCATCAGGCCTGATATGTCTTAATGCATCAATAACACCATGCGAGTTTGAAGTACCACCGTGCACCGCCATACCTGACGGTTTATTCAGCACGAGCAAGTCACTATCTTCAAAGATAATACGCTGTGCTAGCCCTTCTGTTAGCCAAGCTGCTGGCTCAGTGTTGGGTTTTCGATCCAGTTTCACAGGGGGCACCCTGACAATGTCTTTAATTTTAAGTCGGTACACATTTTTCGTCCGCCCCTTGTTAATCCGTACTTCACCACTGCGGATAATTTTGTAGACATGACTTCTTGGCACACCTTTTAGTTGGTTTAATAAAAAATTATCCAATCGTTGCCCTTCGGAATTTTCATCAACCTCAATAAATCGAACTTGGTCGTGCAATAATGTTTTCATGGATACTTAAAATTACTACTTATCTTATTGAAGTTAATGAAATTACTTGTTATAGTCCGACTGTAATTTAATACAGTAAGTCATAATTTTGTGTTAAATACGGTGATCATGATAACGCTTGTCTGTTAGCTCAGCTAATCAATCGTTTAATTATCGTAAACAAAATCTGAATGATTCAGTACACGTTACTGGCATTCAATATCGGGTTTTTTCGCTCAACCCACGATGAGCGATTTTTATTGCCCACCAATACCAGAAAATTAATACGGACATTGACAAAAGCACATCATAAATCAAATCAAGCCTTTATGTCTCGTCCTATGAGAAAACCACGTCTTTACATACAAATAGATTAATTACCACGTAATGAACCAAGAAAAAATCTCTCATAAGCCTATTACTTCTGTGCATTGCGCGGCATCAGGAAGACAATTAAATGAAAAGAATGTTAATCAATGCGACTCACGCGGAAGAATTGCGAGTTGCCCTTGTCGATGGACAAAAATTATATGATCTTGATATCGAGGTCCCCGCTAGAGAACAAAAGAAATCCAATATATACAAAGGCACGATCACCCGAGTAGAACGTAGTTTAGAAGCTGTTTTTGTTGAGTACGGCGCAGATCGTCACGGTTTTTTACCGTTTAAAGAAATCACCGGTTTTGCCATCGGCCTTGAAAGCCAAGACATTAAAGATAAAAACCTGATCAAAGAAGGTCAGGAGATTGTTGTACAGGTCGAAAAAGAAGAGCGTGGCAACAAGGGCGCTGCCCTGACGACACAAATCAGCCTTGCGGGTAGTTATTTGGTGTTAATGCCAAACAACCCAGGCTCCGGTGGTATTTCACGCAGAATAGACGGCGACAACCGAACTGCTTTAAGGGAAGTTTTAGATCAGTTAGAAATTCCAGAATCAATCGGTTTAATTGTAAGAACAGCTGGCGTTGGCAAATCTGCTGAAGAATTACAATGGGATCTGAATTATTTAACCCATTTGTGGGACGCAATCAGTAGAGCCTCTGAGGACCGTAAAGCACCCTATTTAATCTTCCAAGAAAGCAACTTCATCATTCGTTCAATTCGTGATTATTTGCGTGCAGATATTGATGAAGTGTTGATAGATAGCGCCGTTTCGTTTAATTTAGCCCGTGACTTTATGCAGCAAATCATGCCGCAATACCTATCACGCGTTAAATTATATGAAGACACCGTACCGCTCTTTACCCGCTATCAAATTGAAAGCCAAATAGAAACCGCCTACGGCCGTGAAGTACCCCTTCCTTCTGGTGGTTCAATCGTCATTGACCCAACCGAGGCGCTAACCTCTATCGATATTAACTCGGCTCGCGCCACCAAAGGTGCCGACTTTGAAACCACCGCACTCAATATAAACCTAGAAGCCGCCGATGAAATTGCAAGGCAATTACGTATTCGCGACATGGGTGGTTTGTTCGTTATTGATTTCATCGATATGGGACCTACAAAAAATCAACGCATGGTCGAAACACGCATCAAAGAAGCGATGAAGCACGATAGAGCGCGCATTCAATTTAGTAGGATTTCTCGCTTTGGCTTACTTGAGATGTCTCGTCAACGTATCCATTCCTCCTTAACCGAATCCAGTCTCCCTGTTTGTCCTCGCTGTCACGGCCAAGGAACTATAAGAAGCGTTGAGTCGTTATCGTTATCCATTATTCGCATTCTCGAAGAAGAAGCGATGAAAGAACACACCGCTCGCGTTATTGTGCAACTACCTGTTGATTGCGCGACCTTCGTTCTTAATGAAAAACGTTCAGAAGTTGAAAACATTGAAAACACTCACAAGGTGTCACTCATCGTAGTACCCAATAAGCACTTGGAAACGCCGCATTATGAAATTGAGCGAATCCGTACCAAAGAAGTGACAGAAGATAACCTAGCTAGTCACGAACGTGCGCCATCGGAAAATAAGAATGAAACAAAACCTTACCAACGTGAGCAAGTCGCACAACAAAAAGCAGTCGTAGAAAATATAATGCCGACTAGCCCGCAACCTAAGGCTCAAGAAACTAACAGCAGTGGTTTCTTAAAACGAATTTTTAGCAAAATAATTCCGAGCACTAGCAAAGAAAACATTACCGAAAAAGAAATACAACCGGCAGTTTCCACTCCCCGCGTGCCAAAAAATCGGCCTCCGCGTGCCAAACAAGGCGAAGGGCAAAATAGAAATAAAGGTAGAAATCGACAAGAAGGCGCCGATAAAAGCAAACAAAATCCTAATAAAAACACGCGAAAAACTAATGATAATGTCAAAGAAGAGGTAAAAACTAGCGCTGAAACGACTAATGATGCTAATACTGAAAAAACCACCTCAGCACCACGTAAACGACGTCGCTCAAGGCGCTCAGGTAACAAATCATCTGATACTAGAGCAGTTAATACAAATGTGGATAACACAAACGGCACAAGCGAACCCACTGTCGCTGTGACCGAAACTACTACAACAAACACAACTGATGTAGCCACAGCCGTTGATACAACTACAAAAAACAGTCCTGTGACAACAACAATACAAGCAGAAACTAAGCCAGTTAATAAAGCGACTACGACAACGGGCAGCCGTAGTCACGCTGATGGTATAACACCTAAACCAACAAGCGTTGACGCCTCAGAAAACTTAGCAGTAACACCATCTGCTCCGGCTCCTGCATCGGCTCCTGCATCGGCTCCTGCATCGGCTCCTGCATCGGCTCCTGCATCGGCTCCTGCATCGGCTCCTGCATCGGCTCCTGCATCAGCTCCTGCATCAG
>JAGPVU010000122.1 GCA_018066825.1 Cycloclasticus sp.
GTATTATATTGATAAATCATAAAAGTTTAAACGTTTCCTTATGATTTACCCTTACTTAATATTAAACGATATTTTTTGAAAATTTTTAATCTGTTAATTATCAATGAACTAGATTAATTAGTTAAAGTTAATTTATTCAATTAACTCATGTACATTCCGCCGTTTACGTGTAAGGTTTCGCCGCTGATATAGCTCGCTTTATCAGAACATAAGAATGAAACCGCATTTGCAATTTCCTCTGCTTGGCCTAAACGGCCTAAAGGAATAGCAGTTAGCAATGCGTCGCGTTGAGTGTCAGCAAGCGCTCTAGTCATATCGGTATCGATAAAGCCAGGAGCAACGGTATTCACTGTAATATTCCTCGCCCCCACTTCTTTAGCCAACGATTTACTAAACCCAATAATGCCTGCTTTAGCAGCAGAATAATTGGCCTGGCCAGCATTGCCCGTGACGCCTACTACTGAAGCGATACTAACAATACGGCCTTTTCTGTTTTTCATCATGCCTTTTAAGCAGGCCTTGCTGATACGAAAAATTGAGCTTAAATTGGTTGAAATAATATCGTCCCATTCGTCATCTTTCATTCTGAGCATCAGATTGTCTCTGGTGATGCCTGCGTTATTGACTAATACCGTCGGGGCACCGTAGGTACTGTTAATTTCAGAAAATACGCTTTGAATAGAATCTGCTTGGGTAACGTCCAAGGTTATACCAATACCCAACTCTTTAAGGTAATCCGAAATGGCTGTAGCACCTTTTTCAGATGTGGCCGTACCAACGACAAAGAAACCATCTTTAGCGAGTTGCTGAGCAATGGCCTTTCCAATGCCTCGGCTAGCGCCGGTAACCAGTGCTATTGTTTTATCGTTCATGTCAGTGCCTCTAATGCTTTACTAAATGAGTTTAAATCGGTTAGGGAGTGTAGCGTTAAGGTTTTATCAATGCGTTTATTTAGCCCGCTGAGCACTTTTCCTGGGCCGCACTCTACGATCGTTGTCACTTCACGTTTGACTAAGGTTTCGACGGTCTCGGTCCATCTAACAGGCGTATAAAGTTGTTTTTCCAGCGCGTTTTTAATGCTGCCTACATCGTCGTGGCTGGCTACATCGGTGTTGTGTAGTATGGTTGTATTTGGTGTAGAAAAGGACACGTTGGACATTTCAGCAGACATGTTAGTTGCGGCTGGCTCCATTAAGGCACAATGTGATGGCACGCTAACGGCTAGAGCCAATGCCCTTTTTGCACCCTGTGCTTTAGCCAGTTCAATCGCACGATTTACCGCCTTCGTATTACCGGCAATAACGATTTGCCCTGGGGCATTAAAGTTAACGGCGGAAACCACCTCGTTTTCAGCCGCTTCAGCACAAATAGTCATTAAAACACTCAAATCTAGGCCTAGAATAGCAGCCATACTCCCCTCGCCTTCGGCCACAGCTTGTTGCATAAAGCAGGCACGTTTTTCTACCAACTTAACGGCATCAATAAAGCTCAAGCTATCGGCGCAAACCAGAGCGGTGTACTCCCCTAAGCTATGACCGGCCATATAGGCAGGCTTCAGCGTTGATTGTTTTTGCCAGATGCGCCAAATTGCAACGCTGGCAGTTAATACAAGTGGCTGGGTGTTTTGTGTTTGATTTTGTTTGTCGGCCGGCCCTTCTTGTGCGAGTAACCATAAGTCTCGGCCTAAAGCCTCGGATGCCTCATCAAAGGTATCTTTGATCTCAGAATGAGTGATAGCGAGATCAGCCAACATACCAACAGTTTGCGAGCCTTGACCAGGGAAAACAAACGCTAATGTATTATCTATAGGCATAATTCGTTTTTATATAATAAGTATGGGTTTACATTTTAACTAAAGCAGAGCCCCAGACGAAACCACCACCGAAAGCTTCCATCAAAACGATATCACCTTTTTTAATGCGTCCATCTCTAACGGCAAGGTCTAATGCCAGTGGGACTGAGGCAGACGAGGTGTTGCCTTGATTTTCAATCGTTACAACGACTTTGTTCATAGGCATTTCAAGCCGTTTGGCCACTGAAGAAATAATTCTAATATTTGCTTGATGGGGGATTAGCCAATCAACATCCGATTTAAGCAGCCCGTTGGACTCGAGAGTTTCATCGACAATGCGCCCTAAGGTTTTAACCGCAACTTTATAGACATCATTGCCCTGCATTCTCATAAAAGCCTGCTCACCGTATTGCTTTTGATCTTTGATTGGGTTGTTGATATACAGCAAGTCTTGATATTGGCCATCAGAGTGGAGGTGTGTCGACAAAATGCCTACTTCCTCAGATGCTTCAAGCACAACAGCCCCAGCTCCGTCACCAAAAATAACGCAGGTGCCTCGATCGCTATAGTCTAGGATTCTGGAATTGGCCTCGGAGCCAATAATCAAGGCCTTTTTTGCACCACCCGCTTTAATGAACTGATGAGCAATGCTGAGAGCGTAGATAAAACCAGAACACGCCGCTTGTACATCAAAAGCGGCGCAATCTTTAATACTTAACCGCGCTTGAAGCAAACAGGCAGTACTCGGAAATACTCGATCAGGCGAACTGGTGGCTACGATAATTAAGTCGATATCATTAGCAGCAATCCCTGCGGCTTGCATTGCGCGAGTAGCAGCAATTTCGGCCATCGATGAGCTTGTTTCATGGTCAGCAATGACGTGTCGTTGCTTAATACCTGTGCGCGCAAAAATCCACTCATCAGAGGTATCTAAAAATGATTCAAAATCTTGGTTGCTAACAATTTTTTCAGGTAAATAACTACCTGTACCTGTTATTTTTGCATTTAACATTCAAGCAGGCCTATTTACAAATTGACTCAAGGTGTTTATTACCGCTAGCTCAACCATGTTGTTGAGCCGGTGACAGTCTAGTCCTTATCGGCCACGACTTGTTCACCACGATAAAAACCATCGGCGCTAACGTGATGACGCAAATGCACTTCACCGGTAGTTGGTTCAGTAGATAAGGTTTTTGACCCTAGGGCATCGTGTGAACGACGCATGCCTCGTTTAGAGCGTGATTTT
>JAGPVU010000124.1 GCA_018066825.1 Cycloclasticus sp.
GAGTGAAAAACATCAAATCATCCCAGCCCACGTTATTAACCAACACATCAACACCACCAAATTTTGTATCCGCTGCTGCTACCATAGCTTTTACTTGGTCCAGGTTAGTGACGTCTGTTTTAATCACTTGCACCGCTGATGCCCCGCGCTCAAGCGCGAGTTTAGCAACCCCTGCCGCTTGTGTTTCATCAATGTCAGCCAAGGTGATATTAGCCCCTTCTTTAGCGAAAGCTAAAACAATACCACGGCCAATATTTGAGCCACCACCTGTGACGATAACTGATTTACCTTTTAATTCTAAATCCATTTCTTTCTCCTATTTCAAATTAATAAATTGCATTAAAAACATAATGTTAATTAATAAACTTAAATTGATTGAATAAGTTTATTTATAGCCTTTATTGTCTCTTTTCTAGCATAATGATGCGGCATATGCCCAACCGCATCAATTAATTGCACTGCTGGTTTTTGTTTCAAATGAGTCAGCAGTTTGTTCAAGCTTGCTTGATAACCATAATCGTCTGCTTTGCCAAATACTAAAGAGACAGGGCATTTAATACCTTGTAACTCCTTAGCACAGGACCACTGGTCAAACCCCTCGGAAAGCCACGCTTTTGCCCAGCCATAAAACAAGGCATCCGTTGCCTCACCATGAAACACTTTTAGCTTGTCGGCTAAATTGCCCTGTTCATAATCACGAACAGCCACCCGTATACCTTCGCGAACAGTTTCCTCCGGTACCAATGGGGGTGCAATAGCACAAACAGCCATCACTTTTTCAGTTAACGAAGCGGCAGCCATCAAGGCGATCGCAGCACCATCACTATGGCCTACTAAAACAACCTGCTCTAAACCTAGTAAATTAAGCACCTTGGGCAATACCAGCTCAGCCTCATTATGCCGGTAATCCGCTTGTCGGTACTCACTCAACTGGCCTGATTTACCGTGGCCAAAGCGTTCATAAGCAACAACGGGCAACCCTGTTGTTAGTGCTAATTGACTTGGAAAATCCTTCCATGTTTCCAGGCAATCTAGCCCCCCATGTAATAATACGAGACAAGGCGTATTTGCTTTTAAATCGCCATAAATCCAAGTCCTTAGCGGCTGATTAGCAATAGTCAAGTAACGTTCTACAGCGTCCATTTTAGTGCCTTAGGCCATAAAAACAATCAGACCCCAATCAAGAACCTGTATATCCGCAGCCGGTTTAGGCGCTTGATCTCCACGTTCAGCCCAAACCTTAATATGTAATTCAACCAGCCCACCACCTGTCTCAAGCGCTGTTTTCTTTAAAATACTAATTTCGCTACGCAAGATGTCATTTTCAAACACTGGTGCCACGTGATCGCAATGCGTCCATGCCAATAGGGTTAAGACATTCGGTAAGGCTCTAACCATCTGTGCGGCGGCAATCGAAATGGTATGTCCCCCGTAAACTAAGCGCTTACCGTAGACACTCGCGCCTGCGTCGGTATGTGTCATAGCCAAATTCAATGTTAAACGGGTTAATTCTGGAGCACTAGTAACAGTATCCCTTGCTTTAACACGGTAGTTAACCCCTTCTTCCACATCATCGAAGTGACACCCTTTGATTTTTTGTTTATATAAATCCAGATTCCAATCACTAGGGGCCGCAGAGGATAAGGCATCGACACTGATTTCTGAGGGTATTTGGTTTAAATCATCGTTATGACCCGTGTCAGCCGCCGGATCACGACACGGCACCATTGGGCAGCGCCAAAAATGTACAATTTCATCACCGTGTTGATTCGTGGTCAAAATCTCTAAGGCAACCATACCGGTGGCTGGCCGCCCTGTTTTGGCTTTATTTTGGCGTAAAGCAACAATTTTAGTGGTCGTACTCAAGGTATCACCAATAAAAACAGGCCTTTTTAATACTAAACCACGGTAAAACAGATTTCCCATCACATTTTGTGTGGCATACGTTGTCTGTCCAATGGCCACACTAAATGCCATGGTAGGGTTTGCGAGTTGTTTTTGTGAACCGGTTACTTCAGCACAAAGGTGTTGATCTAGCGGCAGCCTGAGACGGTCACCAAACAGCATTTGATGAGCGCTTACATGACCATCAGTCACGGTAACCGAGGGGGCCGGCTCTAAAAACTCACCGACCTTGAAATCTTCAAAATACGGGCCTTCAATTAATACCTCTTTCATGCTTTATTTTCCTCAGTGGCAGCAGCATAACGGCGCAAAATACTCTCTTGTGCCTGAATAACTGGTAGATCAATCATTTTGTTTTTAAAACTAAACACACCCTGCCCTTGCTTTTGTACGTCTTCCCAAGCAGCTAGAATCTCTTTAGCGAGTTGGACTTGTTCAGCGCTAGGCGTGTATACGTCATTCACAATCGGCACTTGATTCGGATGGATGCACAATTTACCGGCATAACCTAAATTAATCCCTGCGGTTGCATCGGCACGAATAATTGCATCATCAGCGACTTCAAGACAAACATTATCAATCGGTGTAACGCCAAAAGCATGTGCGGCTAACGCGACCTGACAGCGGGCATGATACACCACGCCCTGTGAGGCATCGGCAGCAGGTAAGGCCATATCAGTAGCAAAATCTACATGCCCAAAACACAGAGAATCCGATGCTGATAACCCATTAGAAATTTCGTGCAAGGCCAGCACACCTTTAGCTGTTTCAATAATCACGTGCAGTTTAATTGACTTGCCAGTGGTGAGTTTTTTCACCGCCGCAACATCATTTGCAGACTCACATTTCGGTAACATAATGTCGCAATGTCCTGCCGCTACAATCGCTTGCATATCATCGTTAAACCAAGGGCTTGTAATGCCATTGACGCGAACAATAATTTGCTTTCCAGCAAATGCCGCTGAACCTAATGCCGCCACCACAGTATCACGCGCACTCGCCTTAGCATCCGGCGATACTGCGTCTTCAAGATCAAAAATCAGACCATCAGCAGCAATGCTCGCTGATTTATCAATCCGTTTTTGTGCCGATCCTGGTACAAAAAGTAGTGAGCGGTAAAGGCTGCGCGGTGTCGTCATAGGTATTTGTCCAACTTAAAAATTTATAGGGTTAATAAGAACGCGGCATGCCCAAGCTTTTTTCGGCAATATAGTTTAGTAGCATTTCTTTATTTATCGGTGCTGTTTTCAATAAACGAACCACCGAATACATATCGTACAAACCGTAGTCATGGGTAAAACCGTTGCCACCGAAACATTGTAACGAGGCATCTACCGCTTGCATACCCGCATCGGCCGCGGCAATTTTAGCCATACTAGACGCCTCACCGGCGGACTTTTTATTATCAAATAACCACGCCGCTTGTTTGGTCATTAAAGACGCTAGTTCAACTTGTGTTTTAGCTGCCGCTAACGGGTGCTGCAAACCTTGATACGCACCAATAGGCCCATTAAATACCACCCGCTCAGAGGCATATTCTGCCGCCCGCTTAAGTGCCAAACGCCCGATGCCATTACACATCGCTGACACCACAATACGCTCAGGGTTTAACGATTCAAACAATACTTCAAACCCTTTACCGGCAGAACCTACGATATCATCGTCAGTCAATTCAACCTCATCAAAAAACAATTGATACTGTTTTTCTGGGAGCACGACGCTCATTTCAAGTGCGGTCATACTAACGCCTTTCGCCTTCATATCCACCACAAACAGCGTAAAACCATCGGTCTTTTTTTCAACATCTGTATGCGCTGCGGTACGGGCAACAACCAAGGCGTAATCAGACTCATCAGCGCTGGTAATAAAGGTTTTAGCCCCACTTAATAGGTATTTATCGCCTTTTTTCTTTGCAATGGTATTGATTTTAATCGTATTCGTTCCCGCCGTTGGCTCGGTAATAGCAAAACAAAAGAGTGTTTTACCGGCGCAAGCATCGGGTAGGTATTTTTGTTTCATTTCCTCACTGCCATGGTCAGCGATAACAGGCAAGGACATGGTTGAACCCACCACCATTGAAAGCAATGGAATGCCATTATTGGATAAGCCTTCCATCAGTAAACTCATTTCCATCATACCGAGACCCGCACCGCCATATTGCTCCGGCACCATAATGCCCATAAAACCGTCTGCGCTGACTTGCTGCCACAACTCATGTGGGAATTCATTTTTTCTGGCTTTTTTTAACCAATACTGTTGATCAAAAGTTTTGGCCACTTGATCACCATACTCATAGATCATTCGTTGTTCATCATTCAGTTCAAAGTTCATACTTAATGTCTCTCTGGTCTGTTAATTAAAATAAGGGGGCGTTGTACTTAACGACCTTTCCAAACGGGCTTTCTTTTTTCTGCAAACGATAAGGGACCTTCGATCCCATCCTCACTAGCATAAACGACCTCATGCAAAGCCAATGCTTGTTTAAAGCCATCATCACAGCCTAGGTTCATTGTCGCTTTTATACTGGCTTTCGCCGCCATCACGGACAGCGGTGCATTATCACGGATAATGCTGGCCAACCTATTCGCCTGAGACCTTACTTGATCGGGTGTCTCTTCCAAATAATTGATGAAACCCACTTCATAAAACCGTTCTATCGCCATTTGTTCACCCGTTAGCACCAACTCCATAATAAGCGGTTGCGGCAACATACCCACTAAGGGCGCCGCCCATGGTGAGCCCCTACCAATTTTAGCTTCACTGATACCCACCCGCGTTTTGGCCAAACCAACACGTAAATCAGAGTTAAGACTCAGCATCATGCCCCCGGCAATTAAATGCCCTGTCATCGCCGCGATAATAGGCTTACTACAGTCGCGCATACGTTGGTGAAACGGGTCTTTTAAGGTCGACAAAACATCTTGACCGGTAGTTTTTTTAATTTCAGCCGCTTCCTTTAAATCCATACCTGCAGAAAAAACCCCGCAATCGGTGGAGGTTAAAATCACAACTTTTACTTCATCATCAGCGTCAATTTTTTCCCAAGCATCAGCCAACTTATTAACCAGGCCCGTGGACAAGGCATTCTTTCTGTGTGGCCTGTTTAAAGTGACCGTAGCGATACCAGCCTCTACGTTATAAATCAGTTCATCGTTAGTGCTCATCCTAAATCCTTCTTTTAGTGGCTGTGAAATGGTCTTTTTTAAGCCTTACAAGTTACCAAACAAGCGTTAGTTTGTCAAAATTGTTGAGTATCGTATCCAATGATTGTTACACTGTTTTAAATTGACAATAATTCTAAAATTCCATGATGTTCAAACAGCTTTTTACGCCAATAAAAATTGGCTCTTTGACTTTGCCCAATCGAATTATTATGGGCTCGATGCATACAGGTTTAGACCATACTGATGATCCCTTTGGCCGTTTAGCTGAGTTCTATAAAGAACGCGCCCAAGGTGGCGCTTCACTTATTGTCACTGGGGGTGTTTCACCCAACGAAGAAGGTTTGATCGCACCGGGTGCGATGATGCTGACCGAAGCAAATCAAGTCGCATCTTACAAAATCATTACCGATACAGTGCAGCAACAAGGCAGCCACATCATCATGCAAATTCTGCATGCAGGACGCTATGCTAAGCATGACCACCTTGTAGCGCCTAGCGCAATACGCTCCCCCATTAATCGTTTTGAACCCAGCGCGATGACCGAGGCGCAGATTTTACAGACCATCGATGATTTTGTTCATTGTGCCGATTTAGCGCAACAAGCTGGTTTTAGTGGCATTGAATTACTCGGCTCTGAAGGCTATTTACTGAATGAATTTACCGCCCCACGGACTAATCATCGTAACGATCAATGGGGCGGCAACTTTGAAAACCGTGCGCGCTTTCCGTTAAGCATTATTCGTAACATTAGAAAAAAACTAGGCACTGATTTTTTTATCCAATACCGCATGTCAGTACTTGAATTAGTGGAAGACGGCTGGAACATTGAAGAAGCCCAATTATTTGCCCAGGCGTTAGAAAAAGCGGGTGTCGATTTAATTAATACCGGTATTGGTTGGCACGAAGCTTCTATTCCAACCATTGCCATGACCGTACCACGTGGGGCCTTTAGCTGGGCCACCGCTAAAATAAAACAAGCGGTCAATATTCCGGTTGCTGCGGCTAATCGAATTAATACCGCCGAGCTAGCGGAAGAGATTATCCAACGCGGTGATGCGGACATGGTTTACTTATCCCGCGCTTTTCTTGCAGACCCCGACTTTGTACTCAAAGCCAAGCAACAACGTAGCCAAGAGATCAACACATGCATCGCGTGTAACCAATCCTGCTTAGATCATTTATTTAACAATAAAACGGTCAGTTGCTTGGTCAACCCGCGCGCCTGCCACGAAACGATTTACCGACTAAAGCCTAAAACCACAACACCACAGAAGATCGCAGTGATTGGTGCCGGTGCCGCAGGCTTATCCTTTTCAATTGAAGCCGCAAAGCAAGGGCATGATATTACCTTGTTTGAAGCCTCAGCTAGCATTGGCGGTCAATTATTACTCGCACGTAAAGTACCCGGTAAAGAAGAGTTTGATGAGTTACTCAGGTATTTCCAGGTGATGCTGGACAAACACGCAATCAACTTACAATTAAATTGTCGTGCTGATGCGCAACAACTTAAAGCCGCCGGTTTTGATACCGTTGTGCTCGCCTCAGGCATCAAACCACGTCAATTAACCCTGCCCGGTAGTGATCAACCTAATGTATTAAGCTATGAACAGGCCTTTAATTCACCTGAGAAGGTAGGTCAGCGCGTTATCATTATTGGTGCCGGTGGAATTGGCTATGATATGGCCGAATTTTTGAGTCATCAAACAACAAATAATAATCCGTTGACCGAATTTAACAATAATTGGGGCATTGATTCTGAAGGGACGCAACCTGGCGCGTTGCTACAATCTCCATTAAAACCTACAAAATCAACACGCGACATTACATTAGTCCAACGTAAAGCCGATAAATTTGGTCGCACATTAGGCAAAACCACTGGCTGGATTCATCAAACAGAGTTACAAAAACGTGGCGTTAAAACCTTAGGTGATTTAAGTTATGACAAGATTGATAGTGCCGGTTTGCATATTACCCATCAAGGCGAAGCCAAAATATTGCCTGCTGATACCGTTGTTGTTTGCGCCGGACAAGAAGCACGTGATGAGTTAGCTGATTCGCTAGGCAGCACATTTAAAGCACTCCATCGAATTGGTGGTGTTAATGAAGTCCGTGAGCTTGATGCTGCGAAGGCCATTTCTGACGCACACCAACTCGCTTATCAATTAAATTAATTAAAGGAAACGACCATGTTAGATGCGTATATTTACGATGGGGCTAGAACCCCCTTTGGCAAATATTGTGGTGCGCTTGCCCACGTTAGACCTGACGATCTCGCCGCCGGTGTTATAAAAGCCCTTGTTGAACGGAACAAATTTGACCCCTTGTTAATTGATGACGTCATCCTTGGTTGCGTTTGTCAATCCGGTGAAGACAGCCGTAATGTCGCCCGTTACGCCAGCCTACTCGCGGGGATGCCTGTTGAAGTTAGCGCACAAACGGTTAATCGATTGTGCGCCAGTAGCCTTGCTGCAATAATCGACTCGGCGCGCGCCATCACTTGCGGCGAAGGCAGTGTTTATATCGCTGGCGGTGTAGAAAGCATGACCCGAGCACCGTTGACCTTTAATAAAAGCAATACCGCCTTTAGTAAAGACATACAAGTTTACGACAGCGCTATCGGTGCGCGCTTCCCTAATACCGAGATAGGTAAAAAATTCGGTCATGAATCAATGCCAGAAACCGCAGACAACGTCGCCAAAGCCGAAAACATAAGCCGAGAATCGTGTGATAAATTCGCCTTTAATTCACAACAAAAATGGGCTGCGGCAACAGCTAAAGGTTACTTTACTGAAGAAATTGTGGCCGTCAGCATCCCGCAAAAAAGAGGCAAAGCACCCCTGATCGTTGACACCGACGAGCACCCTCGTGCTGAGGCAACCTTAGATAAAATGGCGAGCATGGGCAGCTTATTTCAAGACGGTGTTGTCACCGCCGCTAACGCATCCGGCATCAATGACGGCGCCAGCGCCGTATTAATAGCCAACCGTGAGTTTGGTACTCGACATCAAATAACACCTATCGCACGCGTCTTAGGCGGCGCTACAGCCGGCGTTGAACCTAGCCTTATGGGTTTAGGCCCTGTGCCAGCGTGTAAAAAAATACTAGCACGTCTAGGCTTAACCTTGGATCAAATGGATGTTATCGAAATAAACGAAGCCTTTGCCGCCCAAGTTTTAGGCGATCTGAAACAATTGGGTCTGGCAGAAGATGACCCGCGCATTAATCCAAATGGTGGTGCCATTTCGGTGGGCCACCCATTAGGCGCTTCTGGTGCCCGCTTAGCCTTAACCGCAGCACGACAGTTACAACGCTCAGGTGGGCGTTATGCATTAATCTCCATGTGCGTTGGCGTCGGCCAAGGTATCGCCATGGTTATTGAACGAGGCGAATAAATAATCAACCCTTCATCATTCTCTAAAAAATACTGGAATATGTTTTATGAAAATCGGAATCCCTAAAGAAATCCATCCTGGCGAGCGCCGGGTTGCAGCCACCCCAGCGTCTATTAAAAAACTACAAAAGCTTGGCTTTGAGGTCATCGTAGAAACCCAAGCGGGTCAAGCCGCTACCTTTGTCGATGACAGTTATCGGCAAGCCGGTGCCCAGATTGCACCTGACGCAGCATCAGTCTGGTCGCAAGCCGATATTATATTTAAAGTCAGAGCGCCCGAATTTAATACCGAACTCAATATTGATGAGTGCGACTTAATCAAAGACGATCAAACCTTAATCAGTTTTATGCAGGCGGCTCAAAATGATGATTTACTGAAGAAATTAGCCAGCAAAAATTGTAATGTGCTGGCGATTGACTCTGTACCCCGTATTTCCCGCTCACAAAAAATGGATGCCTTGAGTTCCATGGCCAACATTGCCGGTTACCGCGCAATTACCGAAGCCGCTAATGTATTTGGTCGTTTCTTTACCGGCCAAATAACCGCTGCTGGTCGTGTACCACCTGCTAAAGTAATGGTTATAGGCGCTGGTGTTGCTGGTTTGTCCGCCATTGGTACAGCTAATAGCATGGGCGCTATTGTTCGAGCCTTCGACACACGTCCAGAAGTGGCTGAACAAATTGAAAGTCTCGGCGCCGAATTTCTAATGCTTGATTTTGAAGAAGACGGTACGGGCGAAGGCGGTTATGCCAAAGTCATGTCTAAAGAATTTATCGACGCTGAAATGGCCTTGTTCAGGGCGCAAGCCGCAGAAGTCGACATCATCGTGACCACCGCGTTAATTCCAGGACGCCCTGCCCCGAAACTTATTTTGGCCGATATGGTTGAATTAATGAAAGAAGGCAGTGTGATTGTTGATCTAGCCGCAGAAAATGGCGGTAACTGTGAATTAACCGAACCGGGTCAAGCGGTTGTCAAACATGGCGTCACTATTATTGGTTACACCGATTTACCGAGCCGCTTAGCGACACAGTCTAGTAATTTATACGCCAATAACTTAGTTCACCTAATGAGCGACCTGTGTAAAAGCGGCGAGTTCAATATCGATATGGATGATGTTGTCATTCGTGGTACCACCGTTGTGCATAAAGGCGAAGTCACCTTTCCTGCGCCACCACTCGCGCCACCGCCAGCACCTAAACCGGTAACTAAAGTCGTTGAAGAAGAGATTGATGAGGGGCCTAAAAAAATCAACCTACCGTTATTTATTGTTAGCACTTTAGTATTGTTAGGCATTGGCTTTAGCGCACCCGCGTCATTTTTGCCTCATTTTACTGTTTTTGTGTTGGCCTGCTTTGTGGGTTACCAAGTGGTCTGGAGCGTTACGCCCTCATTACACACCCCATTAATGAGTGTGACCAATGCCATTTCGGGCATTATTATTATCGGCGCGATGGCTCAAATATCCGGGCCTATTGATAGCCCAATCACCATTTTATCTGCAATCGCCGTATTGATTGCTTCAATTAATATTGGTGGCGGCTTTGCGGTAACGCAACGCATGTTACGCATGTTCAGAAAATAGAGGAATAACTGATGTCTGAAGGTATGTTGATCGCGTCATATATTGGCGCAAGTATTTTGTTTATCCTTAGCCTTGGTGGTTTAAGCCATCAAGAAACCGCTCAGCGAGGTAATCTCTACGGTGTTATTGGTATGACCTTGGCTATCCTAGTTACCATCTTGAGCGACCAAGTCAGCGCCTATGGTTTATTATTAACCATGGTCATTACTGGACTGGTGATAGGCAAATGGTTAGCCTCGCGGGTCGAGATGACACAAATGCCCGAGCTAATCGCGGTATTACACAGCTTTGTTGGTATGGCGGCCGTGCTCGTTGGCTTATCCAGCTCATTAAGTGGGGCTGAATTTGCTACCCATGCAGAAAAAATAATCCATGAAGTGGAAATATTTCTAGGTATCTTTATTGGTGGCGTTACCTTCACCGGCTCAATCGTTGCCTTTGGTAAATTGCGCGGCAGCATTTCGAGTACGCCCTTGATGCTACCGGGCCGTCACCTTTTAAATCTATCGCTTATCATCTCATCGGTTGTTTTAGGCGTGTTTTTTATCTCAGCGAGTCCTGACACTGCCTTAATACTTCTACTAATAATGACGGTTTTATCCTTTATTCTTGGTTTCCATTTGGTCATGGCCATTGGTGGTGCGGATATGCCTGTCGTTATTTCAATGCTGAATAGCTATTCAGGCTGGGCGGCGGCAGCAACGGGTTTTATGCTTTCCAACGACTTATTAATTATCGTCGGCGCCTTGGTGGGTAGTAGCGGTGCAATTTTGAGTTACATCATGTGCCGTGCAATGAACCGTTCATTTGTTAGTGTTATTTTAGGTGGCTTTGGTGCTAAAAAAGTCAGTTCAACTAGCGCTGATGATGGCCCTAAAGAACACATCGTTATTCACGCTGAAGAAGTCGCCGACATATTAACCCATGCCGATAGCGTTATTATTGTCCCGGGTTATGGTATGGCGGTTGCACAAGCACAAAACACCGTGTCTGAAATCACGCGTTATCTAAAAGACAAAGGCATTAAGGTTCGATTCGGCATTCACCCAGTGGCCGGACGCTTACCGGGGCATATGAATGTGTTGCTGGCTGAAGCTCGTGTTCCCTACGATATTGTATTGGAAATGGATGAACTAAATGACGACTTCCCTGATACCGATGTGGTG
>JAGPVU010000125.1 GCA_018066825.1 Cycloclasticus sp.
AATAGCCGCCCTGACGCTGGCATAGCTCAGTTGGTAGAGCAGCTGATTTGTAATCAGCAGGTCGTAGGTTCGAATCCTATTGCCAGCTCCATTTTTAATGGACGTTAAAAAGGCGAAACTTCACTGTTTCGCCTTTTTTTATGCGGTTTTAAACCCGGCATCCATTGCATATTTTAGTGAATTTAGCGAAAATACAAGGTTCATTCGATTTAGGTCGACCATCGCCCCTTCCGTTGACCAATTTTACTTAATATGGGGCTCAAGTTTTGGGTAGAAATATGAAAAAAACAATGTATGAAAAAATCTGGGACAGCCACTTCGTTCACCAAGAACCGGGCCAGGCTCCTTTGTTGTTTGTCGATAGACACTTAATGCACGAAGTGACCAGCCCGCAAGCATTTGAAGGCCTTCGTATTGCAAACAGAAAAGTGCGTAACCCGCATAGCATTTTGGCAACCATGGATCACTGTGTGCCGACTAAGGATCGTGATTTACCCATTGCCGACCCGATTGCGAAAAAGCAAATTGAAACCATGGCGGTTAACTGCGAAGAAAATGGCCTGAACTTATACGATATGGAAAGCCCAGAAAATGGCGTTATTCATATCGTTGTGCCCGAGCATGGCTTTGTCCACCCGGGTATGGTTGTGGTATGTGGCGATAGCCACACAGCAACACATGGCGCATTTGGTGCGTTAGCGTTTGGTATCGGTACCTCAGAAGTGGAACACGTGATGGCGACGCAAACCTTGCCGCAACAAAAGTCAAAAACCATGTTGGTTCAAGTGGATGGTGTTTTATCTAAGCACTGTACGGCTAAAGATATTGCCTTAGCCATCGTCGGTAAGACGGGCACCGCAGGCGGCACAGGTTATGTCATCGAATACGCGGGCGAAGCAATTACTGCCTTATCAATGGAAGGTCGCATGACCGTTTGTAATATGGCCATTGAAGCGGGCGCGCGTGCCGGTATGGTAGCGCCAGATGAAAAAACCTATGCATTCTTACAGGGTAAAGAATTTGCACCTAAGGGTGAGGCTTGGTCCCAAGCATTGGCGTATTGGAAATCATTGCTTACTGATGAAGGGGCCAGTTACGACACTATCGTAACGCTTAACGCAGCTGAGATAGCGCCACAGGTCACTTGGGGCACATCGCCTGAGCAAGTCGTGGGTGCTAATGGGGTGGTTCCAGCGCCAGATACCTTTGCCGACGCTGGTAAGCGTTTGGCGTGTGAAGGTGCGCTTAAGTATATGGATCTGCAGCCGAATACAAAAATGACCGATATTAAAATCGATTATGCCTTTATTGGCTCGTGCACCAATGGTCGTATCGAGGATTTTCGCGCCGCAGCGACGGTGGCTAAGGGGACTAAAGTTGCCCCAGGCGTCACTGCAATAGCGGTACCTGGCTCGTATAACGTTAAGCTACAGGCCGAGAAAGAGGGCTTGGATAAAATCTTTAAAGACGCCGGTTGGGAATGGCGTGACCCCGGTTGTTCCATGTGTTTAGCGATGAACGGTGACGAACTAAAAGACGGACAACGATGCGCGTCAACCTCAAACAGAAACTTTGAAGGTCGCCAAGGCAAGGGTGGTAGAACACACTTGGTCTCACCAGCAATGGCCGCGGCAGCAGCAGCAGCGGGTCATTTTGTCGATATCAGTAAATTAGGTTAATACAATGGAACCATATAAAAAACACGAAAGTATCGCCGCGTTGATGAATCGTAATAACGTGGATACCGATCAAATTATTCCTAAACAGTTTTTAAAAAGGGTAGAACGCAGCGGCTTTGGCGTGCATTTATTTCATGATTGGCGTTACAACAACGACGGTGTAACGGAAAACCCAAGCTTTGAACTGAATAATCCTGCGTTTAAAGGCGCTAAAGTCTTAGTGGCCGGTGATAACTTTGGTTGTGGTTCATCGCGTGAACACGCGCCTTGGGCGATCGCCGATTTCGGTTTTAATACCATTATTTCAACCAGTTATGCCGACATTTTTTACAATAACTGTTTTAAAAATGGCATTTTAGCAATTAAGGTCACCCAAGCGCAGTCAGATGCCTTAATGCAAGAAATCGCTGCTAATGAAGGCGCCAAGTTTATTATTGATCTTGAAAACCAAGACGTAATTACCCCAGCAGGTAATGGCTTTAAGTTTGAAATAGACCCCTTCCGCAAAGACAATATGCTGAGCGGTCTGGATGATATTGGTTTAACGTTAAAGCACGAAGATAAAATTACTACGTTTGAGCAACAGCATAAACAACGCCACCCTTGGCTTTGGTCTTAAGCGAGCACGGATAACGACGGCATGACCGCATTGGCTTCACGGCATATCCGATTGATGGATACCACCCTGCGTGACGGTGAGCAGACGCAGGGCGTGTCGTTTTCGCCTGCCGAAAAGGTCAGTATTGCCAAAGCCTTACTCAAATCATTACGCGTTGATCGGGTCGAGGTCGCATCAGCCTGTGTGTCAGAAGGCGAAAAAGAAGCTGTACGCAGCATCAACGAGTGGGCGCAAAGTGCAGGCTATGGCGATGCGGTTGAAGTGCTCGGTTTTGTCGACCACCAACGCAGCGTGGATTGGGTCTTAGAAACGCAGGGGCGGGTCATTAACCTACTCACTAAGGGTAGCGAAAAACATTGCCGTGAACAGTTGGGTAAAACGCTCGATGAACACGTTGAACAAATCCTAACGACAGTGCAATACGCGCTAGAAAAAGGGCTTAAGGTCAACGTGTACTTGGAGGACTGGTCAAACGGCTATGCCGATAGCCCCGATTACGTGTACGGTTTAATGGACCGCATACAAAACGCGGGCATCAGCCATTTTATGCTGCCAGACACCTTGGGCGTGATGTCACCAGACGAAGTGTTTGATAGCTTAAGCGACATGTGCGCGCGCTACCCCAATGTAGAATTTGATTTTCATCCGCATAATGATTACGGCCTAGCCACGGCTAATATTATGGCAGCGGTACGTGCCGGCGTTAATACGGTGCATTGTACGGTCAATTGCTTGGGTGAGCGGGCGGGTAATGCCTCTGTATCAGAAGTAACCGTGGTATTGCGCGATAAGATGGGTATGAAACTGTCCATCGACGAAAGTCATATCGTGCGCTTAAGTAATATGGTCGAAAATTTTTCGGGTAAGTGGGTGGCTGCAAACGCACCTGTTATCGGTGAAGACGTGTTTACCCAAACGGCAGGTATCCATGCCGATGGTGATAAAAAAGGCGGTCTATACGAAAGTAAGCTAAGCCCAGAGCGATTTTCCCGGGTGCGTAGTTACGCCTTGGGTAAAATGAGTGGCAAGGCCTCGCTGAGCAAAAACCTCGAACGCCTCGGTATTACCCTGTCAGCAGAAAATCAAAAAAGGGTGTTAAATAGAATTGTTCGCTTAGGCGATTCAAAGCAGACCATCACCACCGAAGACCTGCCCTTTATTATTGCCGACGTATTAGAAAGCGAAAACTATAAACACATCAAATTATTGGACTGCACGATTACCAGTCGCTTAGACCAGTCCTCGGTGGCGGCTATTAAAATGGATGTTAATGGCGAACAGCACGAGTCAACAGGCACAGGAAATGGTGGTTTTGATGCATTTAAAGATGCCGTAAACAAAGTGTTAAAACATTATGATGCGTTACTGCCCGAGCTACTTGATTACGAAGTGCGAATCCCTAAAGGCGGGCACACCAATGCCTTAACCGAGTGTGTTATTACCTGGGACCGTGGGAATAAAAAACACAAAACGCGAGGCGTGCATTCAAACCAAGTGTTCGCATCAATTTTGGCGGCGTTACGAATGAGCAATACACAGCTGCACGAAAAAGCTAACGGCGTGTAACATAAGCGTCAATAAACTAAGCGCGTAATACATTAAGAAGAGCAAAAAAAAGGCTTACCGAATAGGTAGGCCTTTTTTATTTAAAGCCAACGCTTTTTAGCTAACAGTCGGCATCGCTCTTAATTTTTCAACTACCTTATCGCCAAACGCATCAGTGTTAATCATTTTAACGCCACTGCCGGGTTTGGATAGATCAGCGGTCGAAAAGCCATCAGCAAAAACACCTTGCATCGCCGCCCAAACATTTTTTGCTTCAGCTGGCATATTAAAGCTGTATTCCAACATCATAGCGACAGAGCCTATCATTGAGTACGGGTTGGCAATGTTTTGTCCTGCAATATCAGGCGCCGAACCGTGTGATGGCTCGTAGTAGGCTTTGTCATCACCCAAACAAGCAGAAGGCATCAGGCCGAGTGACCCTAAAATACCGCCACCTTGGTCGCTTAAGATATCGCCAAACATGTTTTCCATTACCATCACGTCAAACTGCGTGGGTTTTAAGCAAAGTAGTGTCGCTACCGCATCAACTAAGATATTGATGACCTTAACCTCAGGGTATTCGGTTGCCACTTCTTCCATCACTTCATTCCAAAGAACGGATGACTTTAAAACGTTACTTTTGTGAATATTGTGCAGCATTTTTTTACGGCTGCTGGCCAATTTAAAGGCGTGGTACATAATTTGGCGAATTTGCGCTTCGTCATATTCCAATGTTTCTTTAACGTAACGTAAACCTTGGTCATTAACACCGACTTCTTTAGCACCAAAATATAAGCCACCGACTAACTCACGCACCATAATGATGTCGATACCCTCACCGATAATTTCAGCTTTTAAAGGTGAGAAATGTGCCAAGCCTTTCGGTAGAGAAACTGGGCGGTAGTTAGCATAGGTGTTATAGCGACGACGCATCGGTAACAAGGCACCGCGTTCAGGCTGTTTATCAATAGGGATTTTTTTGGATTCTTCGTGGCTTAAACCAATCGGGCCTTTGATGATTGCATCGGCTTGATCACAAATATCTTTGGTCGCTTGTGGAAAGGCATCGCCGGTTTCAAAGTAAGCGCAGGCACCAAACAGTGCAGGCATTAATTCAAACGAAACGTCATTGCGTTCTTCAACCAGTTTTAAGACCTTAACGGCCTCTTGCATAATCTCTGGGCCAATGCCGTCACCCGCCATAATGGCAATTTTGTAATTTTTCATCGAAAACCTTTTGCTATGTGTATGAGTCAATCGGCTATTTTACTTGACTACGGCGTTTGATGCCATGCGTTGCCCGTTAAGCAGTCGGATAGTTTTTATCTATCGCGTTGTTTAACGTATAATCGCGTTTTTTCACGTCTTTATAGAGAGCACACCATGGCGCTAAATTGCGGAATTGTTGGTTTACCCAACGTCGGTAAGTCGACTATTTTTAATGCATTAACCAAGGCAACCATTGCGGCTGAAAACTACCCTTTTTGCACCATTGAACCGAACACCGGTATTGTGCCCGTGCCCGATGAACGTTTAGATAAATTGGCAGCGCTGGTAAAACCAGAACGCGTTATCCCCACCACGTTTGAATTTGTTGATATTGCTGGGCTAGTTGCCGGTGCATCCAAAGGTGAAGGCTTGGGAAATCAATTTTTGGCCAATATTCGCGAGTCCGACGCCATCGCCCATGTCGTTCGTTGTTTTGATGATGATGACGTGATTCACGTGGCCGGTAAAATCGATCCATTAGCCGATATCGAGGTGATTCAAACCGAACTGGCGTTAGCCGATATGGCTTCGTTAGATAAGGCCCTATTAAAAGCGACCAAGGCTGCTAAGTCAGGCAATAAAGACGAATTAAAACGCAAAACGCTGATAGAAAAAGCCTTGGCGTATTTAGACGAGTCCATTACCTTGCGCACACTGGGTTTATCGGTGGACGAGCTTAAAATGCTCTCAGACTTGCAATTGCTCACCTTAAAACCGATGTTATACATCGCCAACGTACAAGATGACGGCTTTGAAAACAACCCGCACTTAGACCAAGTGATGGAACTGGCCAATCAACAAGGCGCCGAAATCGTAGCGGTTTGCGCTGCGCTAGAAGCCGAAATTGTACAATTGGAAGAAGATGAAAGGCTCGAGTTTTTAGCCGAAATGGGACTCAGCGAACCGGGGTTAAACCGTGTCATTCGTGCCGGTTACAGCTTATTAGGCCTACAAACCTATTTTACCGCCGGGGTGCAAGAAGTGAGGGCCTGGACAGTTAAGCAAGGCGCCACTGCACCGCAAGCGGCTGGGGTTATTCATAGCGATTTTGAAAAAGGCTTTATCCGCGCAGAAATAACCGCCTACGAAGACTTTATTCAATACGGTGGCGAGCAAGGCGCAAAAGAAGCGGGCAAGTGGGGACTTCAGGGTAAGGAGTACATCATGAAAGACGGTGATGTCACGCACTTTAGGTTTAACACCTAGTCAAGGCGATGCTAAATGCTTGACAAAGCAGCCTAAAACCACGAAAATTCACGCCTTCAAAAAGTATGGTCATGTAGCTCAGCTGGTTAGAGCACGGCATTCATAATGCCGGGGTCGGTGGTTCAAGTCCACCCATGACCACCATTTCAAGCCTTCCACTTTCAAATTACGCGACTTTACACGGTTGTTTAAAATAAATGCTGTGATCGCTTGGCATATTCGGTCTTAAAAGATCAAACGCTAGTGCTGTAGCCGCTTGTTACCTTACGCTGGCCACAGCAAGGTAATACCGCGTGCAATCATCTCAATGGCATAGGTGCCAGTAAACAAGGCAACCACCCTGCCAACAACTTCCACATAGCGGCTGAGTAAACGCTCATTTCGTTTTTTTAGCGGATCGTGTATCAATTTAAAAACAATGATCGACACTAAAGAAAAAGAGATCGCAATACCAATAGCCATAGCTGCACTCGGTGCAGGTAAAGATGAGCCAATAAGCACGCTTGCGCTGATTGTTCCTGGGGCAATCATAAACGGCATGGCTACCGAGCCGGCTACATGCTCAGGATTACCATGCGTGTCTATCAAAACAATTTTGCCAGAAAATATGGATTGAATACCAATCCATAAAAAGATAATGCCACCAAATATCAAAAAGGCACCAAATCGCACATTAAAGACATCTTCAAAAACCCCTTCACCGGTGATCGCAAAAATGACAAACACAATCCCACTGATAACGTGGGCGCGTACCATCACCTTTACAAATTCCTTAAGGGTTAAATCTCTAATTAAACTGATGAGGTATATGCTGATCAGAAAAGGATTTAGCAATACAAAAAGGAGTGAAGACGCTTTTAACAATTCCATGATTTATCTCAATTGGGCCTAGTGATAGTTATACAACGTCAATGGGTCTTAGGGTGGGTATCTAGCTTACTTTGGCACAGAGGGAAACCAAAAACGACCGACAAAATAAGTTAACAAACCGGCGAGAATACCCGGTGCTACAGTGTAAATCAATCCCCCTAAACCCAATTGTTGCCATAGCAAAAAGCTGGCTACCCCCATCACTATCATGCTAATAGCTAAGGTTTGATGTACGCGCTTCCCTAAGGCTAACAGCAGCACTAATGGGGTAAAGGCCGAGCCGAGCAGGCCCCACGCATCAAGTACCAAAGCAAATACCGATTCCGCGCCAGTTAGCGCGATGATCACGGCAATGGATAATACGCTAGCGGTGGTCAGTTTTGCGGCCCACAAGCTGTGTAGCATGCCGGGTTGTTTAGTAAAGTCACGCGTAACCGAGGCGGAGCAGGATAAAATTAACGAGTCTGCCGTGGACAGCGTGGCGGCAAACAGGGCAGCCAGTACCAAACCGACCAAGGGTTCAGGTAAAACGCGCATGGCCATAGTGGGTAAGGCCAGCTCGGCATCAAAGCCGGCCTGCTCAGGAAATGCAATACGGCTGAGGAGACCCACAGCAATAGTAGCGCCATAAAACAGAGTAAACCAGCCGTAGTAATAACAGCGCATACGATTAATATCCTTCGCGCTGTCGAGACAAATAAATCGCACTACAATGTGCGGTTGCCCAAAAACCGCGATGCCGCCAAATAACCAGCCGAGTATAAATAGAAAAATGCCTAAGGTGTCCGTATCAGGAAACCACGCTAAATAATGCACATTAACATTTGCCATTTTAACTATGGCTGCATCCCATCCACCAGCCAGTTCAAATCCACCTACAATCAGCATGGCCATGCCAATTAACATCACCAGCGATTGCGCTGCATCGGTCCAGATAGAAGCGCGTAGCCCGCCCGCTGCGCTATACAGCAAGACAATAACCGCCCCAATCAAAATGCCCCAGCTCGGTTCCCAGTCCATCAACACCTCAGTCGCCTTGCTGCCAGCTTTAAGCTGGGCTGCCGCGTAAATGCTAAGAAATAAGACCGTTAATACACCAATAAGGCGCCTCAGTTTAAAATTATTGTCACCATTCCAGTGCGAGAGCAGGCCACCATAGGAATGAATTTTTTTTGAACGTGAGGCGGCGTGTAAGGGGCGGAGTATATAAAAGGACGCCAGTAAATCACCAACAATCCAGCCTATCATCAGCCAGATAGATGAAAGCCCCGTGGCATACGTCAGGCCGATCATGCCAATAAACATAAAGCCACTGTTGTTAGTCGCAACAGCCGACAGGCCAGCAAGCCAAGCGGGTATCGACTTACCCGCAACCAAATAGTCCTCCTGAGTGTTACGGCTTTTCAGCAGCGAACTCATGCCAATAATAAGAAAAATGGCAAGAGATAACAGAAAACTTATGGTAATCATATAAACCTATGTGGTGTATTGTTTGGCTTCGAATTAACCTAGGGGTTAAAAAACTAACGCCTAAGAAACGAAAGGGGTAAAGGGCTTATTGATTACAGTAACATTGTAAGGCTGTTAAATCTGAGCTTTCCCGAATAAAAGAAATGTGTGCGGTCAAATCAATTGAGTCTGACCGCTTTGGTTTTTTTAAAATAGCGACCAATAAATATCCGCTCAACCATTAACAATCGAAACCCCAAGCAACAAGGGGGTTAATAATGTAGCTGCTACATTTGCCGCCATGTACTTCGGCGCTTCAGCTATTTTTGCTGCGTATTTAACCGCGCCATACAGTGCAAATAACGACAAGACCATAGGCGCCAAGGCGATTAGGCCAAGCGTTGGAATGTAGCCCTTAAGTACAGAAAATAAAATTAAAGCGTACGCCGCTAGCATAAAGCCCGCATACACTAGGTTGCTTTTTTTAACACCAAACACAATGGGAAAGGTCTTTCTGCCAACACGGGCATCTGCGTGTATATCGGGGTATTGGTTGAGTAACAGCAGGTTATTGACTAGAAAAAATGGCACCAACGATACCAGCCAAGCTAAGGGGGAATAACTGCCGGTTAAAACCAACTGCGTACCAACCACCATTAAAACGCCAAAACCTAAACCCGGGGCAATTAGGCATAACCAAGGGGATCGATTTATCCACTGCGTGTAAGTGATAATTAACACCATACCGATAAGGCCAATCGGCAGTATTTGCAGGCCACGTTCCATAATAAGGTAAACGCCGACGATGACGGTTATCAATAGCGATAGCAAACCCATTTTTAAAACCAATCTAGCTGCGTCTGGCGCATTAGGCAACGCGCCGCTACCGCCGCTAAACGGGGTTTTATTTGTTGTTAGGTCTAAGCCACTTTTAAAATCAAAATATTCATTAAGCGTATTAACGCTGATATGGGCAAACAGTGCGCCAATAAAAATCAGTAAGACCATGACCTGATTTATCGGCGCTTGCATCGTTAATACAGTACTTAAGCCTAAAAAAACACAAACAGGGGTTAACACCAGAAACGAGGGGCGAAACGTTTGCAGCACAGTTTTAAGTGACATAGGGTAGTTTGATAAGCCGAAATAGTGGCCTTAAGTTGTGAAGGGGCTTTAAAGTGTAACTGCTTACTTGCCACGCTCTAACAGTTAGAGCGTGGCAAGGAGTTAACCAAACGCGTTTTTAATATCGTCAAACTTTGCGGTAATGGCGTGGGCGTTGGTGTAGCCCATTTCTTTTAGCCGTGCGGCGGCGAGTGATGCGCGACCACCTATGGCGCAGTGGATCAGTATTAGGGCGTTTTCATCGCTGCAATGGTCAGGGGTTTTCATTTCTAACAGACCGCGCGGAATATTAATGGAGCAGCTGAGTTTGGATTGCTCGGCTTCGGCGGGTTCGCGTACGTCGATAACCACGGCGTTACTATTACTATCAAAAAGACGTTTTGCGGTGGCTACGTCGACACAAAGGCAGTTTTTTCGTGCTTCGGCTATAAATTCGCTGGCGGGTTTAATCATGACGGTTTCCTTTTATGACATTGGGGCTTAATAGTAAGTCTAATGCATAAAAAAAGCAGCCTATTGGCCGCTTTTTTTATGCGATATAGTTAGTCCCTAATCTATTAGTGCACAGCGTCTGCGGTAGGTAACTGAATGGTAATCCACTTCCATTCGGTTAGCGCATCGACGTCAACTTCAACCCCTTCACGGCCAAAGCCACTTTCACCCGTGCCGCCAAAGGGAACGTGTGGTTCATCGTGCAGGGTAGGTGCGTTAATATGCACCATGCCGGCATCAATATTTTCAGCAAAGTCTAAGGCCTTATTGAGGTCGTTTGTGATGATGGCAGAGCTTAAGCCATAGGGTGTGTCA
>JAGPVU010000129.1 GCA_018066825.1 Cycloclasticus sp.
GATAGCCCTCTTGTTCGCATGCCAGACGCGGGAATTAATGCACGATTAACCGTCCGGTATAATTTTTAAATTAATTGCGGCATGAGACTGATTCTTACGCTTTTTTTATTAGTACCCTGGCTAGCCTTTGCTGAGCCTAACAAGGGTATTAGGTTAAAAGTTGCGTTGAGCTATAATTTAGCAAAATTCACTCACTGGCCAGATTCTCTGGTCAATGAGGCTTTTACTTTTTGTTATTTCGACAGCAGTTACACCGACGTGTTTAGTCAATTAAAAGGTAAAGCGATCGCTAAAAAGAAAATTAAAACACGTAAGCTTGACTACTCTGAAGAGGTAAGTACGTGTCAAGTGTTATACCTCTCAAAAACGGATCAGCCGGCCTTAGTTAGCACCTTGTTAGCTGCGCAAAACCTACCGACATTAACATTGTCAGACAGCCCCGGTTTCTTGTCCTTAGGCGGAATGATTGAGTTTGTCGTTGTAAAAAACAAAATGCGTTTTAAAGTAAATAATACGCGTATTAAACAGGTTGACCTCAATTTGAGCTCTAAGGTGCTCAAACTGGCTCTGGAAGTAAGGAATTAAAGGCGCGCTATGAACCGGTTAAATTCAATAAAAACAAAAATCTTAGTTCCCGTTCTCGGCATGGTTTTGATTGTGATTACGGGTATGTCGTTTGTCATTATTAAGGAACAAAGTGAGATTGCAAAAAAAGAGATTGTACAAAACTTACATGCGTTAAGCGGTATTGTTGCTGAGAATATTCAGGCGGCTTTATTATTTGGTGATAAGGCTGATGTTGAGGTGACGCTATCAGCCTTAAAGAGTAAAACAGACATCACTTACGCTGAAGTGTTAGATGCATCTGGCAATGTTTTTGTCACTTACGGCAGCGGCCATGTAGGGGAAGGGTTACATCGTATTCAAAGTACACGGCCTGAATTTGCAAATAAAGACGATATAAAGACTTATATCGACGATAAGGGTGCTCATGTATATAGGGCCATCATGTCAGGGGATGAAGTGTTAGGTGTGTTACATGTTGACGATAGCCTGCTAAGCCTACATAGACAATTAAACCAATTTTATACCCTAGTGATTAGTACCAGTATTATTGCTTTTATTGCTAGTATTTTTTTGATGCTGTGGCTGCAACAACTTTTTACCAAACCACTTAATCAGCTAATAAGGCTTATTCAACAAATCACCGATAGCAAAGACTACAGCCAACGTGCAGATATTGATACGAATGATGAGTTTAAGGATTTAGCAGATCATTTCAATGAGATGTTATCAGAGGTGGAAAACCGTGGTTTACAACTGCAACAAATCAACAAAGATTTAGAGAAGCGCGTCATCAATCGCACACAAGATTTACAACAAGCATTGGAAATGGCAAATCAAGCCAGTAAAGCCAAATCGGAGTTTTTAGCGGTGATGAGCCACGAAATTAGAACGCCGTTGAATGGTGTTTTGGGCTTTGCGGAACTTTTGAAATTACAGGAATTAGGTGAAGAGGGTAATCAACAGGTGGGTTTGCTTAATTCGTCAGCCCAAGCATTACTTGCTCTGTTAAACGAGGTGCTAGACTTTGCCAAACTCGACTCAGGCAAGTTGGAATTAGATGCGCAACAATTTGAGTTGGGTAGTTTAATTAAATCGACAATTCAATCGCATGAAAGTACGGCCAAACATAAAGATATTAAATTAGAGTGTAACGATTTTAAACTCGCGTATGATTATTTTACCGGCGATGCCTTAAGGTTGCAGCAAGTATTAAATAACCTGCTTAGTAATGCAATTAAGTTCACGTCAGCAGGGGCTGTCTCTTTAGAGCTATCGTCAAAAAGTGTCGGCTCGGATTTTTCTATTACATTTAAAGTACGTGATACCGGCATTGGTCTTGACGAGGCGCAAATCCAAGATATATTTTCTCCTTTCACCCAAGCCGATAGCTCCATTACCAGACGTTACGGCGGCACGGGATTAGGCCTATCCATTTGTAAGCAATTGGTCGAGTTAATGGGCGGCAAAATTGGGGTTGAAAGCACCCTAGGTGAAGGCAGTGTTTTTTGGTTTACTGTGTCATTGTCGCCGCTAAGGGGTGTTCATGTGGACGCCGAAGTAGCTGAACTGAAAACGCTGTCACTTGCGGCTAGGGGTTCTATTCTAGTTGCTGAGGATAACCCAGTTAATCAGTTGGTTATTAAGAGCATACTTAATACCTTAGAGCAGGACTGTGATATTGTGAATAATGGTATGGAGGCCTTGGCTCGGGCTACGACTAAAAAATACGACCTTATTTTTATGGACTACCACATGCCGGAAATGGATGGCTTAGTCGCCACCGAAAAAATACGCGAACTGGGTGTTGATTCCGTCAATTACTCGACCCCCATTGTTGCTCTAACGGCGGATATTCAACAAACGGTACGACGAAAATTTCGTACGGCAGGCGGTAACGATATAGTCTTAAAGCCCTTTACCCGTGAAACGCTCAATAGCTGTTTAAATAAGTGGCTAAGTAAAAAGTTATCTAAAGAAGAGCTGCCAGAAAAAATGCCGATAAAAAAGAGCATGGCAATCATTCTTGCGGACCAGCAGTTAAAAGAAATCGCTGATATGGCCGCTGATGGTGGGGCGACAATTGTTAATAGTATTATCGATTTGTATCGGCAGCACTCGCCAGACTTGTTGGCACAGATAAAACAAGCGATCGATGACAATGATAGCGAGGCTTTATTTAAGGCAGCGCATTCCTTAAAGTCAAGTTCGGGCAATATCGGCGCATTACGTCTAGAAGCTATAGCCAAAGAAATAGAGCAAGACGGGCGAACGGGCGATATTAAAAACGCTATGGCAAATCTCAACGGCCTTGAAACCACGTATCAAAGCACTATGCTAGCTTTAGCAGAAAAACAAAAGGAGTATCAAGCATGAAGTCCGATGTAATCTTAATCGTTGATGATGACCCAGCTATTCGGCTGTTAATGAAACACGCGCTGAACGATCAACAGTTTAAGGTGTTTGAAGCCGAAAGTGCTGAGCAAGCAATAGAGTTATTTAAACAACATTCACCTGATTTAACTCTGCTTGACGTGAGCATGGATGGTATGGATGGTTTTGATTGTTGTGTTGAACTGCGTAAGCTACCCAACGGTCAGAGTACGGCCATTGTTATGGTAACCGCTTTAGATCATCCAGAGGATATTGAAAAAGCCTTTGCCTGTGGTGCGACTGATTTTATGACAAAACCGCTTAAATGGCCGTTATTCAATCACCGTGTACGTTATATCCTTAAAGCTAATCACAATCTGGTTGAATTAAAAACCAATCAAGCAAAACTAGCTAAAGCACAAAACATAGCAAAAATCGGGTCTTGGGAATGGGATTTTGAGTCGCCTCATGTCGAATGTTCAGATGAAACATACCGAATGTTGGGTTTAGACCCGCAACAAGCGATTGACTTTCAGTTTATTTTGGAAATGGTTCATCCAAATGATCGGACCTTATTTAGTAGCGCTGTGCACACAACTATAAAAACCAAGCAGGCCTATGATATCGAATATCGGATGCTTGTAGGTGACGGGGAGATCCATATCCATGACCGAACTGAAGTAATCAATGGCCGGATAAGCGGTGTTATACACGACATTACTCACCGTAAAAAGTCTGAACAAGAAGTGGCCTACTATGCGTATTACGACACCTTAACCGAGTTACCTAACCGGCGTTTATTTATAAATCAGTTAGAGTCGGCCATTGCCACCGCTAAACGACGTAAAGAGTCACTTTCTTTATTGTTTATTGATTTGGATCGTTTTAAACAAGTCAACGATTCGTTTGGCCACCACGCAGGGGATGACCTGTTGTGCCAGGCGGCGAATCGAATAAAAGACTGTGTGCGGATGTCTGATGTTATTGGCGCAACGACAGGCTCGTCACAAAGCGATGCAAATAAAGTTGCGCGTTTGGCGGGTGATGAATTTACCGTTATCTTGTGTGAAGTTGAGTCGGTTAACAATGTTGCTGTTATTGCGCAACGTATCATCGATAAGTTTAAAGAACCGTTTGATGTTGGCGATCATCAAGCGTTTATTTCTGCCAGTATTGGTGTGTCATTTTACCCTGATGATGGAGATAATGTGGAAACCTTGTTACAGCACGCTGATGCCGCTATGTATCACGCCAAGGATCAAGGCCGAAATAATTATCAATTATTCTCATCAGAGATGAACAAGTATCTACGTGATCAGTTAGCGCTTGAAATAGATTTAAACACGGCCTTACGTGACGGTAAACAGCTTAAACTGCATTACCAACCTCAAATTAACGCATCGACGCGGTTAATTACCGGGTTTGAAGCACTTGTACGTTGGCAGCATCCAACCAAGGGTTTATTAATGCCGCTGGATTTTATTGGTTTAGCAGAAAGCTCTGGTTTAATCGTTGACATGGGTCAGTGGGTTTTAAATGAGGCGTGTACTCAAGCGAAAAAATGGCAAGATGAGCATGGTAAAAACTATCAAATAGCCGTTAACCTATCGGCGTTGCAGTTTAATAAAAAATGCTTACCGTCACAGGTTGAACAGGCGATTGAAATATCAGGATTAGATCCGCGACTTTTGGAGTTGGAAATAACCGAGACGGCGATTATTAATGACGTTGCCGAAACGATACCCCTGCTATTTGATCTAAAAAAATTGGGTATTAAACTGGCGATTGACGATTTTGGAACCGGCTATTCATCCTTGTCGTATTTAAAAAACTTCCCTATTGATACCTTAAAAATAGACAAGTCCTTTATCGATGAAATTGTTATTAACGATAAAGACGCCGCTATTGCACATACCATTGTCCAATTGGCAGGCAACTTGGGATTGAGCACCATTGCCGAAGGGGTTGAGTACAGTGAGCAACAAACCGTTTTGCAAGAAATGGGCTGCAGTCAATTACAAGGTTATTTATTTAGTAAACCCTTAACGCCAGAACTGATAGAAAGCACGTTTTTTAACGAGGAGGATCAGTAATTAAACGGCGTTTAACTTGCCTAACCGCAAACCAAATACTGAGA
>JAGPVU010000145.1 GCA_018066825.1 Cycloclasticus sp.
AATCGAAGCCGAACGAATCGAAGCCGAATCAAAAAAACAGCACCTTAACGCGCCTGAGTGGGCTACGAACCGTTTTAAAGCCATAGTTGTAGTCGTCAATAACGTTAAATTGGCTTTTCCCGCGGAATTGATCAAAGAAAAAATGCGTTTTGATGGTGAGCTGAAACAAGTTAATAATCCGTTGGATTGGATTTTAGGTCTGAAAATGGACGGGCCGAACTTTATCGCGGTTGTTGATACGGGCCGTTTACTATTAGGTCAAGCAGTTAGAGATATTAAGGACCAACCATACGCTAGCATATTAACCTTAGAAAAAAGTCGTTGGGGTATCGCCTGCGATGTGGTGTTAGAAGAACTCGTGTTGGATGCTGCTAAGATTAATTGGCGTGAAAAATCATCTAGTCGTCAATGGTTGAGTGGTATCGAGTCTAGCCTGCAACTGGCAATAATTGACCCCGAAAAAATGTTTATCGACACTAAATAAAACGTATTGAGTCATTGAATTTTATGAGAGATAAAAAATGAGTGCAAATCAAGAAGAATACGAGGCTTCAGTAGCTCCGGTTACGCAGTGGCTTACCTTTGTCTTGGCGAATGAAAGGTATGCTGTAAAGGTCGTTCAAGTGCAAGAGGTTTTGAGATATACACCCATTGCACCCGTACCCGGTGCTCCAGCAGATGTGCTTGGCATTATAAACCTTAGAGGTAATGTGGTAACTGTTGTAGACGCTAGAGGGAAGTTTGGTATGCCAAAGCGCGCAATAGATGAGTTTACGCGTATTATGATGATGGACGTTCAAGGGTACATTATTGGAGTTCTGGTCGACACCGTAACAGAGGTGATCGATTTAAAAGATGAGGACGTTGAAACAACGCCCGATGTTGGTAATTCAGTTTCCTCATTATTTATTCAGGGCATTGCTAATATCAACGATGTATTGCACATCCTCGTTAATTTTGAAAAGTTATTAACCGAAAAAGAATTGGAGTTTTTGACTACTTAAGTGGTCAGCTAAACTGGAGGTGAACGCAAATGGTCAGTATTAATAAAATTATTCCGAGCAGGCCTACTAAAGCGGTTAAACCTAAATATAAACAAGAAGAGAAGCCATTAAATGAGGCTTACATTCGTCATCCTGAGTCAAAAGAACCCACTAAACAGGTTGACTCACGCATTAATCATATAGATGAAAGGATCTAATGGACATTTATCTTTCGCTTAGCACGGCTTTTTTAGTATTAACATTGACTTTATGGTTGATTTTTTTTATTAAAGACCGCAATTTTAAGCGCCATTTAGACAAGTTTGCTGCCATAGATAGTAAAAAACTTGAATCGATACAACAAGACTTATCGGCGTTGTGTGCGGGTGGTTTAGGTGTTGATGAACGGATCGGTAAAATTGAACGTCGTATCAGAGAACTAGTTGAACGTGTAGAAGAGTTGGAAACAAATGATGCGTTTGAAAACTTACAAGAGTTTCAACAAGCCATCGAATTGGCGAAAAAAGGGGCAGACGTTGCAGAGATTGTTGAAAAATGTCATTTAACAACAGATGAAGCCGCGCTTCTTATTCGACTACATAAGCCCTAAGCAGTAGGTGGATTAAAGTTATCCGGCGTTTTATCAGATAGCAAATAAGCAAACGCAATTACTTCAGCCACTGCAATAAATAAAGACTCAGGTATTTCATCACCTAATGGGATACTGCTTAGCAGTTTGACCAGCTCTGGGTTTGTATCTAAAGGGATATGATTGGCGACGGCAATATCGATGATTTGTTGAGCAATATCACCCCGACCTTTAGCAGTAATTGTTGGTGTGTTTTTTCCGTCGTATCTAAGCGCAACAGCTAGATCTGAAGGGTTAATAATATCGGTCATTAGGCTTTTTCATTAAAAATAAAAACAGAAGGCTTTACTGCCTGAATAGTGGGGCCAGGTCCGCTAAAAACCTGAATATTTTCGGCTTCCAGGTCGGCGCGCTTAAACTGGTCTTTTAATAACGTTAGATGATCATGGATAAGCGTTCTAGTGGTAGGGTCTTCGGTCCAAAAATTCGAAGTTATTTTGTTATTAGTTAGTGTTATTTTGCTTTTTATTAGACCAAGTTTTGGCGGATTCATTTCAAGGGAAACAGTCCAAACTGGTTCTGTTGTTTGTTTCTTTTTTGAGCTGGCGTCTCGCTCTATAGTTAAAAAAATACTGTCTGTCAGCTGTTGGTTAAAAAATGGAATTTCAAGTTGCCATGACTGACGTGTTGTTGAATTTTCTGGGGTCACACTGGTTAATTGGTTCAGTGTTATTTTAGCTAAAGCGCCTTCAGCCTTTAGAATTAATTCGTTAAACTGCTTATCCAGCGCTGGTGGAATAAGGCGTGGGTTAACGGCAGGGTTATTCGTCTGCGTTAACACCTGGTTTTGAGTTATTAAACTATCTAATGTTTTTAGTACGGCAGTTGTTTGAGGTGGGGTGTTTTGTTGTGTTAGTTGTGTAGTGCTTGGTTTAGGCCATGACTGGAGTAATTGGATTAATTTAATTAAGTTGGCCTTCAAGTCGACTCGTGAAATAGCTGTATTGGTTGTGTTTGCAGCGTTATTTAACGCACTAGCAGTACTAGAAATTTTTGTTTCATCAGATTGAAGTGTCGCCTTAGGGTTAGCGTTTAAGCTGGTTTTCAAATCCAAAGCAATTTTTGCTAATTTAGGCTCTAAAAAAACGCCAGAATGTTGAATAGCAGTCTTTAACCCTTGGCTGCTTGTTAACACGTCTTTGTTAGGCATAGAGCTTAGTAAATCTATTGAAAGGCTTTTTAGTTGTGATAATTGAGCGGCGATGGGTGCAGTTTGTAGGGTTGTTGAGCTACTGGAAAGGCTGTTAATGCTTGTCAGCAAGTGATGTAGAGGGCGTTGAAATTCGCCGATGGGGTTTTGCTTGGGTAAAAGCTGACGAAGAGTGGAACTTATTGTGTCTTCACGTGTGACAGGTGCTGGTGTTTTTAAAATAAGTTCGTTAGCGGTTTTTTCCACTAACACTTTTAGTGTTTGGCCAATGGTATGTTGAATGTCACTTTTGGCAATTAAAGTGTGCTCACCTAAGCGGATGACAACCTCATTTTTAGTGGGTAATTGTTCAATGACTCTTGCGTATAAGACTTGCCCCGTTTGAATTTTATCAAGGTTAGTGGCCACCTTATTAGCGTCAATGGTAGGGCTGATAAGGTGAGTAGGGATTTCCAAAAAATCAGTGTTTTTTAATTAAATAATTGCTTTATGTCAGCCAGTTCGTCTGGAGCACTGACTAATACATCAATGGAATCATTAGGGTCTTTTAATAATTTAGTCAGCCTAGCGTAGGCTGGTACGCTTGTTGGTTCAGGGTATTTATCTTGATTGGGTGTGTTTCTAAAGCTTAATAACTGTGCAACGATGACTAGATCAGCATAATTGGCAGGCTGGTCTGTTTGTCTTTCCCAGTTTTCAGCGTTAACGGCTATCTCTACAAAATCTTCGGTAAAGTTCCAATTTTCTAAGACCATTTTTCCGATGATAGGTGTAAGACTATCCAGTGTTTGTAGAACTTCTTTAACATTATTAATTAAATTTGGGTGCTTATCGGCATGGGTTAACACGGGTATTGCACCAATATCGTGAACCAAGCCCGCTAACATGGCTTTGTCAGTATCAAAGCCTTTAAGTTTTTTTGCCATCACCGCGCTTATCCCTGCTACATCACGGCTGTGAAGCCATAACTTAGAAATAAAATCTTTAATTTCTTTAGTTTTAGCGGTAAAAACCATACGTAGGGTGAAACTGGTAATCAAATTACCGATAGCTTTTAAACCAAGACGAGTGATGGCAGGAGGTAAGGCTTCGATTTTTTCACGCCCTCTAAATAGTGGGCTATTGGCAACCTTGATCAGTTGAGCGGTAATCGCAGGGTCTTGCTGAGTTATTTTTGCAATTTTGTCAGACGATATATTGACATCAGAAATTGCCGTACGGATTTTGATGGCAGTTTCAGGAATGGACGGGAGCTCTAATTTGCCGGCCTGCATTTCTTGTGTGACCTCAAAATACAGCTGGTTGTATAGCAATGATTCATCATCGTCGCGCACATCTAATCCAGAGTCTTGGTTATTAACCGAGCTTTCTTCACTGAGTTGGCTTAGGGTCGATTTGTCGATATAGCAAATAGTCAGTTGACTTAGGGCGATTGCAGTGGCTTTACGTGGTGTGTTGTTATCAATAGGAAAACGCGCTTCCATTTGGCCGCCTTCGACAATACGCTCGTTATTGGGACCAATGGTTAACCGTAGTTGGCCTTCAAGAAGATAAATTTGTCGATCATCAGTACTACCAGCAGAAAATAACACAGTATTTGCTGCAATTTGTTCGGTTGTTACTGAACTTTGTAGCTGTAATTTGCTGGCATCGGGAAAGTTCCTGACTGGGAATAGGGCGTTTAGTTCTTCGGTGGATAAGTTTCTAGCTGACATCTTTATTATGGTTTATTTGTGTCTAATTTAAGTTAAAATTACGAATTAAGCATGTATGTATCGTGTGCCGGTGTAAATATAGTCCCTTCTTGGCTTTTATGACAATAGAAATACAAAAAAACATTACAATTAAGCAGTTAATTGAACAGGGCGCTCAGTTTTTTGACACTGAATCGCTTTATTACGGGCATGGTACATTTAATTCGACCGACGAAGCAGCTTATATTGTTTTAACATTGACAGGCAATTTACCGTTACAAAATGACGCTTTGCTCAATGAGTTTGTCACAAACGAGACAATCGATAAAATTATTAGCTTATTTAATCGTCGAGTGACTGAAAAAATGCCAGCTGCTTATTTGTTGGGAGAAGCGTGGTTTGCTGGCTTGTCTTTTATTGTTGATGATAACGTGTTGATACCGCGCTCGCCATTTGCTGAATTGATTGGGGACAAGTTTGTTCCATGGGTTAATGAAGAAGAGACAAAAACCATCCTTGATTTATGTACAGGTGGTGGTTGTATTGGCATCGCGTGTGCGACGTTTTTCCCGGAGGCTCAGGTTGAATTGGTCGACATTTCAGGGTTAGCATTGGCTGTTGCACAAAAAAATATTTTGAAACATGGGCTTAGCGAACGTGTTAGAGCAATTAAGTCGGATCTTTTTGAAAATTTAAAGGGTCAACACTATGATTTGATTGTGACAAATCCACCTTATGTAGGCCATGACGAGTTATCTAAATTACCTGACGAGTTTTACAAAGAACCTCAATTAGGGTTGGATGGCGGCCTAACTGGCTTAACGTTGGTGCATAACATTTTAGCTAACGCAGCTGAGCATCTTAACGACGGAGGTGTGCTGTATGTTGAGGTGGGTAATACCGATGAAGCATTACAAGCGTGTTATCCGACGGTGCCTTTTCTGTGGCAAGAGTTTGATAATGGTGGTCACGGCATATTTATGTTGACGAAATCGCAATTACTGGAGTATCAACAGGTGTTTAACGCTAAAATAAACGCTTAATGGTAGGTTAAGAGGCGACTATGTCAGGAAATACATTCGGAAAATCTTTTTCGGTCACTAGCTTTGGCGAAAGTCATGGCGTTGCTATCGGTTGTATCGTTGATGGATGCCCTCCTGGACTGGCTTTATGCGAGGCTGACTTACAAGGTGATCTTGATTTAAGAAAACCGGGTACGTCTAGGCATACGACACAACGGCGTGAAGCCGATCAGGTTAAAATTTTATCGGGTATCTTTGAAGGTAAAACAACGGGTACACCCATCGCCCTGATGATCGAAAACACCGATCAACGGTCTAAAGACTATTCATCTATCAAAGATAGCTTTCGACCGGGTCACGCCGATTATAGTTATCATCAAAAATACGGTTTTCGTGATTATCGCGGAGGCGGTCGATCATCTGCACGCGAAACAGCCATGCGCGTAGCAGCGGGCGGCATCGCTAAAAAATACTTACATGAAAAGTTTGCCATAGAGATTAAAGGCTATTTAGCCCAATTAGGCCCGATCAAGCTTGAGCCTGTTGATATGAATAGTGTTCATCAAAATCCATTCTTCTGCCCACAACCGGATAAAGTGCCTGAATTAGAGGCCTATATGGATGCTTTAAGAAAGTCGGGCGATTCTGTGGGCGCACGTATTAATGTTAATGCGACGGGCGTTCCAGTCGGCTTAGGCGAGCCTATTTTTGACCGTTTGGACGCCGAATTGGCCCATGCACTGATGAGTATTAATGCGGTTAAAGGCGTAGAAATAGGTGGTGGATTTGCCTGTGTCAACGCATTGGGAACTGAGTTTCGTGATGAAATAACCCCAACAGGTTTTTTAAGCAATCATGCTGGCGGTATCCTAGGTGGGATTTCAACGGGGCAGGCGATCTCTGTTAGTTTGGCACTTAAACCCACCTCTAGTTTGCGTCTAGCCGGGCGTTCGGTCGATACAACTGGGCAAGCCATCGAAGTGATAACAAAAGGCAGGCACGACCCTTGTGTTGGCATTAGAGCGACACCTATCGCAGAAGCGATGGTTGCGATTGTTTTAATGGATCATTTATTGAGGCATCGAGCTCAAAATGCTGATGTGCGTTCGTCTGTGCCGGTAATACCTGCCGGTAATAATTAACCTACGGTCTATTTATTTTTAACAAAACTTAATCAATTGAGTACTCAAAAATTGCCTTATTGGCGATTATCTAGCGTCTATTTTTTTTACTTTGCGTCACTCGGGGCCTTAATACCTTATTTTGGCTTGTATTTGCATTCATTAGGTTTTTTAGCGGCTCAAGTTGGACTGGTTTTTGCTGTAATGCAAGGGACAAAATTGGTCGCACCTAGTCTGTTAGCAGCGCTATCAACGCGGTTTAACAATAGAATGCGGCTTGTCCAGCTGGCCGCTTTATTGACGGTGCTTAGTTTTAGCTTTTTATTAATTGAGCAGACCTTTTATTGGGTGCTAGTCATTACCTTTGCCTTTAGCTTTTTCTGGAATGCTATGTTGCCGCAATTTGAATCGATCACTTTAACAAAACTAGGGACGAATACACACGCTTATAGTGATATACGGTTATGGGGCTCCTTGGGGTTTATTGCGACAGTAGCTGGAACGGGGCTTATCCTTGATGTCGTCGATCTATCCTTATGGCCCTTGTTAGTTAGCCTCTGCTTGGCAGCTATTTTGCTGTCAAGCTTATCGTTACAAGACAAGCAAATAAAACCACAGCAGAGTCAAAATAATTCCATTATCTCAATTGTTAGGCAAAAAAAAGTCATCGTTTTTTTTATGGTGGTTTTCCTGGTGCAGGCTTCGCACGGCCCATACTATGTTTTTTACTCAATCTTGCTGGATAATTTAGGTTACAACGAAACACAAATTGGACAATTTTGGGCCTTAGGTGTGATCGCGGAAATTGTCCTTTTTATCGCCATAAAACATGTGTTTAAACGTGTTTCTTTGCGTTTTGTTATGTTAATGAGTGTTTTTTTAACGATGATCCGATGGTTAATGATCGGTTGGTTGTCAACCAGTCTAGTTGCTTTATTGATCGCGCAGTTGCTGCATGCCGCGTCGTTTGGCTCTTTTCACGTAGTGTGTATTCATTTGACACACCGCTATTTTAAGGGACATCAACAAGATAAAGGGCAAGCTTTTTATAGTAGCGTAGGCTATGGTGCTGGCGGTATGTTAGGCGTGTTTGTTGCAGGTTTATTATGGGATGACCTAGGTGAAACAGGTGCGTTTAGTGCGGCTTTTTTCATGAGCGCCATTGCTTTGTTCTTAACCTGGAAGTGGGTCGAAAGAGGTGATAATAAACCATTAAAGGTTGAGCTTGATGAGTTAAGGCCTTTGTAATGGGCGCTTTTTACATAAATGATTTACTATATTGTTGCTTATTAAAGGCTTAAATAGACGCTAATGAAAAAAACAAAAGAAAAAAAATTAACGATTGGTATTTCATCAATGGCGTTATTCGACTTAGTTGAGTCGAATAGGGTTTTTGAAACCGAGGGTAAAGAAGCCTATTGTAACTACCAAATTGCGCGTGAGGATGATGTTCTTGAGCCTGGCGTAGCTTACCCCCTCGTTAAAAAACTATTGGGTCTAAACCGGCACTTGTCTGAATCACTCGTTGAAGTGATTCTATTATCGCGAAACAGTGCTGATACCGGGTTACGGGTGTTTAATTCAATTCATGAGCATGATTTGGATATAAAGCGGGCAGCTTTTACCAGTGGAGAAACCCCCTTTGCGTACATTTCTGCTTTTGAAGTAGACCTTTTTTTATCGACATCCCCTAGTGATGTCCGCAAGGCGTTGGAAGCGGGGTATGCAGCGGCGACTATTTTATCGGGTAAAGGTAGTGGTTTAGCGCATGAGCAGTTACGGATTGCTTTTGACGGTGATGCGGTTATTTTTTCAGATGAATCAGAGCGTATTTATAAGGAAAAAGGTTTGGATGCATTCACCGAAAATGAACAACAAACCGCTAGAGAGCCTATGTCCGGCGGACCATTTAAGTCTTTTTTATCAGCCTTACACAACCTACAGAGTCATTTTACTGAACAGACCTCACCGGTAAGAACAGCCTTAGTAACCGCTCGCTCTGCGCCGGCGCATGAGCGCGTAGTACGGACATTACGTTCGTGGGATATTAGAATTGATGAAGCGTTATTCTTAGGTGGTTTGCAAAAAGGTGAGTTTTTAAAGTCGTTTGGGGCGGATATATTCTTTGATGATCAAGCTAGTCACTGCGAATCTGCTAACGAACATGTGCCTACTGGGCATGTCCCACATGGTGTCGCTAACGATGATTAACGGTCTAGATCGAAATCAAAATGCATGCGAGCAGAGGGTTTTTGAAGAAAATACCCTTGTACCGCATCGACGCCCATATTCCAAAGTAAGGCCAGTGTGTTGGCATTTTCAACAGATTTGGCGATGGTTTTAACGTTGTTACGTTGGGTGACAGTCAGAATATTTTGAATGGTCGATTTTGAGGTCTCATTATTTAATAAGTTTTGGCTAAATGTACCGTCAATTTTTACATAATCAACGCTGTATTCTTTAAGGATACTGTCGGTTATTTGGCTAAAGCCGATTTGATCGAATGCAATTTGGCAATGGCATTCTTTTTTCATGACGTTGACGAAGTTTTTCAATACGGTAGGGTCTGTTTTAACGTCAGTAAAATTAATTTGGAACACAAGTAAGCTGGCATTAATGTTGGCTTGCTTAATTTCTTTAACCAAATTTTCTATAAACACCTCATTTCTATACGTTACATTGGATAATGTAATAAAAAATTTTCTTTTTAGACCTTGACGCATAGCCTGTTTAATTTGCTTGATGCTGTTTTTAATAACCCATTCATCTAGGTAGCTAATAAGCCCCGTTTTTTCAGCGGTTAAAATAAAGTTGTCAGGTGGTATATGAAAGTTTTTTTCGTCAACAATTCGCAGTAATACGGCATAATTTTCAGTGTTCTTTTCTGATAAATCTACGATCGGTTGATATAAGGCATTAAACCTATTGTGCTCAATAGCGGATTGAATTAATTGGGTATTTTTTTCTTCGTCGATAATGACGGTTAAGGGTGTGGTCACAGAATCAAATACGTGTATTTGGTTGCCACCCATTGCATTCGCTTTGTCACATGCTTTGTCAGCTTGGGACACCAGTTGTTCAGCTGTAGTGACCTTGTTGCTAACAAAACTGACGCCGATGCTCATTGATAATTTTCGGTATTGTTTATCGTTACCAAATAGGCTGTTAGTCACATCAGTCAGAATCATTTGGCAGTTTAATAAAAACTCTGATCGACTCAATGTGGTTGAAAACAGCGTAAAAGCAGCATCACTGTAGCGTGCAAGGATGTCTTTCTCGTTAGATATTTTATTAATAATCGCTGCTATTGTTCGAATAACATCATCGACATAGTCAAGGTTATGCTGGTCGCGCACAGTGCGGAAGTCATCAATGAGAATGATCGCCAAAGAACCGTGGGGATCAGTTTTTGATAATTCTTTTTGTATTATCTCGTGAGTAAACCGTTTGTTGTATAAACCGGTTTCATGATCAAAAGTTCTTAAATCGGTGAAGCCTTTATCAATATTGCTCCATGCATCTGGGTTATGAACAAGAATTTGCGTACATAGCTGGTCATCAACAAAACAATGCGTTTTGTATAATGTGGTGACAAATGAATCACTCTCGCGGGTTTGAATTAAGGCAGAAAAAATTGTTTCATCGGGTAATGACTCTAACGATGTATTAAGTTTTTTATCATTCGGAGCTGTTTCGGTTGGCCAATTAGCTGAAGAGCTAAATTCCAACACAGGTGAATTAGCCATGACGGTGCCCGAAGGAATTTTGAATAAGCGTTTATACGCTTGATTCGTTGAAATGTATTTGCCATCGTGAATAAGCGCCGCACCATCTTCTGTATGCTTTAAAAAAGCATCGAAGCGATATTTTTCATTTTTATATAAGGAGTTTATTTGGTGGTATAAATATTTATTATGTTGTGAAGATAACTCTCGATTAATAGATTTTACGATTAACGATACTGGCTGTAAGGGCCGCGCGTCTATAAGACTGTCAATATCCATGTTTGAATCAAGGATATCGCTTATCTGCGAATCGTGTTGAGTAATAACAATCAAGGGTAGGTGCACAAAC
>JAGPVU010000146.1 GCA_018066825.1 Cycloclasticus sp.
ATGCTGCATTATAACGCCTGCAGTATACGCCGACGCAGCTACCGATCTTTCCATGTTTGGTGATGACTTAGGCATCGTCTTATCTGCCACCCGTTTGGCACAACCAAAAACCGAAGCCCCCGCATCAATCACCGTTATCGACAGTGAAATGATCAAGCTCTCCGGCGCTAAAAATATCGCTGATCTTTTAAGGCTAGTGCCCGGCATGCACGTCGCTAATTATCGGGGCAATCGACCGGTCGTTGGTTATCAGGGAGTCAACAGTGAGTACCCACAGGGCGTGCAATTACTGATAGATGGGAAGTCCGAATACAGCCCTCTCTTTGGCGGCATTAATTGGGCCAATCTGCCGTTATTACTGGAAGATATCGAGCGCATCGAGGTGATTCGAGGCCCGAATAGCACCACCTTTGGCTCCAATGCGTTTCAAAGCGTTATTAATATCACCACCACCCACAGTAGCCAAGTGAATGGTACGCAGATTAAATCGACCCTAGGGGAACGCGGTTATAACAGAACCCTGTTGAGAACTGCTGGACACATGGACGACCTAGATTTTAGGATAAGCCTAAGCCACCGTGACGACGAGGGTTATAAAAATAATTTTGACGACAGCCGATTGGACATACTCACCGCAAGGGCCGATTACAGCCTAAGTTCAAAAGACTCACTGCAACTAAACCTTTCCGCAATCAACAACTTAAGACAAACCGCTAATCCAGCCGACCCGCAAGACCCGACCGACCCCATACGAAATCAAGACGAAAGCTATTACACCTTACACGGCAAGTGGGAGCATATTGTAGACAGCACGCAGCAATTTTCCACCCAACTGTCATACACGGTCATGGACAGCAAGGATAAGTACAGCAGCACGTACGACGACAATGTACTCGGGCCTGGCGTTAACCTAACTATCGACCAAACCGCCACCTTTGATCGCTGGGATTTTGAATTTGAACACCTATTAAAACCCTCGGATAATACCCGACTGGCCTGGGGTCTGGGATTACGTAGTGATCGTGTCACCATGCCGCTGTGGACGGGTACCGATAAGCAACACGACAATTCCATCCAGCGACTGTTTGGTAACCTCGAGTGGCGAGCGACTGAGCAGCTCATCATTAATACTGGCGCGCTATGGGAACACAGTCAAATTGCCGGCGATAATGTATCCCCACGGTTTGCTATTAATTACCTACTCACACCCAAGCATAGCGTTCGTATGATCGCCTCGCGCACCTTTAGAGCGCCCGTGTTAGTCGAATATAACTTTGACGCTCAGCTGAATTTTCAAACCGGTTTTGGTGAGGTCGGAGTACCCTTGCTAAGAAATTCTGAGCATAACGTTGACCCAGAAACGGTCAATTCGTTTGAAGTGGGTTATCACGGCATTTATTTCGCCAATGCTTTAAGCGTCGACCTTAAGCTGTTTAGAAATGAATACGGTGATTTAATCGATCTTGAAGATGAAGACGTACCGGGTGCGATAACGTTAAATGACAACCCTTTTGATACTGCAGAAATTGCTTTCCTTGATAATTACCATAGCGCGCAAGTCAACGGCTATGAGATCGAAATCAATTATCGGCCGAGCCGCCAAAACTTACTCCATGTCGGCTATAGCTATAACCACGTCGGTCGTAGTGCAGATGATAGAATTCTAGAATCGGTTCCCAAGGACACGTTTAACCTATTGGCTTCGCACACCTTTGATAGCGAACTATGGAGTAGCATCGCTTACTATTACACTGGCAGTATGGAGCACAAAATCTCTGGTAACCCGCAAGGCCCAACTAGGCGCTTGGACTTAAATGCAGGTAAAACATTTAATGTCGCCGCGGACCAACAACTCGATATTAGTGTAAGCTTACAATTGGCCTTGGATAAAAATATCGACTTTTTAAAGCAGTTTAATTTAGACAATCGCGCCTATGTTGAAGTGAGTTACAACTTTAAATAACAGGGAGTTATTTTATTAGTAAATGGAGTTTTTGTTGAAAATACCCAGTAAAGCCTTAAACTTTATTGTTGCCGCTCGAACTAAACTACGAGCCGGTTACCATTTTAAAAGTGAATGGTGGATTGCTGTTATTACGCCATTAGTGTTAATCGCAACTCGTATACGCGCTGGCCATAATAATAAACGAACCCGTACGGCTCTCTTGTTTTTGGCACTAGCCACCCCGATCAGCGGACTTGGCCAAAACGTTGCCCTCATTTACGATGAAAGCAGCCGCTACCAACGTGGTTTTGTTGAAACTTTGTCGTCTCAACTGTCAACAACCGCTGTGCATCTCAAGCATATTAACAGTGTTAGCTTATCAACTGACGCGCTAAAAAAAGACCTGCCCGATATCATTATCAGTTTAAACGATCAAAGCAGTCGTCAGTTGATCGTATCAAAACTACAAACAACAACGTTCCACGCCTTAACAACTTTGTCGCGTTCCCGGCATATTGCACCGTGTTTGCCCGACTGTTTGACCGTACTGCCTAATCACCTATTCTTCGTGTTAGATCAGCCGGTCGCTAGGCAGTTAAGCTTGATTAAGTTAATTAACCCTGCAATTAAAAATATCGGCCTTATCGTAACCGAGCACTCGTCACCTTATTGGCTACCACAGCAGATAAAACCCCACGCGTATAGCATTAACAAATACATCACCGAGGCAAAGAGTATTCGCTATCAAATAGACACCATATCCCAGTCTTCTGACGCTATTTTAGCCGTCGCGGATACCGATATTTATAACGCCTCTACGTTGTCCCAAATACTGCTGACCAGCTATCGCTACAAAACACCTGTGATCGGTTTTTCTAGCGGGTTTATTAAAGCCGGCGCCCTATCTGGCACCATCAGCACCTTACAACAACTCGCTCAGCACTTGGCAGAATGCTTGCGTCTACTTGAAAGTGCAGACGCTGAAAAAAAGCGTAGTTTAATCTACCCCAAATATTTTAAGGTCGTCAGCAATAGAGGCGTCGCTAAAAGTTTAAATTTACACTTCCCTAGCGATCAAAAACTAACGTCTATTTTAAGCGGCAATGAAACTACTCGATAGGCTACAGCTAAGAGAAAAACTACTGCTCTTAGGGGTGCTACCTGCCGGCATCGTAGCCGTTGTTTTGGCGGTCTACTTTACCACCTCACGACTCAACGATATGTATGAGCTGGTGGACAAAACCAATCAAAACTTGGCTAGCTCGCTTGCTGAATCCAGCGTTAATAGTGTTTTTTCCGGCAATATCGATGCGTTAGATACCTTATTACACGGCGTGATCAACGAACCCGACATCATATCCATTGAAATCACCGATAGCGACGGCATTATTCTATCCAGTATTCATAAGAAGGATCTCAGCACTGCTTTAAACAAAAAAGCGTCAACCAGAATAACTCAGGCCATCCAGGTAAGCACATTATTAAGTACAGATGAATTTGAAAATCTACTGGTGGGACCCATCAACGAAACAGACAACATTATTGGCTACGTCAATATATCACTGTCCTATGCATCGATTAAACAACGCCAACGCAACATCCTGTTAAATAGCATCTACATCACTGCGCTTTTATTATTAGCCATCGCGGTACTGACAAACATCATGAGTAAGGCCATCGGTCAACCCATTTTACACTTGGCGAATGATGTTAAACGCATGACCAAAGGTGATTTTTCCTTGCCTACTATCCGCTACGACAGCAATGATGAAATTTCAACTTTAACATTCGGTATCCATGAGATGGCCTCAGAAATTGAGAACCATCAAAATACCTTACAACATAAAATTGACGAAGCCACTCAGGAGCTTCGATTTCAAAACGAAAGACTTAATGCAGCGCAACGACAAATTGTCAAAGCGATTGATGCAAAAACGCGATTCGTGTCCCACATCAGTCACGAGATCAGGACGCCATTGAATGGGATTATTGGTTTTCTCGAAATTCTTCAGTCAAGCCAACTCGACCCGACACAGCAAAAACTCATCGGCGCCTCACTCATTTCATCCAAAAACCTGCACCTTATTATCAATGAGGTGCTTGATTTAGCACAACTTGAAGCCGGTAAAATCAAGGTGAAAAAAAGTAACTTTCATTTACGAAAAACCATTGAAGATGCCTTATTAATTTTGCAATTACAAGCAGAAAACAGAGGAGTAACACTAGAGTACCAATACGATGAAAAAGCCCCTGATTTCATCAATCAAGACCCTGTAAAGTTCGGCCAAATTTTAATTAACTTAGTGAACAATGCGATCAAGTTTAGTCATGACGCTACAGTTACCGTTTCCTTAAAGGCTCACCAGCCTAAACCCAATCACATTGAAGTGTGCGTCACTGATCAAGGCATTGGCATTAGTGAACAAAATATCGCTAAACTATTTAAAGAATTCACTCAACTAGACACCAGCAGTGGCGAACAAGGCAGTGGTTTAGGCCTGGTGATTACAAAATTAATTCTAGACGCACTGCAAGGTTCCATTAGCGTTAAAAGTCAGCTGGGTAAAGGCTCTGTATTTTGTTTCAACATCCCATATACAACTGTCAATGAAAGCTACGACGCGCTTATCAACCCAAGTACGATTGACGCGATCTTACCTAACTTAAGTTATTTAACTGTGTTAGTCGCCGACGATAACGAAATAAACCGGTTGTTACTAACGCACTTATTAGAGCAACAAAATGCCACGGTTGTATGCGCAACTAATGGCCAAGAAGCACTCGATTTAGCCAGCAAACAAACCTTCAATTTAATGCTTCTTGATTTACGAATGCCGTTCAAAATGGGCAGCGAAGCCCTACATGAAATTCGTATGCAGCCGCATAACCCAAACTATAAAACACCTGCTATTGCGATAACCGCACACCTCAGCTCAGGTATTGAGCGGGCCCATCACATCAGCTCGTTTGACGGTTACCTGGTCAAGCCGATAGACCAGATTGAATTTTTTAAATTAATTGATCAATTACTGCACGAACACGATTACGAAACCAACCCCTATGTTGAAGCTAATGACGAATCGTCAGCCGTACATGATACACATGTTTTTGATTACCACGCCGCGCAAACTAGTATGAAAGCTGACGATGATTTTATGTTCTTTATACTGGATAAGTTTTTTCAGGAGCTACCCGAACAACAAAAAAGTATACGCCGTGATATTACAAGCAATGACTACGAGAAGGCTGCGGAAATCGTTCATAAAGTTCAAGGTTCAGCGGCTTATTGCGGCACAGCCTTACTCAAAAGTGCTGCCAAACAATTAGAAAATGATTTGAGAAATAACGATGCACCTGCTGTTAAACACTCTGTCGAGGTGTTTTATTTAGCGAGTAAGGCACTCCTTAAGTCGAAACAGAGTATTCTCCAGTCGCTCAAAAAACCATCGTAAACAGATACGTGTTAAATAAATTACTTAAAACAGGTATGGCTCTGCTAGGCAAACTCACTAAATAAACCAGTATAGTTACGTGTTTGATCCGTAGGTACTTGGTCAAATAAAGCACTAGCCTCATCGGTAACGCCCAATGACTCCTTAGCACCTTGTTGATTCTTTAAAGCCTGCTGGTCACGCTGGTCAGCAAATGAATGTTGAGACACGTCAACGTCAACTACGTTAACATTTTGCTCACTTAGCAATTCACGTAACCTCGGTAATGCTGCGTCAATCGCTTCCCGCGTTGCGCCATGTTGGGCAGAAAAGGCAATCGTCGCCTGGTCATTTTGCATCAAAACCCTCACCTCTATTGGGCCCATATGTTGCGGGTTAAGGCGTATTTCCGCTCCACTCACTGCTTGATTAATCATCCATTGAACACGCTGATTAAAGTCTTGTCCCCAACGTGCATTGCTCATTGGCGTTTCTAATAACAGGCTTGGCTTATCTAAGTTTGTAGCAACTGGTGTAGTATGTGGTGTTGCAGCTGTAAGTTGCTGCATACTATTGATTAATGGCTCTGCGTTTGCATTCACATTAGTTAAAACCGCGCCTTTATTAGCGATGACACCCAAACCAAACTCAACGGTAGGCTTAACTATCTTATCCAGTAGCGTATCGCTGAGTTGACTTATTAAGGGTTTATCGTCAGCTAATACTGCGTTCGTTATAGCGTAAAAGTCGGTCGATATACTTTTACCGTTAATACCCATTTTTTGGTCAGCAAAATGTGCAGCGGTTAAGCTCGCTATTTGCGCGGCTGATTCAGCTGCCTGACCTAAAGGATTAAAATTTATGCCATTATTTATTGGCAATGGGTACGGGCCGTCCAAGTTTATTTCCGCCAGTTGCAAGTCTAACTCGTCTGCAGGCGGCAATGTATTGCCGCTTATTGACAAGCTAGCCGGATCAAAATCAATGTCCCTTTTTTCAGAAATACCCGTTATCGCGTTTAAAACGCCTGGTGCAAGCTGTAATAAACCCGCGTTATCCACGTGTTTTTCCAAACCTTTGGGTAGTTCAGTTACCAACACGTCCTTAGACGGTGTGATAATGCCATCTGTTGATAACGGCTTTGTTTCTGTTTCGCGGTCAACGGCCAAGCCTAATTTATTTTCATTAAGCCCTTGTTTATTATCGTTTTTTATAGATTTGCTTTGATTGTTTTGCAACTGTTTGACACTGCCATCAAACTGATTCGAAAAGCTAGATTCGTTAGATGATTCAGGTCTATCTATTAACGTAATGTTACCGCTCTTTGACGGCGTAGCCGGCAGTATATTTAACCCAGCAGGAATTTCCATAATCATTTCTCCGTAATAACTATTTAATGGTTATGAACAGCATGGAGCAATATCAATGCCAACTGTCAAAGGACCCATACATAGTATTACTTTAATGACGCTGGTCTATCATGCAGTCAGACTGACATCCGTTAAAGCGAGTCTCTTTTACAGCTAATTTAGTACGGTGTACCTATTACATATTCCGGCGGTACTGCCCCCCTACTTCAAAAAAGGTATCGGTAATTTGGCCCAATGTACAGTAACGTGAAGCGTCCATTAACACCTCAAACACGTTGACGTCTTGCTGAACCGCATCTCGTAGGGCTGCTTGCATGTTAACCGCCTGTTCTTTGTTTTGGTTCTGAACGGCCTGCAAACGGCTTAACTGGCTTTGCTTTTCCTCTTCAGTTGAACGCGCCAGTTCAATGGTCATTGGAACGTCACCACTTTTAGGGTTTTCAAACGTATTTACACCAATAATCGGTAACTCGCCGCTGTGTTTAAGCATTTCGTAATGCATCGATTCATCTTGAATTTTACCGCGCTGATAACCCGTTTCCATCGCACCTAATACACCACCTCGTTCTGAAATACGCTCGAATTCACGCAGTACGGCTTCTTCAACTAAATCAGTCAATTCATCAATAATAAACGAGCCTTGTAAGGCATTTTCATTTTTCGCCAGACCATATTCCTTGTTGATAATTAGTTGGATCGCCATAGCGCGGCGTACCGATTCTTCGGTTGGCGTGGTTACCGCTTCATCATAGGCATTAGTATGCAGGCTGTTACAGTTATCATTAATCGCGATCAGTGCCTGCAAGGTAGTACGAATATCATTAAAGTCCATCTCTTGTGCGTGCAAGGAACGACCAGAGGTTTGGATATGGTACTTAAGTTTTTGACCACGCTCCTTAGCACCATATTTAAATCGCATGGCAACGGCCCAAATACGACGCGCTACGCGTCCCATTACTGTGTACTCGGGGTCCATGCCATTAGAGAAAAAGAATGATAAATTGGCCGCAAAATCGTCAATTTTCATCCCACGTGACAAATAGGTTTCGACGTAAGTAAAGCCGTTAGATAGGGTAAAAGCTAATTGCGATATCGGGTTCGCGCCAGCTTCTGCAATGTGATAGCCAGAAATAGACACCGAATAGAAGTTTTGTACTTGTTTTTGCACAAAATATTCTTGAATATCGCCCATCATTTTTAAACTGAATTCGGTCGAGAAAATACAGGTATTTTGGCCTTGATCTTCTTTTAGAATATCGGCCTGAACGGTGCCGCGTACGTTGGCCAAAGCCCAATCTTTAAGCTTAGTTCGTTCCGCCTCATTCGGTTCTTTACCGTGTTCTATCTTAAACTTATCGTACTGCTGATCGATTGCTGTGTTTAAGAAAAAAGCTAATATGGTTGGTGCTGGGCCATTGATGGTGAGGGATACAGACGTTGTCGGTGCGCATAAATCAAAACCATCAAACAACACTTTCATATCATCTAGACTGGCGATAGAAACACCTGAATTGCCGACTTTACCGTATATGTCTGGCCTTACGCCCGGATCATTGCCGTACAGGGTCACCGAGTCAAACGCAGTGGACAAACGAGTAGCATCGCTGTTTTTAGATAGGTATTTAAAACGGCGGTTAGTTCTAAATGGGTCGCCCTCACCGGCGAACATTCGTGCAGGGTCTTCACCTTCACGTTTAAAGCCAAATACACCCGCGGTGAAGGGGAAACTACCCGGTACGTTTTCTTTTAATAAAAAACGCAATTGTTCGCCATTATCTGAAAAATCTGGGGTCGACACCTTAGGGATACGTGTGCCTGATAAAGAATAGGTCGCGATTGTATTGCTAATAGCCTTGCCACGTACTTGATGCGTATAAGTGTCTTTACTGTAGGCCTCTCTAAGGTCCTGCCAAGCATCTAACAGTTTTTTACAGCGTGGGTCTAGGCGTTCTTCACGTTTATCGATCTGTTGTTTAAACGCTGCGTTTAAGTCACCACTTTCACCCAACATTCGCTGCGCTTCAATCAACTGTTGGCGTTCTCTTGCCAACACCACTTGTTGTTTGACGGTTGTGTGATAATCGCGCACCGTTTCGGCTATTTCTGCCAAATAACGTTGCCGTTCTGCAGCGATAATTGAGGTTCTTGTCGTAGATTGCTTACTGGCTACTTTGTCAAAAAAATCACCTTGCCAACAATTTAGCTGTTTTGCTGCAAACGTGCTCAATACCCCTTGATACAAGGCGGTTACCCCATCGTCGTTAAACTTAGACGCGATGGTGCCATAGACAGGCAAATCTTCAGCAGCTGTAGTGAATAGCTCGTGATTGCGTTGGTATTGTTTTCTAACATCGCGGTGCGCGTCTTCACTGCCTTTACGGTCAAATTTATTGATGACCACCAAGTCGGCAAAATCCAACATATCAATTTTTTCTAATTGACTGGCAGCGCCAAACTCAGGTGTCATCACGTACATAGACGTATTGACGTAAGGCACGATACCCGCATCGCCTTGCCCGATACCCGGCGTTTCGACGATAATTAAATCAAATTCGGCCACCTTGCAAGCGTTAATGATATTAGGAAGCGCTTCAGGTACTTCACCTTTAGTATCGCGGGTGGCAATCGAGCGAAAATAAATATTCGGGTGGTTAATCGCGTTCATGCGGATGCGATCGCCTAGTAGTGCACCGCCTGTTTTACGTTTGGTTGGGTCGATCGCAATGATGGCGATTTTTAAGTGTTCCAGCTCAAGATTGAAGCGCCGGATCAGCTCATCTGTTAATGATGACTTACCAGCGCCACCGGTACCGGTAATGCCCAGCACGGGCGTTTTTTCGTACGCAGCCGCTTGTTTTTTTAATGCGGCCACTTCCTCATTAGCTAAACCATCTTCATCTAACGCCGTAATCAAACGAGCCAAATTTACATAACCGTTATCGGTCAATGCATCGAGTTTTTTTGGCACAGACAATTTGGTTAAATCGTAATCCGCAGTCTCGATCATTTGATTAATGATGCCTTGCAACTGCATGGATTGACCGTCTTCTGGACTGAAAATATGCGATACACCATAGGCGTGCAATTCGGCAATTTCTTCCGCTACGATTACCCCGCCACCGCCACCAAAAACTTTAATGTGCGAGGCACCTTTTTCGTTTAGTAGGTCGATCATGTATTTAAAATATTCGACATGCCCTCCTTGATAAGAGCTGATCGCGATACCGTGAGCGTCCTCTTGAATGGCTGCGTCTACCACTTCCTGCACCGAGCGGTTGTGCCCTAAGTGAATGACTTCGGCGCCAGTCGATTGTAAAATTCGACGCATGATATTAATAGCGGCATCGTGACCATCAAATAAACTAGCGGCCGTTACAAACCTAACGTGGTTGGTAGCGGCATATTTTTTTATCTTCGATGGGTCTATCATTGTTTTAGCAGCTGCTGACATGTTTTCTCCTAGCTATTCTGTCTTAATTCAACACGTCTAATTTTGCCGGAAATTGTTTTTGGCAACGATTCTACGTATTCGATTTCACGCGGGTATTTATACGGCGCCGTGTGATGTTTCATAAAGGTTTGAATCTCAAGCGTTAAGGCATCACTGGCTTGATAGCCCGCCGCTAAAATAATAAACGCCTTAACAATCTCACCGCGCATCTCATCAGGTTTACCTATTGCTGCGGATTCAAGTACGGCGGGATGTTCAAGTAATGAACTTTCAACTTCAAATGGGCTTATTCGATACCCTGATGAAGTAATAATGTCGTCTGACCGGCCCACAAACCAAAAATACCCGTCAGCATCTACCGTTCCATTATCACCGGTAAGGTACCAGCCATTTTTAAAACAGTTGTCGGTGGCTTGTTGGTCTTCCCAATAGCCTGGGAACATGCCCGGTTGTAGAGGATCGGTAATACGAATAGCAATGTGACCGATGGTATCCACCTCGGCGATCCGCCCTACCTCGTCAACAATTTGGACATCTACGCCTGGCACAGGTTTACCCATAGACCCTGGTTTAACAGGCATACAGGGGTAATTAGCGACAATGTTGATGGTCTCAGTTTGCCCGTAACCGTCGTAAATATTGGCGCCGGTGGCCTGCTTCCAAACTTTGATTACTTCTGGATTTAACGGTTCGCCAGCACCAATAGCGTGACGAATTGAGCTTAAATTATATTGCGATAAGTCCATTTGGGCGAACACACGGTATACCGTGGGTGGCGCACAAAAAGTTGTAACACCCAGCTGCGCAATCAGCTTAAGGTGTAGTTCGGCGTCAAACCCCGTACCATTAAACAACACCATCGCCGCACCCATTTGCCACGGTGCATACAACATACCCCAAGCTGCTTTAGCCCAGCCCGTATCGGATAAAGTCCAATGTATATCGTTTTCTTGCAAGTCCATCCAGT
>JAGPVU010000191.1 GCA_018066825.1 Cycloclasticus sp.
TTCCTTTGTCGTACTCAGGCAAGCGCTAGAACGCTAGGTGTTATCTTTTTTTTACCACACCTGCTTCCGTCTGCGATGGCCGATGTGTCACAAAAATTAACGGCCATTGCACCTTTTTTGCCCTCATATCAATTGTTCAAGCCGCTCCAGGCTATTCTTTTAGAAAATGCTAGGGTGACTGATATGGCTTTTGAGGGGGGCTATCTGCTGCTGCTTGGATCGTTGATGTTTTCTCTTTCCTACTGGCTGATGAAAAAACGCTGGCTGATGTGATGAGTGCTACAACTTGTCACTAAAGTTTATTTTTGACCTAGGGAGCGCCCCTCTCTAAGCTCAGTATAGACATGATAGTGTGCTTAAAGTGCATATGTCGCAGGACAGTTTCCAAGTAACGAAAGATGGTTTTGTCTTGATAGACGCGTAATTAAGGCGTTTTTATTTCAGGTAGCAGTCGGCCAAATTCTTTTTTGACTACGGCATAGCACTCGCATGTTCTCGCCTCCAGGCCTGCGCGGTTGACCAAGGTAATGTGACCACGGCGATAAACGATCAACCCAGCTTTTTGCAAGTTGCCGGCAGCCTCGGTGACGCCTTCGCGGCGTACGCCGAGCATATTGGCAATCAATTCCTGAGTCATGATCAATTCGTTGGATAGTAAACGATCGAAGCTTAATAATAGCCAGCGACAAAGCTGCTGGTCGAGGGAGTGGTGTCGATTGCACACGGCGGTTTGTGCCATTTGTGTTAGTAGGGCTTGAGTGTAGCGCAGCAGCAAGTGTTGGAGATCGCCGGAGCGATTAAATTCCTGTTTTAGCAGAGGCCCTTTTAACCGGTAGGCGTGACCTGCGCTTTGTACAACGGCGCGATTGGGCATGGTTTCGCCGCCCATAAACAGGGCTACGCCGATAATGCCTTCGTTGCCAACAACAGCTATCTCGGCCGAGGCGCCATCGAGCATGACATACAATAGGGAGACAATGGCGGTAGTTGGAAAATAGACATGACGCAACTCGTTGCCGGATTCGTAAAGGATATTGCCTAGCGGCATCGGTACCAGTTCAAGGTGAGGAATCAGGCGTTCTCGTTCTTGTATTGTTAGAGCGGCGAGCAAGTGGTTCTGGATAGGAGAGTGCTGGTCGTGCATGGGTGAGCTCCGTGCTATCAGTAACCGCGAAATTGCTCAACTGTATAGTGTTTAGTGCATCATATAGTATTTATTCAGTGCGTGCGATGCCGTACAGACTGATCAATAAGACAAAGGTAAAGTTTGAAAATAGACTGCGATTTTCGTAAGCAGGGCAGCTATATCTGCAGCCAGCGTAATCGACACAGCTGAGCTTAATTATGGGCAAGTAAATTAACAAGGGAATATACATGAAAAAATTAATCAAACCACTTATAGCAGCCATTATTATGGGTGCCTTTTTTGTCGGTCTATCTGGTTGTGAAGGAAATGAAGGTCCAATAGAGAAAGCGGGCAAGGAAATGGACCAGGCAACACAAAAGCTGGGTGAAAAAATCGAAGCGGCCGGTGAAAATATTCAAGATGCGGCTAAAGGCAACGAATAGTAATCGTTGTACCGTTGAGCTATCAAAAGCAGCCGTTACTTCGGGCACCTCGGTCATCACGACCGAGGTGCTAGCGGTGATTAAGCGGCAGTACTAATGATCTGTATGTGCCGTAGTTAGCCAAAGGTAAAAGACGGTTTTTCGCACTATAAGACAACTTAAGCAATAACCTACAACGTTGACATGACCTAGAAATAAAACCTCGGCAGCCGATTTTTTTACAACAAGCGCAAGCCTTACACCAGCGAGTTAAATAATAGCGTATTATATTTCTTTAAGAAACCTAACGATTTTTTACATGCTGTTGACACTTACGACTCTTAATAAGCCTGCGCTAATACCAAATGTTCATCGGTTATTAATAACCGATTGGGACTAATTATTGCTTATGGATGATCAGGTATGGATGCGGCGAGCCATTGAGCTGGCACAAAAAGCAGAAGTATTGGGCGAAGTGCCCGTTGGTGCGCTGATTGTAAAGCAAGATCAGTGTATTGCCGAAGGCTACAATCGGCCGATTCAAAATGCAGACCCAACAGCGCACGCCGAAATTATAGCCATTCGTGAAGCAAGTCAGCATTTGCAAAACTACCGTTTAGTCGACTGTACTTTATACGTGACACTTGAACCTTGTGTGATGTGTATGGGTGCAATACAACACGCGAGGATTAAACGTGTTGTTTTTGCTGCGACTGACCCAAAGCGTGGAGCTATCTGTAGCGCCCTACATCTTGCTAAGGCGGATTACGCGAATCACCACATCGAATGGACGGGTGGGATATTAGACTCCGAATGCGCGACCTTATTAAGCGACTTTTTTAAGCGCCGGCGTTAGTCTTTAGCCCGCCTATCAGACTTTTCAAACATAACTTCATGCAAACAGCGGTGATTGAAAGAATAACTGAATGGACGACCTTTGACGGAACGCGTATGCACGGTATTCATTGGTCAGCAGCTGTTAAATCACCTTACGTCATCTGCTTGGTTCATGGTTTAGGCGAGCACAGTGGTCGTTACTCTGCATTGGCTAACTACTTTGTTTCTCGTGGGATAGATGTTCACGCGTTTGATCTAAGAGGGCACGGTCTTTCGCAAGGGCGACGCGGGCATAGTGAGTATTTTAATGACCTCATTAAAGACGTAGATCATTTTTTGCGTCACGAATCCGGGATTAATATGCAGCAGCCCTACGGGGTTTATGGGCACAGTTTAGGCGGCATGATAACGCTAAGTTACGCACTCAATTATCCAGCAGTTAACAGGGCGGTGGTATTGAGTTCAGCATTTTTAAAACCGGCTTTTGAGCCGCCTAAATGGAAGTTAATACTGGCGGGTTATCTGCAAGCTCTTTGGCCCACGGTGCTGTTATCGAATGAAGTGCCGGTTGAGGCTTTATCAAAGGACCCTCGCGTATTGAAGGAGTATATTGCTGATCCTTTGGTCCATAACAGCTTGTCTGCCGGATTAGGGCTACAGTTATTAAAACAAGGCCGTTATTTATTAGATACTATGCGCGTAATTGACTTTCCTTTGTTGGTGATGCACGGTGATGCAGATAAAGTAACGTGTCATCAAGCAAGTGAATTGCTGGCAGCAAAAGCCGGAAAGCGTTGCGAGTTAGTTATATGGCCAGGCCTTTTTCATGAGTTACAACATGAAACGGAAAAAGAGGCTGTGTTTGACTGTTCTATAGACTGGCTTAAAGAGGTACTTAGACCACTATAGCGCCGGGGGCTGGATATGTAAGGCACCGCCATTCGGTTTCTGTTTATTAAGTGCACGGTTTTGTTTGCTAGTTCTAGATAATGTTCTGTAGTAATGACGAACATTCTCTACATATTTTAGTGCTTCTGTGCCGCGGGCATAGCCGTATTTCGTTTGTGCATACCACTTCTTTTTTTCCAGCAAGGGTAAGCGTTTTTTTACTTCAACCCAGCGGTCAGGGTCTCCCCCTTGTTGTTGGGTTAATACGCGTGCGTCTTCAAGGTGGCCAAAGCCAATATTATATGAAGCTAGCGCCATCCAGGTACGGTCCGGTTCGGCAATTCGTTCAGGTATTTTTTTAATTCTTGAGGCGAGATACCGTGCGCCACCCTTAATGCTTTGCGCAGGGTCAAGCCGATTAGTAACGCCCATTTGTTTAGCAGTGGGTTTGGTTAGCATCATAATACCCCGTACACCCGTGGGCGATACGGCATGACGATCCCAATGTGATTCTTGATATGCAACGGCGGCTAACAGCTTCCAATCTAATTTATATTTAGACGCAGACGTCTGAAAAAAGGCTTTAAGCTTGGGAAGGCGACTTTGTTGGTGAGCGCTAAACGTGCAAAGGCCGACATAGTTGAGGGCTTTTGAATAGCCAAAAAACTGATCTTGTAGTTGTTGTAAGGAACCCTCTTTTTTCAGTTCATCTAGGAAGCTAACAGCGGCATTATATAAACTCATATCGTTATTTTTTGGAAACGCCCAAGCGATTTTTTCAGTTTCTGCAATATTGAACGCAGCATTAAGCTCCGGAAATTGGCCGCGAATAAGCTGAAATTGATTGGAATCGGCAATGGTGTAATCGAGTAAGCCATCATTAACCATGGAGACAAGTTCAAAAACAGTCGTTTGACTAATCTCGCCCCATTGTAACGCGGGTCTTTTGAGTTGTAGTTGGCGTAAGTTTTCAGAATGGCTTGATCCTCTTATCACGTCAAAAAATGGGCTTCTTAGTGACTTAATTGATTTAGGGCGGCGGGTTCGGTAATGATAGATCAGTTGTTGGGTGACTTCATAGTAGGCTGGGGTAAATCTGAGGTTTTGTTCTCGCTGCGGCGTAATGCTTAAACCAGCGGCGGCAAAGTCTGCCTCGTGTGCCGCTGATAACTGAAGAATGTTCTGAAATTCTGTCGGAAAGATAAAGCGAACGTTAACCCCAAGTTTATCGGCAAACAACGAGGCTAACTCGTATTCGAACCCCGTGGCAGTGCCGTCGTTTAAAAAATAAGTGGTTGGATCAACACGTGTTAATACGACCAGTTCTCCTCGTTCGATAACAGTGTCGAGTGCGTTTAGGTTTCTTGAGCAGCTCGAAAAAGCACAAAGGATGATGTAGGCAACAATAAGACGGCATAAAAGGCGTTTATACATGTTAGCAAGTCTAGACGAATTACAAGAATATTGTTGTATGTATGCGGTCATAATAGGTGATTAAAATGATAGTTGGCTAAAATAAAAGCACTGCTTAATTTAGTTTTTGAAATGAGGGTTTAGCTTAGATAACTAGCGCATTATTAAACAACGTTGTAGATTTAGCAGTTGAGCAACATAAACCCCATGCGGCAGGTTTTTTTTTATATAATCAAGGGGAATTTATTAGTGTTCATATCAAGGAAAATTTAATGATTAAGTCTATCTGCGCGGCGTTACTGTTAGTTACCACAACACTGGTATGGGGGCATGGGGGTGTGTCAAATGATGGTAACGAATGCAAATTAAGCGTTGGGCCTTATTTGATGGGGTTTTCAGGTTACCAGCCGGAAAATAATTTGTCGGAACAGTTTTGTGACGATATGCCCAATATTGGGAAATCTATTATCGTGCTGGATTTTATTGACCGTAAGTTGCTGGGTATGACGGTCAGTTTTAAAGTAATTAATGCTGATAAAGCAGCGCTTGGTACAGCGGATGATGCGATGGTTAATGAAGCCGAGTTAGCAGCAAAGGCGTTTTTTGAAATCCCCGCAAAAATTTACCCTTCAGGTACGATGAAAATTAGCCAAGAGTTTAAAGAAAAGGGTCACTTTGTGGGTTACGTGGTCGTCGAAGGGGGCAATGAAAAACACATTTCACGCTTCCCTTTCTCTGTCGGTTACGAACAGGGGTTTATTCCCGATGCAATGCAGCTTCCACTGATAATTTTAGTTTCGTTTGCCTTTCTAATGTATTGGTTTTCGCGGAAAGAGCCGGTTAAAAACCGTGATACGAAGGTAAAGGAGTAAAAAATTGACGTTTAAGATGCGGCTTTTTTCAGTACCTAGTTTGCTCATCAGTTCAATTGTCTTGGGACTTGTTGCTGTTCTACTTTATGACCCATCACTGGTTTATGCCAGATTTTTTGACTACTTAGGAATGCCTGCCTACCAAGCAGCGCCTATTTCAAAACCTAAACCAGACCTTGAAGAAATAACCGTATGTGACGAACAATACCCTGAATGGCGCAAGGCCTACACGATAGGTGGTATAGATATTCAAGCATCTGATGCGTGTAATCCAGATAACCCTTACGAGGTGGCGGCCTTTGTCAGAGGGACAAATAATGTCATTATGCCGGTGCTAATGCGTACACAACTGGCCGATGATGCCGTCGTTAAAAGTAATGATAGAGATGGAGACGGTGACCCAGACGATATTGTTATTCGCGTTGAAGTGGCCGAATTAAATGGTCGATCACCGGATGGCACGGCACTGATTCCTGGGTATGAAATAGCGCCAGGGATCACGCCGGGCGCATGGGTTTTTGCACCTAAAAGCCGTGGCATGGCAACGGTTAATCGATTAGACCTAAGGGCTAATCATTTGCTTCGATTACCTTCAGCACCGATTCGGGTGGAAGCGGGTGATAACGTGACCTTAATTCTAGAAAATACGCACTATTTCCCCCATACCATTCATTTGCATGGGGTTGACCATAGTTATGAGTATGACGGTGTGCCTCAAACCAATGAAAAGCTGACGATGCCTGGAGAGCATAAAGTTTATAAAATTAAACCGCGCCATGCCGGTACCATGCATTACCACTGCCATGTGCAAGTCCAAGTTCATTATATGATGGGCTTGCAAGGCTTGTTTATTGTTGAAGAAAATAAACCCAATAACTGGGTGCAAACGTTTAATGTAGGGGCGGGTAAAGTCAGAAAACCCTCGCAAGGCGTGCTTGAAAATTACGCGCAGGAATACGATCTGCACTATCAGGCGATGGATACCTCGTTGAATAATTTAATTCAAACATCCAATGATCCGCGCCAATTAGCAAAAAGAATGAATCGTATATACGATATTACGGATGGGACAGACGACTATTTTTTACTAAATGGGCGATCATTCCCGTATACCTTAAGAGAGTCATTGATCACGGTTGAGCCGAATCAACATATCAAATTACGGGTTTTAAATGGTAGCCCAGAAATTTTAGCCTTACATACCCACGGCCATAAGGCGACCATAACTGCCTACGACGGCGTTGATGTAAATCCCTTGGCGCAAATAACTCGGGATGTGTATAGCGTATCGCCCGCGCAACGAATCGATTTAGATTTGTATACTAAGGACAATGGTGTAAACAGTTACGGTGAAGGTGTTTGGTTAATGCACGATCATTCAGAGCGTGCAATAACGACCGATGGAGTAGCACCTGGGGGTAATATTTCACAAATCGTGTACAGGAAGTACCTCAATAAAAATGCCATGGCTACCACGCAAGGTGAGGACCTGAGGGCTTATTTTAACCCTGAGTACTACCAAGGAAAATTAGCGACATGGAGTGCGGCAGATCCCTTCGGATTTTTTGATGACGTTGCTGAGGCTAAAGTTGGTTCTTATAAAGCGGTGTTATTAATTATCGTACTGGGTGTGTTGTTCGGCCTTATTGTGTTGCTGTTTGTACGATTAACGAATGGCCTGTGCGCAATGTTTATAAAACGAAACAATACCGATCATGATTAAACGCGCTGGAGCACTACTTATCACACTTTTGTTGCTAACGTCAGTCTCACAGGCTAGCATGCGAATGGGTGATTGGGGCATGGTGATGAACGAAAATACACAACAATTGCCGCAAGGATGTGGCAGCATTGCCGGCGAACAAAGTGTCACGGTTAAAGCAGGGCACGAATACGCTAAAGCTTTTCCGGGTACAATTTTTGGTTACGATCAGCACTCGTTTAGTTTTCCACGTTGTACACGCGTTACCGTTAATTTTATCAATGAAGATCAGATTCGCCACCAATTTATGATCCATGGTCTACCCACCTATTTGCATCCACAAGGGATGTTTCATATGGAACTGTATGGGGAAGGTGAGGTTCAGGGTACGTTTATTACACCGAATACCGAAGAGACGTATTTAGCCCATTGTGACGTGGCACAACACATGGAAAAAGGCATGAAGGCGCAAGTGAAAGTGGGAGGGGGTAACGGCGATTTACCGTCCATTCCGGGTGTGTCAGGTCAGTTGAATAAAGACCGGTATGCCTTGGACTTTGGTTTTCAAAATATACTGCTGATATCGTTTCTGTTTCTTTTAGGTTTTGCTTCGTGCTTGTTTTTATATCTCAGGCTTAAAAAATAAGCTAACGGTATGATGTTCAGTGAGTTGGTGGAAACCTATGGTACTTTGGGCTTGTTTGTTAGTTCGTTTGTGTCGTCAACCTTAGCTCCTGGTGGTTCGGAAGCGGTGCTGGTTTATTTGATTCATGAAAATCAAAAACAGTCGTTTTATTATGTACTGGTAGCAAGCTGTGGCAATACCCTAGGTGCCTTGACGACCTACTATATGGCTTATTTTGCATCGTCAAAATTTGCTACTAAACTCAATACCAAGAAAAATTTTACGAAAGCGCAGGCCTTCATTGAACGTTATGGCAGCGTTGCCTTATTACTGAGTTGGTTGCCGCTGATTGGTGATGTGCTTTGTTTAGCCGCGGGTTGGGCTAAATTAAATGTTATCAAATCGTTAGGCTTTATATTGCTCGGTAAATTTCTTAGGTACTTTTTCATCTCGTGGGTGATCAGTTAAATGGCGCAAAACAAACAAAACAAAGAGACTGTTTTTGTTAAACCTGACGTTGATCACCGCACCCACCGTGGTGAGGGTTTGAACGACGATATCGCCGATTATTATGACCAAAGTTACTGGGACTACAGAACGTCATGGATGAATGCGAAAAACTTAGCCATACATTATGGTTACTGGACAGAGGAAACACGTTCACACAGTGATTCGTTAATCCAAATGAACGTTATGCTGGCTAAAACGTTGGACCTAAAACCCGGAGACCATGTGTTAGACGCAGGTTGTGGGGTGGGTGGTAGTTCGATTTGGTTGGCCGAAACGTTTGGGGTAAAAGTGACAGGGATTACTATTGCGCCTCAGCAAATTGAGCAGGCGATAAAAAATGCAAAAAAACGTGGGGTCGAACATTTAGTTAACTTTCAGTTAGAAGATTACACGCAAACATCATTCAATGACGAAAGTTTTGACCATATATGGGGACTTGAAAGCGTATGTTATGCGTTAAAAAAGTCTGATTTTGTCAAAGAAGCGTTTAGGTTGTTACGCCAAGGCGGTGGTTTTGCGGTAGCCGATGGTTTTGCCAACAATCGAGAGTTGACGCCACAACAATGGCGGCAGGTGTTGAAAGTTTTAAATGGTTGGTCGATGCCGAATATGGCCACAGCAGATGAGTTTAATAGCTACCTGTCGACCGCCGGGTTTTCTAATATTGCATACCGAGACATCACTAGCCAGACCTTGCCATCTTCGAAGCGGCTTTATTACACGGCATGGTTAACCTATCCGATGGAAAAGATAATGAGTTGGACGGGGTTAAGAAGCGCCGTTCAAAGTGGTAATTTTAATGCCTGCTTTGGCCAATACCACGTGTTACATAAAGGCGCGGGGTGTTATGGGGTGTTTTCAGCGCGTAAGGCCTAAGTCGGCAGCGACTCCTTTGTAGTCACTAATTGCAGCGTTTATTATGGATTATTTGGCGTGGCTTTGTAGATGCGGCCGGCGTAATCATCACTGATGTAGATATTGCCTGCCTTATCTTCCACAAGGTCAACAGGGCGACCTAAGACACGACCATTGGGTTGTAAAAAACCGCTTAAAAAATCTGTCTGCTCAATCGAACCATCGGCTAAAAAAGACACAGCGACCACCTTATAACCAGATTTTTTTGACCTATTCCAAGAGCCGTGTAACGTGACAAGTGCGGTATTCGGTAAGCGTGGGTTGTGGCGTAAAAATAGTAAGCTCAGCGGCGCGCTATGCGCAGTAAAAAAATGTTGGGCTGGCATGGGCGTTAAGCGGGTAGGAAGCGGTTTACTAAACGCGGTATCGATGTCGTTATTGCCGTAATAAAAAGGCCAGCCATAGTGTTGCCCTTGATTGATTTGATTGAGCTCTTCAGGCGGCATGTCATCACCCAGTAAGTCACGGCCATTATCAACCCCATACATCAAGTGATTGACTGGGTGCCAATCAAACCCAACGGTATTTCTTAACCCTTCGGCGTATAACGCTGGTTTGCTACCATCTAACTCATATTGAATAATACTCGCTCGCATGGACGAGCGTTCGATACAGACATTACAGCTGGAGCCTACGCTAACAAACAGTTTATTATCGGGGCTAATTTTAACGGTTCTAGTCCAATGGTTGCCGCCACTAGGGAAGCTGTTTTTTATCAGGCTGACAGGCTTGCCGCTAAATTTTTGTTGCTGGCTGTCATATGCAATGCGTAATACGGTATTAGTTTCAGCTAGGTATAAAAAACCGTCGTGCAAGGCTAGACCATGAGGTCTATTTAGGCCTTCAGCTAAAAGTAAGCGCTTGCCATCGGCCGCACCTTTTAAAATCAACGACAAAGTGCCGCTGTTAGATTGGGTGATGATTAGATCTCCATGGTCGGTGACCACCATGGTGCGTACACCGGGTACATTATCGGCGTATACAGACAGCGTATAGTGCTTATTAATGCTTAGTTTGTTGATAACTAGGCCGCTGTTATCGGTTTTTTTGAAAGGGAGTGCCAGCCTGCTTGCGTACGTTTCAGGCCAGTACAGGTTGGTCAAACCAATCAATAATAAGACGAATAAAACAGCGATCATGCGGTTTTTCATGATTAAAGTCGATTAATGCTGGGTGAAAAAATCAAGCATTAAGGTGTTTTTATTAGGCCAGTCGGCATGTGTTCCTGGTGTCTCGCAATAGTAAGTTTGAGCGCGTGTTGAAGGGCAAGCCTTGTAGCGACGGCAGCCTTCTTGATCAACCGCAGTTAATTCATCCGAGCATTGATTACAACTAGCCCACCAATTGGCTGCTTGCCTGCCAAAGCCGTCGAAGTGTGAATCGTCGGTATTATGAAACACCATGACGGCTGTCGGTGCAGGGCAGGGGTACTGCTTTAGGCTTACTGCGTCTAGCCCTGCTGCGCTAGGGGCAATGGCCGTTGGTTTAGCGGTTGAGTCGGGTAGAAAGCTTAAGGCGTGTGAAATAGTTCCACCATCAGAGTGCCCTGTATAATAAATACGATCAGGGTCAATACACCATTTTTGTTGAATATCCTCAGGAATGGAGGCGAGCGTTTCAATTGCCTTGAGCGACAGCCGTATATTATTGGCATAAGCAATAATAAAACCTTTTTCGGTTGCTTGTTGAGTCAAGTGGGTTAAGCGCTCAGACCGTTTTGCGCTAGTTCCAGCAGGGGCAAAAACAACCAATAAAGGGTGTGCAACGGACGCCTGATAATTAGTTGGCGTACGCAGGTTATAACGAGCGCCGGTGGCCGTTACATTGTCGTCAATACTACCTGCCTTACCACTGGGCGTGGTTGGGCAGGTAGTATTGGTAGGCTCGAGGTAATTATGGTTAGCAATTTGTAATAATTGAGGGTCAACACTGGGTCCGGAAAAGTTGTAATAGCCAACAATCGCAACGATAAGAGCGAGTATAAAAATCATACTAAGTTGGCGCATACGGTCTCCTGGGTAAATTAACCTTAGAACAACGGTGCGGTTATTAGCCATCCAACAAGGCGAGTTTTATCATTACTTAATGATAGGGTTAAGCTCTCCAGTTTGGTAGCGGTTGACCATTGTTTCTAAATCGATGGGTTTAATACGGCTGGCTTGGCCCGAGGTGCCAAAT
>JAGPVU010000007.1 GCA_018066825.1 Cycloclasticus sp.
TAACACGAAACAAGCCGCTTCTGCGTATCGGAAAATCGCTAAAACGGAAAACACCGCCTTTAATGCCCTATGGCTTTTACAGCATGAACCAACGTTGGATGAAAAAAGTTTAGTCCCCAAAATTTTAGCTGACGCTTGGCAAATGTCGCAAACCGTCATATCAAGCAACCCCGCTCATGTGCGTCGCGGTGCTTTACTGTCAATACTGCCAGATAATGTACGTCTAGGTGAAGAATTAGCTAGGGCTGCTGATAAGATAGTCAAGCTTCAACCGGCTGGCATTAAACCCATGCCGTCTGAGTTATTGGTTGTTAACACGCGTACTGCAAAACACCTTGAGTTACTTATTAGCCCCTCGCAGGAAAGTAAGTTCGCTTTGGTTTACCCAAGGAAAAATAGCAAATGATTAACTCATTCATAAATTCACTCATCCGGTCTAGTTTTAAAAACTTACTTGCGACTACTTATGTGGTTGGCACCGTATTGCTGATCGCCATTGCTACGCTGATAACATCAAACCTTTCTACACAAACAGTTAAAGAAAGCTTAAGTAAAACAGGGGTTCAGCTTCTAGACTCTTTTGCTAATAGAAGTCGTTTGGCCTTGCTGTACCAAAGCGAGGATGAAGCGCAACTTGTCATATCATCTATTTTGTCTTTCCCCGACGTTGAAGCAGCCGGCATTTATAATGAAAATACGCAAGCTATATCACTCAGTGATATCAGTTTAGAATTATTACCCTTAACCCCATCTGCAAATCCGGTAGCCATCCACCATGAAAGTGAACAGGCGTGGATATTAACTAGCCCAGTCTATAGCACAACGGACGCTGAAATATCCCCCTTTGCAGACGAAAACTTTGAGCCCCAACTCTTAGGTTACGTGCAATTAGTGATTAGCAAAAATGCACTCGCACAATTAAAAAATGATTTTTATAAATACAATTTAATCGTTATCGGCGTTTTAGCAAGCATTTTATTATGGGCCTTGCTGACCATTACTAATCGAGTCACTAAGCCCCTGCAGAATCTTGCCGAAGACATGCAAAAAGCGGCCGATGGTGGCACCAAACTTCGAGCTAATATTGGTGGTACACAAGATATTGTGGACATGGAACTGGCATTTAATAACCTCATGAGGATTCTTGAAAAGCGTGAAGATGAACTATTAAAAACACGCGATTTAGCCTTAGAGGCCGCAAAAATAAAAGGTGAATTTGCTGCAAACGTGAGCCATGAGCTTAGAACACCGTTAAATGGCATCTCAGGCATGCTGGAGCTATTGAGTGAAATGAGCCTAACGGTACAACAAAAAGATTATTTAGAAGTCGCCTCATCCAGTGCGAACGCCCTACTAGAATTGATTGACGATGTGTTAGATTTTTCAGTTTATGATCAAAAAGATATCCAGTTAAATACGAAATCATTCAACCTACGCGACACCTTAGAAGACTTTATTGTTCTATTAAGTCCACAAGCCCAACAAAAAAACATCTCTCTGGCTTACTTTATAGAAGACGACGTACCCAAACAGTTAATTTCTGACAACGTGAGGCTACAACAAATTTTACATAATTTGTTAGGCAACGCGATTAAGTTTACCAAGCAAGGTGACGTTAGTGTCACTGTGTCGAAACACCAAGGCAAAGAAGACTCAGTGTCGCTCTTATTTAAAATAACTGATACCGGCATTGGTATACCCCTAGAGGCACAGCAAAAAGTATTCGATGCCTTTGCTCAAGCCGATAGTTCTACAACCAGAGAATACGGTGGTACCGGTTTAGGGTTGGCTATATGCCGTCAATTGGTCACTTTATTTGGTGGCGAAATCGGATTAGAGAGCACCCCAAATGAAGGCAGTACTTTTTGGTTTACTATAGAAGTAGAAGCAGACGATAGTATTAACTCTAATCTTGCGGCTATAGAATACATTCACGCGCGGGAAAACAAATTATTGTACGTTGGTGACAACCTGTTGTGCCGTCGGTTTATGGCACAACATTTAAAAACTTTAGCATACCCAGCGGACTTTGTAGACAACGGTGCTTCAGCGCTCGAATTGATGCGTCAGGCTATAAAACAGCAGTTACCCTACGACTACATCATCATAGATGAGCTGCGCTCAGGTATTAGACAATCCGCACTGACAAAATTCATTCATGACGACCAAGAGTTAAAGGCCACCAAGGTTATTCTGACCATTAACCGCCATATCAACGAAGATGAAATAGAACAAGCCCAATTGAATTCTGGTTATGTCACAAAACCGGTCAGAGAGGCTGATTTAATCTACCATTTAACCAACCATTTACCCCTGAAATCAACAGCAGATGTAGACCTCTCTAACCCCGACAACAACAAAGCTGCGGCAGCATTTGATCATGCACACATTTTGGTCGTTGAAGATAATCGTGCCAATCAATTGGTTGCAAAAGCAATGTTAGCGCGTTTGAAATGCACTGTTAGTATCGCCAACAATGGTTTAGAAGCTATTGAGATGGCGTCACATCACACATTCGACTTAATCTTTATGGACTGTCAAATGCCAGAAATGGATGGTTATGAAGCGACTTACCAACTTCGGCAACTTGAGATTCAAGGAGGCTTACGTACACCGATCGTTGCCATGACAGCCAATAAGCAAAACGGTGACAGGGAAAAATGTTTGGCTGTCGGTATGGATGACTTTATGTCAAAACCGCTTAAATTAGACTTATTAGGTGATTTGTTAAGCCGTTGGCTAAACACTGATGAAGATGAAATCACCCTCATCGATAACGACGAGTCATCGCTTAATGATAATAGTGATGTTATAGACGAAAAGACCTTTAACTATCTAAACGACAACTTGGGCGCCGACATCTCGACTATATTGAGCTTATTTCATGAGGACATGCCCAGTTACTTAAAACGGTTGGAATCAGGCTTTGCGACAACAGACCTCGTACAGATAAGCTGTGCTGCCCACACGATAAAAAGTACCGCCGGGAGTTTCGGCGCATTAAAACTAAATGAAGCTTGTCATGCCTTAGAGTTAGCCTGTAATGATAAAAACATAGCGGATTTAGCTCTACTACACGAGACGGTATTATTTGAAGCCGAACGCGCAACAAAAGCGATTGCTTTAAAAATCAACCCTAAAAAAACGACTGAACGTGCGGTGCCACAAATTAATCAGCCTAAGGAAAAAAATAAGATTTTACTGGTGGACGATGACCGTAATTCACGACATAACATTAAAACAAATTTAGAAAAACAAGGTTACCTTGTCGATGAAGTGGTTAATGGCGAACAAGCATTGATGTATTGTGAACGTCTTAAACCGGATTTAGTCATTTTAGACGCCGTTATGCCAGGTATGGATGGTTTCGAGACTTGCAAAAAAATGACCGAACAATTTGGCCAAACAGACATTCCAATTATCATTTTGACTGCCTTAGATAACGAGGCGTCTATCAACCGAGCGTTTGCCTCAGGTGCAAGCGACTATTTATCTAAACCGATCAACACATCACTATTTAATTTAAGAATACAACGTCTGCTATCGGTTAAAAGCACTGAAAAACAAATTACCGATTTAGAACATAAAGACCCCTTAACCGGTTTGATGAATAGAGCGCTGTTTAATGTAAAGGCGGCTGAAACACTTGAGCAGCACCATCAAAAAGAAAACATAATGGCCGTGATGTTTTTAGACATCAATCGTTTCAAGTTAGTTAATGACTCCTATGGCCACGAAGCTGGGGATTTATTATTAAAAATCGTCGCCGAACGTTTAACAAGAAGTGTCCGTCAAGAAGACATTGTGTCGCGTTTTGGTGGTGATGAGTTCGTTATTGCGTTGACTAACATTAAATCATTCGAGGTTATTGAAAAACTCGCTAATAAGATTCAATCAAATATTACCCGCCCTTTCGTGTTCTTAGGCAAAGAAATGCACCTAGGAGCCAGCATGGGTATTAGCGTGTCACCATCGAATGGTAACAGTATTAGCGACTTGATAAAAAATGCTGATATAGCCATGTACCAATCGAAAGATGCCAGAGTACCCTATGTTTTTTATGATCGTTCGATGGAAGACAAAATCAATCACCGACTCAACCTTGAAAACGACTTAAGAAATGCCATTGAGAGAAATGAACTTAAAGTTTATTACCAACCTCAATTAAGCCTATTAACGGGTGAGCTAGTAGGCATGGAAGCCTTAGTACGTTGGCAACACCCTGACAAAGGCCTCGTCCCCCCTGATCACTTTATTGGTATATCTGAAGAAACAGGACAAATTCATATGATTGGCGAATGGGTCTTATCCACTGCCTGTAGTCGCCTTAAAGATTGGCTGGACCAAGGTATTGAACCCGTTCGCATGGCCGTTAATTTGTCGGCTTATCAGCTAGAAGACGACAACATTGTTGATACCGTCTCATCCATTGTTAAAGCCACTCAGTTACCTAGCCATTTACTGGAACTTGAAATCACCGAAAGCTCTGTTATGAACAACGAAGAATTAGCGATTGAAAAACTCGAGGTCTTCAAGTCATTGGGTATTAAATTGGCGATTGATGACTTTGGTACCGGTTACTCTTCTTTAAGCTATTTAAAACGTTTCCCGATCAATTTATTAAAAATTGACCGTACCTTTGTCAACAATAGTTTGGTTGATAAAGTGGACGCTGATATTATCCGAACCATTATTATTTTAGCGCATAGCATGGGCGTCGAGGTAATTGCCGAGGGTGTTGAAACAGTCGAACAAAAAGTCTTGTTGGAAAGCTTACACTGCGATTACGTACAGGGTTATTTATATGGCAAGCCGATGCCGGCAGATGAGTTTGAAGCCCAGTTTTTTCCTAATTTATGTACTTCAAATCGCACAGACGACACCATCAATCGCTCTATTTGATACAATAAGCCCTGATCAATTTAGCAGGTTTACCTTATGGCTCTTATCAAACAAGACGATTTTATCGACAGCGTCGCCGCGGCTTTTCAGTATATCTCCTACTACCACCCTAAGGACTACATTCAAGCCTTAGCTAAAGCCTACGAACTTGAAGAGTCACCGGCTGCAAAGGACGCGATGGCTCAAATTCTACTTAACTCACGTATGTGCGCAATGGACCATCGTCCCATTTGCCAAGACACCGGTATCGCTAATTTATTTGTAGACATTGGCATGGACGTGCAATGGCAAGCTAATATGAGTGTTGAAGATATGTGTAATGAGGGCGTTAGGCGCGCCTACAAGCACCCAGACAACGTATTAAGACCCTCGATGGTAGCTGACCCTTTAGGTGCTAGAAAAAACACCGGGGACAACACACCCGCCGCTGTTCACATGAAAGTCGTACCCGGTAATACCGTGAGCGTTCACGTTGCCGCAAAGGGTGGCGGATCTGAAAATAAATCCAAATTCGTAATGCTTAATCCCAATGATAGCCTCGTCGATTGGGTACTTAAGACCGTACCAACGATGGGTGCCGGTTGGTGCCCGCCTGGGATACTCGGTATTGGCGTTGGCGGCACCGCCGAAATGGCCATGAAGCTAGCCAAAGAATCGTTAATGCAACACATCGACATCCAAGACCTGATTAAGCGAGGCCCCAATGACCGTGCTGAAGAACTGCGCATAGAACTATACGAAAAAGTAAACGCCCTTGGCATCGGCGCACAAGGCTTAGGCGGTTTAACCACGGTACTAGACGTTAAAATCAATCATATGCCGACTCACGCCGCTTCTTTACCTGTTGCGATGATCCCAAACTGTGCGGCGACTCGACACGCACACTTTATTTTAGACGGTAGTGGTCCATCCTTTATTGAACCACCTAAACTTGAAGACTGGCCAGACATCGCGTGGGCACCTGATGCGCAAACTAAACACGTTAACCTCGACACCATCACCGAAGCCGAAACGCAAAGCTGGCAACCCGGTGACCGCCTGTTATTAACGGGCCACATGCTAACAGGCCGTGACGCCGCACATAAACGCATAGCCGATCTGTTTGCTAAAGGCGAAGCCTTGCCCGATGGCGTCGACTTTAGGAATAAGTTTATCTATTACGTTGGCCCTGTCGACCCCGTACGCGGCGAAGTGGTAGGTCCCGCCGGCCCCACCACCGCAACACGGATGGATAAATACACTGAAATGATGCTAGATAAAACGGGCTTACTCGGTATGATCGGTAAAGCTGAGCGTGGCCCAACGGCTATTGAGGCGATAAAAAAACACAAATCCACATACCTGATGGCCGTTGGCGGCGCTGCCTATTTGGTGTCAAAAGCCATTAAAGAATCCAAACTGGTGGCCTTTGAAGATTTAGGTATGGAAGCTATTCGGGAATTTTATGTTGAAGATATGCCAGTAACTGTTGCAGTGGATTCTACAGGCGAATCGGTACATCAAACCGGGCCAGCTAAGTGGAAATCGAAAATTGCAGGAATTCCTATTGTAATAGAATAGGCTAATAGAATAGGTTAATTGAGTAACGGCGAATCGAGTAAAACCAAGCAGCTTGATAGCAAAAAAAGCCCAGCTAACCGTTAGCTGGGCTTTTTTTATAGTTGTTGCAAGGCTTCGATTCGTTCCTCTAATGGCGGATGCGACATAAACAAGCGCGAAAACCCTGTCCGCTTTCCAGCGATAGCAAACGCAGTTAAACGATCATCCAGTTCCACGTTTTGATGTGAGGGCTGTTGCAATTTTCTAAGCGCAGCGATCATTTTATCTTTTCCCACTAAGTTTGCAGAACCACTGTCGGCCCTAAATTCTCGTTGCCTTGAGAACCACATAACGATAATACTCGCCAGCACGCCCAACACTAATTCAGCCACTATCGAACTAACAAAATAAGCGATCCCGTGACCCCGTTGATTTTTAAACACCACCCGATCAACGGTATGGCCAATAATACGTGCAAAGAAAATCACAAAGGTATT
>JAGPVU010000011.1 GCA_018066825.1 Cycloclasticus sp.
CCGACGTCAACGTCGCCATGGGCTATGTTGACCCTAATTACTTCTTGGGCGGTAAGATTACTCTGGACGCAGAAAAAGCGAAAAAAGCACTGAAAGAAACTATTGCTGACCCGTTAGGTCTTGATATCTACCAGGCAGGCAAAGGTATTCTTGCTGTTGTTAATGCGCAGATGCGAGATGCAGCTAAAGCTATCTTGGTTTCAAAAGGCTACGATACCCGTGACTTTACTATGATGTGTTACGGCGGAGCGGGACCCGTGCATATGTGGGGTTATACGCAAGATTTTGAATTAGCTGATGTCATTACCTTTCCTTATGCAGCGGCTTTTTCGGCTTTTGGGGGCGCTTGTGCCGAGTATCTTCATCGCTATCATATGGGTGTGGTTATTTCTATTCCGAACGGTTTAGATGATGAAGGCAAGACTAGCGTTGCAAAAAATATTGATGACGCATGGCGTTCTCTTGAGGCGAAAGCGATAGCAGAAATGGCCTCTGAAGGTATCCCAGAAGAAGACCTTGAGTACCGTTACGGTTTTTACGGCCGTTATATGGGTCAACTAGAAAGTTTTGAAACATTATTAGACGCAGGCACTGCAAAGGGGGCTGAAGATATTGATAGAATTATTGCTGCTTTCGAGGGGATGTACACCAATATCTACCCAGATGGTGCTCGATTCCCAGATGCTGGCTATGCGATAACCGAAGTCTTCGTGCAAGCGATTGCACCTAAAGCCATGCCGGAAATTATTTCACATAAAATTGAAGGTGTAACACCATCAGAGTCTGCTTTTGTGGAAACGAGACAAGTCAGTCACGAAGGTGCGTTCTATGACTTTAAAGTATGGCAAATGTCTGAGCTTAGGGCGGGTAATATTATCCACGGGCCCGCTATAATTCGTGATCCCATGACAACCGTTATTATCCCACCTGAAAAACGGATTGAGATAGACGAATACCTAGTCTTACATTACCGTTAGCTACAAACAATACCGCTTATCAGTCATTCTGCTAAGCGGTATTTCCAATTTTAATGCAATCGATTTTCCCCGCCATTAAAAATTGACATAAACTACCCCCTTTCTACGGAGCAATAGAATGGAATTCAAGCCCTACCCAGATATTGTCTGGCAACCCACTAAAGAACGACTCGCTAACTCACAAATACAAAAGTTCATTAATGCGGCGGGGGTTGCTGATTACGATGAATTGCTCACAAAATCTGACCAAGACCCAGAGTGGTTTTGGAATACGGCCATTAAGTTTTTAGACATTAAGTTTTATCAACCTTATGACAAGGTGTTAGATCAATCCAAAGGTATCGAATGGGCCGAATGGTGCCTTGGTGGCAAAACCAATCTCGTTCTCAATTGTTTAGATAAACATAAAGACACCGATATATGGAACAAACCCTTTATTTATCATGAAACGGAAGCCGGTAAAAAGAGTTCGTTGAGCTATGCGGAACTTGACCAAAAAGTATGTCAACTAACCGAAGGGATGCGCTCATTAGGCTTAGGTAAGGGGGATGCCGTAGGCCTGTATATGCCGATGATTCCAGAGGTTGCGGTGGCCTTTTTAGCAATAATTAAAATGGGTGGTGTTGTTATTCCCCTGTTTTCAGGTTTTGGTCCTGATCCTATTGTCGTGCGCTTAAATGATGGCCAAGCAAAAGCCGTTGTCACGGTTGATGGCACGTCAAGAAGATCAACTACCGTTAATTTAAAAGCAACGATTGACCAAGTGCGCGACCAGATTCCAACTCTAGAGCACGTGATTAGCTTTAACCATATGGGGCTGGATTTACCCAAGCAAAACGGTGACGTTGATTGGGATGCATTAACTCAAAATATGCCCTGTACCAGTGAAACTGAGGTTATGAATACAGAAGACCCGATGATGCTAATTTATACCTCGGGTACCACAGGCATGCCAAAAGGCACTGTGCAAACGCATTGTGGCTTCATGATTAAAGCGATGTTTGATCTACACGTGATGTCTGAATTAACTTCTGATGATCGCATGCTTTGGATGAGCGATATGGGCTGGGTGGTGGGTCCATTAGAAATTATGGCGACCAGTTTTACCGGGGCTACCCTTATTATGGGCGAAGGGGCGCCAAATTATCCTGAACCAGGGCGTATTTGGCGCTTATTGGAAGAATACAAGGTGAGCTGGTTAGGCTTTGCGCCAACCATTGCGCGTATTTTTATGAGCCAACCCGAGGAAAGCGTTAGTCAATATGATTTTTCATCATTAAAAACAGTTCTGACGACAGGGGAGCCCTGGAATCCCGATGCCTGGCTATGGTTCTTCGATAAAATTTGTAATAAGCGCGTGCCGATCATTAATTTAACTGGTGGCACTGAAATAGGCTGTGGAATTTTAGGCTGTACAGTAGCTAGGCCACTAAAACCCTGCTGTTTCAATACCCAAATGCCGGCCATGGGTGCGGATATTATTGATGAGTCAGGACAGGCTATTGCTGATGGTCAGGTTGGTGAGCTCGCCCTTCGTAATCCATCTATTGGTTTAACGCGTGGATTATGGAACAACCCAGAACGTTACTTAGACAGTTACTGGCGCACCATTCCTGGCGTATGGGTGCACGGTGACTGGGCGGTAAAAGATGATCATGGTATGTGGTACGTCTTAGGGCGTTCGGATGACACGCTTAAGATTTCAGGTAAACGAACAGGTCCGGCAGAAATAGAAGGGCCATTATTGGCAACGGGTAAAATTATTGAAGCGGCCGTTATCGGTATACCCGATGAGATTGGTGGTTCGGCGGTTGTTTGTGTCTGTGTGCCTAAACCTGGGCAAGCAATCAATCAGGCCTTAACAACAGAATTAATAGACGCCGTTGTTAATGAAATGGGAAAATCCTATCGGCCTAAACATGTTGTTTTTGTAGAAGATTTACCTAAAACCCGTACTATGAAAATTATGCGACGGGTTGTTAAGGCGCTTTTGATAGGGACTGAGCCGGGTGATTTATCGTCCATGGTTAACCCTGAATCTATTGATTTCATTAAGCAAAAAAAGTTAAAATAACAACTGTTAGGTAGGTGTCGCTTTGGCTCGCTCGTGGAACAAGCAGTGGGCCGTTAATTGAGCGTACGGGTACTTTAAATTTGACCACAGTATAATCAAGGAAACCATGTCGGAACAACAACAAAACGAATGGCCGCTTAGCGGTGTTCGCGTTTATGAAATAGGCACCAGTGTGGCTGCGCCATTTGGAACTTGGATTCTCGCCGCTATGGGCGCAGAAGTGATTAAAGTTGAGCCAGAAGGCCGAGGTGATGATTGTCGCCATTGGGGGCCTCCGTTCTGGAATGGTACCTCATCTATGTTCCAAGCACTTAATCGGGATAAAAAATCAGTGACGGTTGATCTTAGCAACCCTGAAGACAAGGCCTGGTTAAGAAACGAATTGGTTACCAAGGCGGACGTGGTTTTACAGAACATGCGCCCAGGAAAAATCGCATCACTCGGTTTAGGTGCCGATGAGCTCTGTAAAGAAAACCCGCGTTTAATTTATACAAACATTTGGGCCTTTGGTAAAGAAGGGCCGATGAAGGATAAGCCTGGTTATGATCCGTTAATGCAAGCGTATAGTGGCCTAATGAGTCTTAACGGCGAAGAAGGCCGTCCTCCCGTGAGAATTGGTACTTCAGCGATTGATATGGGCACGGGCATGTGGTGTGCGATTGGTATTATCGCCGCTCTATTTGAACGGCAAAAAACGGGTAACGGGTGTATTGTTGATACCGCCTTATACGAAACGGCCTTAAGTTGGATGACCTATCATGCGGCTGGCTATCACTCTACTGGTGAGTTGCCGACCCCTCAAGGTTCAGGTGTGCAAGGTATATCACCTTACCAAGCATATGAGTGTTCTGATGGTTATTTAGTGATTGCGGCACCTAATAATAAATTATTCGAACAACTGAAAGGGGTGTTAGGTAGCCCTGCGTGGACCAGCGAAGAACGTTTTCAAACCAACCCTAGTCGATTTGAAAATAAAACTGAACTCAACAAGCTAATTACCGCGATTACCACGCAACAACCGCGCGCGCATTGGCAGCAAAAGCTGGATGCGCTAGGCATTCCTAACTCACCTATTCAAAAAGTTGATGAGGTGTTAGCAGACCCACAAACCCAATCATTGGGAATTATTCAAGAGTCTGCTGATAAAGCGATGCGATTAATCGGTCTACCTATTTCATTCAATGGTAAAAGACCACCATTACAAAATGTCGCGCCTGCGTTGGGTGCGGATAATGATACTTACAAAAATTAATAAAGAGATTTAATGATGAGCGAACTATCAATCCCCTTAGGAAATGACTATCAAGATATACGTGATGCGGTAAATAAAATTTGTGATGATTTTCCTGGTGAATACTGGCGTGAACTAGATAAGGAAAGCGCTTACCCAGAAAAATTTGTTAATGCCCTAACCGAATCTGGTTTTTTGTCCGCTTTAATTCCAGAAGAATACGGCGGTGTTGGCCTACCATTGCGCGCAGCAGCGGTCATTATGGAAACCATCCACGCCTCAGGTGGTTCAGCCTCGGCCTGTCATGCGCAAATGTACATTATGGGTGCTGTACTACGCCATGGTAGTGATGAGCAAAAACAAAAATACTTGCCCAAAATAGCCTCGGGTGAATTAAGGCTGCAGGCTTTTGGTGTTACCGAGCCTACGTCTGGCTCAGATACTACTAAATTACGCACTAAAGCCGTTAAAAAAGGTGATAAATACATCATTAACGGGCAAAAAGTTTGGACTAGCCGTGCTTTTCAATCAGATTTGATGCTACTTTTAGCACGTACCACACCGCTTGAAGAAGTCGCTAAGCCAACCGATGGGCTGTCGATCTTTCTAGTGGACATGCGTGAGGTGGTTGGTAACGGCATGGAAATTCGTGCGATTGATGCGATGATTAACCATAACACCACGGAAGTGTTTTTCGACAACATGGAAATCCCAGCTGATGCGCTTATTGGTGAGGAAGGTAAAGGTTTTCGTTATGTAATGAGCGGTATGAACGCCGAACGTGTCATTATTGCAGGTGAAAGTATTGGTGACGCACGATTTTTTATTGAACGCGCAACAAACTATGCCAACGAACGAAAAATATTCGGCGGCCCGATTGGCCGAAATCAAGGGATTCAGTTTCCGATTGCACGCGCTTACGCAGAAATTGAAGCAGCTGAGTTAATGGCACGAAAAGCCGCTGCTCTATTCGAAGCTGGGCAACCTTGTGGCGCCGAAGCTAATATGGCTAAAATGTTGTGTGCTGAAGCGGCATGGAACGCCGGTGAAGCGTGTATGCAAACACACGGGGGCTTTGCGTTTGCTTGTGAGTACGATATTGAGCGTAAATGGCGTGAGGCTAGGTTATATTTAATCGCGCCTATTTCAACCAATATGATACTGAGCTTTATTGGGCAACACGTTTTAGGTATGCCAAAATCATACTAAGAAAGAATCAATAATAATTATTAATAACACAGGAGATAACAATGGATAGAGTACACGGGAAAATCGTTTTGGTTACTGGTGGCGCCATGGGTATGGGCCGCACGCACAGTGAGTTATTAGCAGAAGAAGGCGCTGTTGTTATCGTTACTGATATGAACGCGGTAGAAGGACAAGCAACTGTTGATAGTATTATTAGCAATGGCGGAAAGGCCGAGTTTTTACCGCTCAATGTGACCGATAAAGCTGAATGGAAAAAAGTGGTTGATCAAGTGGTAGCTAAACACGGTCGAATTGATGTGTTGGTTAATAATGCCGGTATTTTAATTTTGACTTCTTTAGAAGATACCACCGAAGAGCAATGGGATAAAACCTTCGATATCAATATAAAAGGTGTTTTCTTTGGCACCCAAGCTGTGCTACCCGCAATGCAAAAAGCCGGAGCTGGGTCAATCGTAAATATCTCATCTATATATGGTCTGGTGGGCGCCCCCATGTCGGCTGCTTATCAAGCAACTAAAGGCGCGGTAAGGTTGTTTACTAAAGCGACAGCAGTTGAATATGCACCGTATAATATTCGCGTTAACTCCGTTCACCCGGGTGTTATTGATACCCCCATGACCAAAGACCTATTGCACGGCGATGAAGAAACACGCCAAGCTATTTTAGGCACGACTATCTTAAATCGCGCTGCACAACCCAAAGAAGTATCTTATGCGGTATTGCATCTAGCGAGTGATGATTCATCGTTTATGAATGGTTCTGAGATGGTTGTCGATGGCGGTTATACAGCGGTTTAACCTTTACACCTTATTGGTGTCTCATGAAAAGTAGGAAAGCTGGTGCAACAATTAAATTTTGAGCCTGTATTGACGGCTGAAAAAGAAGAAATATTACGTGAGCAGGTCCGAGACTTTCTCAAACAATATGGGGCATTCAAACCCGGTAATATGATTGACTCTTGGTCCGTTTGTGACCCAGAGTTCAGTCGTTGCCTAGCAAAGAAAGGTTGGCTCGGTATGACTTGGCCTAGCGAATACGGTGGTGGCGATAAAAGCTACCTTGAACGCTATGTTGTCATTGAAGAGTTATTAGCAGCAGGCGCCCCTGTTGGGGCGCATTGGGTGGCTGACCGCCAAAGCGGACCGTTACTACTTAGATTTGGCACTCAAGAACAACGAGAACATTTTTTACCCAAAATCGTTAATGGTGAGTGTTTTTTTGCGATAGGCATGAGTGAACCCAATAGCGGCTCTGATTTAGCGTCTATTAAAACCCATGCAGAACGTGTTGAGGGTGGTTGGGTGGTTAATGGCTCTAAAATCTGGACTAGCTGGGCGCACGCATGTCATCAAATGATAACCCTATGTCGAACCGCACCAGCAACAGAGAATAGGCACGCAGGACTGAGCCAATTTATTGTAGACCTTGAAGCCGAGGGCCTGACTATTCGACCGATTGTTACCTTGGCCGGTGAAAAACATTTTAATGAAATTTTCTTTGATAATGTATTCGTCCCCGACAATCGCGTTGTAGGCAAGTTGAATGATGGTTGGAACCAAGTAATGGCAGAATTAGCCTTTGAACGTAGTGGGCCGGAGCGTTTCTTAAGCAGTTATCAATTATTAGAAGCGGCTATCCGAGTTTTACGCCAAGCAGAGCTAGCGCAACAAGCCGATACAATTATTGGCCAATATGTCGCCCGTTTAATGGTATTACGCCAAATGTCCCTATCGGTCGCTAACCAGTTGCAACAAGGTAAGCTTCCAGTGAATGAAGCCTCAGTTGTTAAAGATCTGGGTACATCATTTGAACAAGAACTGCCTGAAGCGATGCGTCTAATTCTTGCAATAGAACCACGACCAAGTGTTGACCAGGGTATACAGCGTTTGTTATCGGACGCAATCTTAAAAGCACCATCGTTTTCGTTAAGGGGCGGTACACGTGAAATTTTGAGGGGCATCATTGCCCGAGGTCTGGGTCTACGATGAATGAGTTAAGCCAATTAATTGAAGATTCGGCTACTCGCTTATTTGAAGGCTTTGCCACAGAACAAGCCTACCAAACAATGGAGTCAGGTGAGTTCCCGCAAACACTATGGCAAGACTTTGTCAACGATGGTTGGTTAAGAACCGCATTAACAGAAGAACAAGGCGGGGCAGGCCTTGGCCTCGCAGGTGGCTTTACTTTAATGCGTTTAGCGGGTTATCACGCCGTACCTTTGCCGATCGTCGAATCATTAATTGCCACCTATTTAGCGGCAAGTTCTGGGATTGAAATTAACGATGAATTATTGGTTCCAGCCCTTATTTCTCATCCGATCGACCAATCATCAGATCTGGTTTTATCTAATATACCTTGGGCGCGTCATGCTAGTGGAGTGTTATTCGTTTTCCCAGTGGATGATCAGTTACACACAGTGGTCATTAGACTAGGCGATTTAACAATTTCATCAGACCATAATATGGCCGGTGAGCCACGTGATGAAATTACTATTAACCCTAAACAACTTATTGCTAACAACACGCTTAGTGGTATGTCGGTTGAGCAAATATATAGTTGGTTAGCCTTAGGTCGTGCTGCACAAATTTCAGGTGCACTACGTAAGGTGCTACTGCGTACGGTTGACTATGCCAATGAACGATCGCAGTTTGGCCGTCAAATAGGTAAATTTCAAGCTGTACAGCAGCAGTTGGCGGTACAAGCTGAAATGACCAGCGCTGCAATATGCGCAGTAGATGCGGCGATTGCACACCTCGATACTGAACAAGAGTGGGAGCTGATTGCCTGCGCTAAAATCACTAACAGTGAAGCGGCGGGTTATGCTGCTAAAACGGCTCATGCAGTCCATGCTGCCATTGGTTTTACCCAAGAATACCCCTTACAATTAAGCACCCGGCGATTATGGTCTTGGCGTGATGAATATGGCAATGAAGGGGACTGGTCAAGCAAATTAGGCCGCCACTGTATGCAGCTAGAAAATGACAGTTTATGGAGTTGGTTAACCACTCAAACAACGTAATTAAGAGGATAGGCTATTGACGACTGATGTAACAAGTGAAGTAAGCGAAGGTATCGCCATTTGGCGGATGAACCGTGTTGATACACGTAATGCAATTTCTGATGGTCAAATGATCAATGACCTTGTGTTATTAGCGGAACAGGCGCAAAAAGACCCTGAAATTCGTGTGGTTATTTTAACCGGTAACGGTCCCGCTTTTTCATCGGGCGGTAATGTTAAAAAAATTCGTGAAGAAATGACTGAATCGGATAAAACACCCCACGAATTAGCGACTTGGTATCGTGAAGGCATTCAGCGAATCCCATTGGCCTTCCAGCGACTTGATGTACCTATTATTGCCGCAGTTAATGGCCCGGCGATTGGCGCAGGCTGTGATCTAACCTGTATGTGTGATATCCGCATAGCGGCCGAAAGCGCACGTTTTGCCGAAAGCTTTGTCAAATTAGGCATAATTCCGGGCGATGGTGGTTCTTGGTTATTACCACGTGCTATTGGTCTAGCTAAAGCCTCTGAAATGGCGTTCACTGGCGACCCCATTAGTGCACAAGAGGCGCTTCAATTTGGCCTTGTATCAAAAGTGGTTCCCGATGATCAACTGATGAATGAAGCGATCGCACTGGCTAAACGTATTGCTGTGAACCCACCCGTTTCGGTACGTATGGCTAAACAATTGATTCGCGAAGGCCAACGAACCGACCTTGATACCCACCTGCAAATGGCAGCAGTAATGCAAGCCGTGTCACACCGTACAGATGACCACCGCGAAGCAATGAACGCTATTTTTGATAAACGTCCCGGCGAATACAAAGGGCGCTAAACTTTTAATAACAATTAATTCTATACAGGAGAACAAACAATGATGATGCAAGATAAAGTAGTTTTAATCACTGGCGCAGGTCGCGGTATTGGTCGGGCCATGGCGATTATGATGGCGCAACAAGGCGCCAAAGTGGTTGTTAATGATCTGGGAGCAGGTGTTGGTGGGGAAGAAACCGGTGAAAGCCCAGCAGAAGAAGTAGTCGCAACCATCCGTGCCGCTGGTGGCGAAGCAGTCATTAACGGGGATAACGTAGCGAGTATTGACGGCGCTGAGGCAATGGTGCAAGCGGCGATTGATAATTTTGGCCGCATTGATACGGTGGTTAATAACGCCGGTATCTTACGCGATAAGATCTTTCATAAAATGACCCCCGATGATTGGAACGCGGTTATCAACGTGCATTTAAATGGTAGTTTTAATACCGCTCATGTTGCTGGTAGACACTTCCGTCAGCAAGAAAGCGGCAGCTTTGTTTTTATGACCTCAACGTCTGGTTTAATTGGCAATTATGGCCAAGCAAACTATGCCGCAGCTAAAGCGGGGATTGCCGCGTTATCTAAAAGTATTGCGTTGGATATGGAACGTTACAATGTGCGTTCAAACTGTATTTCACCGTTTGCGTGGAGTCGTATGATTGGTGCAATTCCGGTGAATACGCCGGAACAACAAGCACGTGTTGATAAATTAAAAGAAATGACACCAGAAAAAATTGCTCCAATGGCCGTGTATTTGGCCAGTGATGCAGCAAAAGAAGTGACGGGTCAAATTTTTGCCGTACGTAATAATGAAATCTTCTTGATGAGCCAATCTAGACCGTTACGTTCATCGCATCGCTCAGAAGGCTGGTCACCAGAAACGATTTCTGAACACGCAATACCGGCATTAAAAAGCAGTTTTTATCCACTAGACCGGTCTGCTGATGTGTTTTCTTGGGATCCAGTTTAGAGGTTAACGTATCATGATAAAAAAACAATTAAGCTATGATCATGGTGTTAGTGATATTCCCTTAATGGGTAAAACCATTGGCGCTGTGTTTGATGAAACCGCTGCAAAGTCCCCTGATAAAGTTGCTCTAATTAGCCGGCATCAAAACATCCGTTGGACTTATCGCGAGTATCAAGAAAAAGTTAATGCGTTGGCTTCAGGGCTTATTGAGCTGGGTTTGAAACCCGGTGAACGGATTGGTATTTGGTCGCAAAATAACGCGGAGTGGGCGTTGGTTCAGTTTGCAACGGCAAAGGCCGGTCTGATATTGGTTAATATCAACCCCGCGTACCGTAGTAGTGAACTCGAATATGCTTTAACGAAGTCGGGCTGTACGGCGCTTATTACATCGCCTAATTTTAAAAGTAGCAATTACCTTGAGATTCTTGAAAAATTAGCACCTGAGTTAGCTGATTGCGCGGCGGGGCAACTTAATGCGAAACGTTTACCTGAGTTAAAAACGATTATTCGTTTGGGTGACGAAAAGACCAATGGCATGTTAAATTTTAACCAAGTGATTGCGCAAGGAACAAACGCAGCATTGCAGCACTTAGAAGTTTTAGTTGATCAATTACAGTTTGATGATGCGATTAATATTCAGTTTACCAGTGGCACGACGGGCTCACCCAAAGGGGCAACCCTCAGTCATCACGGCATTGTTAACAATGCCTATTTAACCGGTCATACCATGGGAATTACTGATGTTGATGTAGTGTGTATTCCTGTACCTATGTATCATTGTTTTGGCATGGTAATTGGTACCTTATTATCAGTGGTAAGAGGTTGTACGGCGGTGTTACCTGGTGAATATTTCGAACCCGCTAGCGTACTTAATGCGGTACAAGAAGAAGGTTGTACAACCTTATACGGTGTGCCAACTATGTTTATTGCGATGCTTGGCTTAGCTGATTTCAAGTCATATAACCTCAGCACCCTACGAACGGGTGTAATGGCTGGCTCACCATGTCCGGTTGAGGTGATGAAACAAGTGATCGCAGAAATGAATATGGAAAAAATCACTGTGGCTTACGGCATGACTGAATTAAGTCCGGTATCCAATCAATCATTAATGGATGATTCTTTTGATATCCGTGTTTCAACCGTTGGGAAATCTCACCCGCACGTTGAAGGTAAGATTGTAGATGATAACAATAAGATTGTTGCAAGAGGCGTGATTGGTGAATATTGCGCGCGCGGGTATGGCGTGATGATTGGTTATTGGGGCGATGCTGAAAAAACCGCGGAATCTATCGATACCGGTGGTTGGATGCACACAGGTGATCTTGCCACAATGGATGATAATGGTTACGTCACGGTCGTAGGGCGCTCAAAAGATATGGTGATCCGAGGTGGTGAAAATGTTTA
>JAGPVU010000013.1 GCA_018066825.1 Cycloclasticus sp.
CTGAACTTGGTAATGGATCGGTTGTGGGCGTTCTTGCGTTAGCATTAACCATTAAGTACCCCGATATCGCTAAGCGATTTTTAATTATCACGCTGGTATCAGGCATATTGATTGCGGGTTTTAAACAGTTTTTTTCTGATCCACGCCCAGCAGGTGTTTTGGCACAAACAGATTTTCATATTATTGGTGATGTACTAAAACGTTATAGCTTCCCTTCTGGCCACACCACGACGGCCTTTGCTATGGCAGGATTTGTCATGCTGACATTTGCTAGTTTGCCGTTGCGTATTCTTGTTTTGGTTTTGGCGGTGTTGGCGGGTATTTCACGTATTTCTGTGGGTGCTCACTGGCCAGAAGATATTCTTGTCGGCGCACCTTTAGGTTTGATGATTGCCTACGCTGGAAGTTGGTTAAGCACCCAACCTTTTTCGCGCAAGGGTAGTTATATTGCCGGAGCCTTTTTAGCGCTGGCTGTTTTAATCGGCAGTCTTACGGCTCCTGCAGACTTTCCCGAGATCCCAAGTATTAGCTGGGTGCGGTTAGTGAGTGCAAGCTTGGGCGGTGCTATGTGTGTTTATTTCTTAGGCCGTTTTTTCGCCGAGCGCAAAGCACAAGCCTCTCAATAGCGACTACTAATCAGTATTAGTACAAATTCAGCGTGGTACGTTCCGAATGCGGCCATGCTCATCAATGGCGACATAGACAAATGTTGCATCAACGACTTTGCGTCTTTCTTGCTCTCCCAAGTTACGTGTCCATACTTCAACGTTGATTTTAATCGATGACTTTCCAATGTCTTCTAGCTTGGTATAAACACATACCGCAGCGCCAACTCGAATGGGCGACATGAAGACCATAGACTCCATCGAAACATTGGCAACACGGCCTTGCGCTACTTTACTTGCTACACTTTCGGCAGCTTCATCCATGCGGGCTGTTACCCAGCCACCTGATATACCACCGTGAATGTTGGTATCTGCACGTCCAGGAATTAGGCGTAAACTCAATTCACCATAAGGTGTTGGTTCTTGATCTTCTGTTGTTGTATTAGCAGAGTTCATAGACTTTTTCTCGGCTTGAATATTGGTTAAAGTAGTCATTATTTTTCTTCTTCGTTTTCTTCTTAAACACGATTTAACGGTAAATATTTTTAGGATTATCCGTACAGTTGATCAGGTAACCAAGTAGCAAGTTCAGGGAAAAAACTTAATAAAATTAGAACACTGATTTGTATGACGATAAACGGAATAACTCCGCGATAAATGTCACTGGTCGGTAGCTCTGGTGGGGCCACTCCGCGTAAATAAAATAAAGCGAAGCCAAATGGTGGTGTTAAAAAAGACGTTTGCAGGTTGATGGCAATCATAATGCCTAACCAAACAGGGTCGATCCCCATGGCCAATAGGATTGGGGCAACAATTGGAACTACGACAAAAGTGATTTCAATAAAGTCTAAAATAAAACCCAACAGGAAAATAACTAACATCACTACTAGCATAGCGCCAACTTTTCCGCCGGGCATCGCTTCAAATAACGCCTGTACTTGCTCATCACCACCAAAGCCGCGAAAGACCAGCGAGAAAATAGCAGCACCAATAAAGATCATGAAAATCATACTGGTTACTTTCAACGTGCCATCCATGACTTCTTTTAAACGTGTTAGATCAAGCTGACCATAGGCAATTGCCAAAATAGAAGCACCCGCTGCGCCTACCGCCGCGGCTTCTGTCGGAGTTGCAATACCGCTAAGAATTGAGCCGAGAACCGTCAGGATAAGCGCTAGAGGGGGCAGTAAACCAGAAACTACCTGCAGGGCGAATTTACGATCCAGTTGTGGGCGATCGATCATGGCGGGTGCTGCACTAGGCTTTAACCAAGCGGTAAAACCCATGTAGGTCATATATAAGGCAACCAGAAGCAATCCAGGAATCAAGGCACCGACAAATAAATCTGCTACTGAAATTGTATCGGGGCTAAAAATTCCCATACTCAGCTGTGCTTGTTGATAAGAGCTAGACAGCACATCGCCTAAAATAATCAGTGCTGTAGAGGGCGGAATAATTTGCCCTAATGTACCTGTTGCACAAATATTACCCGCGGCCAGAGAAGGGCTGTAACCGTTCTTCAGCATGGCAGGCAAAGAGATCAGTCCCATAGTCACAACCGTTGCGCCAATGATCCCTGTACTGGCTGCCATTAGCATACCAACGAAGATCACAGAGATACCAAGGCCGCCTCTTAGTGGTCCAAATAAAAGCGCCATATTGTGCAACAGGCTCTCAGCAATGCGTGACTTCTCTAACATGATGCCCATAAAAACAAATAGCGGCACAGCGATCAAAATTTGATTGCTTAAAATTCCAAAAATACGATTAGGCAGAGCGCTTAAAAAAGCACCATCAAAAGACCCTGCCAAATAACCTATCCCCGCAATAATCAACGAGGTCCCGGCTAGAGAAAAAGCCACCGGGAAACCCAGCATCAAAACTAAGCACACCAATACAAATAAAATTAAAGGCATCCACTCATTCATGAGCTGGCTCCTTCTAAGGTGGTATGAGGATTACTTGATGACGTTTTAGCGAGAGGAATGCCGAACACACTCGCCAACACATTGCTTAATGCTTGGATTAATAACAAAACAGGCAAAGCAAGAATTAATGACTTCAGCAAATAAACAAAAGGTAATCCGCCTGTTTCGTGAGACTTCTCGCCATTAGCCCATGCAATCGTTACATAATCCCAACCGATGTAGAGTAAAAACAAGCAGGTGGGCAATAATAAAAATAAGGTGCCGAATAAATCAATGCGTTGTTGAATAGCAGGAGACCATTTGTGATATAGCACATCAACCCGAACATGAGCTTGCTGCTGCCAAGTATAAGCTGAGCCAAACATAAAGAGAGCGGCGTGAAGATACATCACGGTTTCTTGCATAGCGACAGAGGAATAATCGAAGGCATAGCGAAATAAAACGACCAGACACGTAAGGATGACCATGAGTAAGGAGAACCAGCGGCAGGTTTTACCCATAAAAGTGGTGAATGCTTGCAGGCCAGAAACAAAAGAGTGCATAGACAAAGTCATAACGCGTATTTATAAATTTTTTTATTAGGTGGCAGCGATTATACCTAAGCTGACCCTGTATCACAGTATTAACGTGAGTTTACTCGATATTTATTGGCCTAGAAAAAGAATAATAAACGAATCAATGAGTTAGCTGTAAGTTAATGGAGAACACAAAATACAAAAAGAATAAAAAATAATGCAAAAAGACATTGACGAGATGCCACATGCTCTATATTATCTCGCCCCAGTTAGCCGACATAGCTCAGTTGGTAGAGCAACTGACTTGTAATCAGTAGGTCCCGAGTTCGACTCTTGGTG
>JAGPVU010000014.1 GCA_018066825.1 Cycloclasticus sp.
CACCAAGAAATTAAGGCGATCACCGCGCAACCGGTTAAATACGTGATTTTGGAAAACGGCCAGGGCCACGCCGCGTTGGGATCAAATTATTGGCAACAATTGGGTGTGCCGGTTATTGCACATATCGACACCAAACACGAATTAGAAGCGCACGGCTATGACATTTTCGACCGGATGCAAAAAGGTCGCAAGGAAAAGGCGCGTGGCACTGAGCTGAGTTTGCCGGATGAAACCTTCGAGAGTGAACGTGTTATTGAACTGGGCGGTGAGCGCATCGAGATATTACACTTAGGACCAGCACACAGCCCGGGTGACGTTATTGTCTGGTTGCCGCAGCAAAAATTAGTGATCGCGGGTGATATGGCCTTCCATAAACGCATGCTGCCAATTATGGAACACACCGACACCGCAGGCTGGCTTGAAACCTGGGATAAATTCGCGGACTTAAAGGCAGACATTGTTATACCAGGGCACGGCGGCCCGACCACGATGCAAGAAGTTACTAAATATACCCGTGATTATTTGGTCTATATGCGCGAACAAGTAGCGGCCTTACTAGAAGAAGGTGGCACCTTGCACGAAGCGACTAAAATAGACCAGTCGGCTTACCAGCACTTAGATGTGTTTGACGAATTGGCGCTACGCAATGCCAGCACCCTTTTCCGTGCGATGGAGTTTGAATAGCTAAAACGACTTGTTACCAGGGGTACTGTTTAGCTGATGGCTTTGGGCTGGTTTGCCACAGCGTCTTCATGGCACTTGTACACTTCAATGGTGAGATGCGATAAACGATCAAAATCAGTTAGCAAGCCTTTGTAGTATTCGGTGCTATTGGGTGCGTGGGTCACCAAGGATATGATGGCGGCGTAATGGTTTGCAGCCACTTTCCAAATATGAATATCGGTAATAATATTATCGGCATCCTGCTCAATTACTTTTTTAATAGCCGCTTGATAATCTTCTTCAATACTGGCGTCTAATAGAATGGGGCTGGTTTGTTTTAATAAACCATAGGCCCAACGGGTAATAATTACCGCGCCAACGATACCCATAATTGGGTCAAGCCAATCCCAGCCCATATATTTACCGGATAACAGCGCAATAATGGCGAGTAGCGAGGTTAGGGCATCTGCGAGTACGTGAACATAAGCTGCGCGCAAATTATGGTCGTGGTGGTGGTGATCGTGCTCATGATCGTGGTGATGTGAATGGTCGTGGCTATCGTTTAAAATAAAGGCGCTAACCACGTTAATAAATAAACCCAAGCAGGCCACAGCAATAGCGGCATTAAACTGAATAGCCTGAGGCTCTATTAGGCGATGCAAGGATTCGACCAGCATCAATAAAGCAACAACGGCGAGTGAAATAGCGCTAGCAAAACCGCCAAGCACGCTGACCTTTCCGGTACCAAAGGCGTAAGCCGGGTTGTCGGCGTGTTGTCTAGAATAGCGATAGGCGAAAATAGCAATCATAAAAGCAGCAACGTGTGTTCCCATATGCCAGCCATCGGCGAGCAAGGCCATGGAACCAAAAATACTACCGGCGATAATTTCAGCCAACATAGTGACTGCTGTCAGAATGAGCACATAGTATGTGCGCCGTTCAGCGGTGGTATTTTGAATAGAAAAGTCGTGGGTGTGTTGCCAGTTTTCTAATTGCTGTTCGTGCATGGGTGTCACTCGATGGTTGCTTGTGAAGTAGGAAAGTTTACTTAAGACCTAAGGCCCTAATCGACGATTTATTTTACTAGTGGCAACTTGAAGTAGAAAGTGGTTTTTGTTTTGGGTATAGATTCAAAGCCGATGATGCCATTTTGAAGTTCGATAATGTTTTTACTAATATTTAAACCCAAACCCGTGCCAGGTAACTTATTATTAACAGGGGCGTCTAATTGTTTAAATTTCATAAACACGAGTTTCTGTTGCTCTATGGTGATGCCAGGGCCGTGATCCACGACTTCAATAACGGCGTAATTGCCTTCTTTTTTAAGACGAAGCTCGACTGTATCGCCATCGAAAGTAAACTTGGCGGCATTAGAAATAAAGTTGCTTAGCACCTGTAATAAACGTTGCTCATCGGCAAAAACCGTGAGCTCCTTGCATTCATCCGTGCAAATAAATTTAATTTTGGTATTACATTCAGTGCAGTAGGCCTGGTTCAATTCTAATGCCTTATTGACTAGTTGGGCCGGGTTCAAGCTTGAGTTTTCAAACTTGAGAAGGCCGGACTCTATTTTAGAGAGCTCTAAAATATCGTTAACCAAGCTTAATAGGCGTTCGGAATTGCGGTAAGCGATGGTAATTAGCGAACTTTGTTTCGCGTTTAATGGGGTTTTACTGTTATTAAGTAATAAGGACAGAGAGCCATAAATTGACGTTAATGGGGTTCTTAATTCATGACTAGCCATCGAAATAAATTCATCCTTAGCGTGATCCAACTGTTTCAGTTCTTTTATTTTTAGTCGGAGTTCTAATTGCGTAACCACCTGACGGGCGAGTGCACTCAAAGCCTCTTTTTGAGATGTGGTCAGCTGTTTAGGTGTGTCGCTTATAACGCATAAAGTGCCGAGTTTTCTCTGGTCGCTCATTATCAATGGTGCGCCAGCGTAAAAGGTGACGTGAGGCGCGCCAGTGGCTAAGGGGTTGTCAAAAAACCGTTCATCTTTGGAGGAATCTTCAATAATAAATACTTTATCGTCCAATATGGCGTGCGAACAGAAGGCGATATCGCGAGGTGTTTCCCGTGCATCTAAACCGTGGTGAGACTTAAACCATTGCCGCTCTTTATCGACCAAGCTGACTAAAGCAATCGGCGTTTGGCAGATTTCTGCTGCTAGTTTAGTTAAGTCGTCATACGCTTGTTCCTCAATGGTGTCGAGAATATCTAATTCGTATAATTTGTTAAGACGAATGTCTTCATCACTGGGTAAGTCGGCTTCTATCATGCTGCACCTGTTAGACTTAGTTTAATCATTATTAAAGTGCTTTTGATACGGCGTTCCGACCACCATTTTTTGCTTGGTACAAGGCTTTATCAGCCATCTTAATAAGGTTGTCGGTGGTATCGTCGGGCTTAAGCTGGGCTATGCCCGCGCTAAGCGTGCAAGAAAACTGTGCGCCATGACAGTGTTGAGTGATTTGGGAAAACGTTTGGCGCACGTCATGGAGTAAATTTTCTGCTGTTTTTAGGTCGGTTTGTGGCAATATAATGGCGAACTCTTCGCCGCCGTAGCGTCCGATTAAATCCGACTTGCGCAACCGTTTTTTTAACATGCGCGCCACGCTTTTTAATACACGGTCACCGATCGGATGGCCATAGCTGTCGTTAACAGCTTTAAAATGGTCAATATCGATCATCGCAAAACTCAGTGGTTCGCCTTTGCGTTGTGATCGAGAAATTTCGGTTTCTAATTGCATTTTAATCGTTACGTGATTAAGTAGCCCTGTTAAGCCGTCATTGAGCATAAGGCTACGTAACTTTCGAAAACGGGCTGCACGGGTTCGCACCGCGGCCAATAAGCGCTCATCGCTGATAGGCTTCTGTAAAAAGTCGTCACCGCCCAGCGCCATTGCAGACAACCGTTTTAAAGGGTCTTGTTCGGTTGAAAGGAACACGATAGGCACACTCAATAGTTCATTTTTTTGGCGAATCACTTTGGCCGCATCAAGACCTGAACACTGTGGCATATGCACATCCATTAAGATAAGGTCGGGTTTGAAATCACTCAATTGTTCGAGTAGCTCATCCAAATTAGAGAGGGTTTTGACATCCATACCTGATGAACTAAGCACCGTGGCGTAGTGCTCGGCTAGTATCAAGACATCATCAACGACTAGAACCTTAAAGGGTTCAGGCTCATGATGGGAGGTTAAGTTTTCTAGCTGTTCTATTAATTCGTTAAAATCAAGTGGCTTAGTTAAGTAGGCGCTACCCTCAGCCTGCGCTGCTGCTAAACGTGCCTGCCAGTCGTCGCGTGCTGAAATAAAAATAATCGGCACATGGACCATTGAATACCGATTAAATAATTTGGCAAACTCGGGGCCGGCTAAATCACCATCGGGTAGCTCAATATCAATAAGCATTATAGACGGCATCCGCTCTTTAAGCGTCTGACTCGCGTCCTCTGTGGTTGGAAAAGTTTGTACCTGATAGCCAAAATAGTTGAGTTGCGTGCAAATTTCTTCTGCGATCAACGGATCGTCTTCTATGACATAGATCAGTTGCTTATCTTTGTTGTTGGCGCTTAATTGAGCACTAGAAGGCTTAACGTCTGCAGGATTGTCTGGGGTCAATTTCGACAAGTTGGTGATACGACGAAGCGATTGCTCAATGAGTTTTAACGCTGCTTCGTCTAAGCTTTGTATGTCTTCATGCGTATTTAGACAGTTTTCAAGTTCTCTTGCTTCGTCGCTGATAGCAGGAAAGCCAAAGGTACCGGCTGAACCAGTTAGATTGTGCGTGAGCTGTCTAAGTGTATTTAGCGCAGTCGGGCTTTTATCGTGAATGATCCCCAACCAGGCGGTGTTTAGGGTGCTAATTTGATCGGGTAATTGGGACAGGTATTTTTTTTGTAACTGGCGTAACTTATTGAGTTTTTGATTATTATTATCCATGGGCGTCAATAATACTACGAATTTGATCGGCTAGGGTCATGGGATCGAAGGGCTTAGCAATGACGGCCAGTGCGCCGAGCGCGATAAAACCCTTAATTTCATCCGGTTGAACTTTGGCGGTAAGAAAGATAATGGGTGTACCTTGTAAACCGGGGATCTGGCGCAGGTTTTTTAGTGTCGTTGGGCCATCCATGCCTGGCATCATTACATCCAGCAATATAACCTCCGGTTGGAAGTCGGGTGCACGAGCGAGTGCTTGCTCTCCAGACTCACAAAATACAATCTCGAAGCCCTCGTCTTCCAAGGCAAATTCAGCGATTGTTCTGATATCGGCTTCATCTTCAACATACAGTAATTTCATAATACCTCTTTATAATTATTTGTTGGCGTTTAATAAACGCTGCACTGTACTGAGTAACGCCTCGTTACTGGAAATGGATTTAGTTAACGAGGCGCTGACTTTTTTGCTTATTTCCTCGCTGCTTTCTTGACCCGAAAAAATAACGACAGGGCAATTATGATCAATATGATTCAATAACTCCAGTCCTGAACCATCGGGCAGTGAAATATCGAGGATAACGAGGTCGTAGTGCTGAGTATTGAGTTTTGAGAGCGCTTGGGATAGGGTTGTTGCGAAGTCAAAATCGACAATGTCTTCAAACAAGGCCTGAGACACCTCAATGACATCAATATTGTCCTCAACGTGCAAGATGTGTGAACGATGATCTAATTGTGTCGTTTTTGCTAGTGTGTTTGATAAATGCTTAAAATCGATGGGTTTTTGTAGCCAGTCTACGACCATTAAGGCGTCGCCCTTAAATTTCTTTAGCTCTTCGTCGGCTTTTCCGGAAATAACAATAATGGCTAAGGACTTAGTGGCTTTGTTTTCGCGTAATTCTCGAATCAAGTCTAGGCCGTTGCCATCAGGCAAAATAAGGTCGAGTAATAAGAGTTGATAAGACTTGTTTTCCAACAGTGTGCGGGCACTCGCTGCACTGTGTGCAATGTCCGCATGGTAGCCCTCTTTTTCAAGCACTTGGGCCATTATTTGCGCTAAATCCGGATCGTCTTCACAAATTAGGATAGTGGCGCGTGAGGTATCCATAGGATCATTAACAGAGCTGATCCCTGATAAGGGCAATTCAAAAAAGAACTGGCTACCTTCGCCCAGTACACTATTAAAATCAATATGCCCGCCCAGTTGTTCGATGATGGCTTTACTAATCGTTAAGCCCAAGCCAGTACCGCCTTTTTCACGGGTGTCAGAACTGTCAGCTTGCGCAAAACGGCCAAAGATACGTGAACGAAACTCATCTGATATGCCTGGCCCTTGGTCAATGACGGACACGCGCATTTTATTGTCAATGCATTTAACATCGACGGTGACAGTATCGCCTTTTGCAGAAAATTTAACAGCGTTGGAGATAAGATTGGCAAAAACTTGCAATAGGCGGTATTCGTCAATATATACCCTAGTGTTTTGTTGTCCTGTAGCCTGTAATGTTAACTTAATTTGATGTGAGTGCGCGTAGGCGTCGTTTTCTTCGACGGCTCTTTTGGCTAAAACAACTAAGTTAACGGCTTGGAGTTTAAGGTCAAGCTGGCCAGCGCTAATTTTTTCGAGATCAAGGATGTCATTGATCAAAAAAGTTAGCCGTTCGCTGTTTCGGTTAGCTGTTTCTAACAACCGTAAAAGTTTTGGCGGAATATCCTTTGCACCTTTGCCGAGCACTAAGCTTAAGGCGCCACGAATAGAGGTTAAAGGTGTGCGTAGTTCATGACTAACGGTCGAAACAAATTCGCTTTTCATGCGGTCTATTTTTTTACGTTCACTAATGTCACGGATAATGCCGATAAATAAACGGCGATCATCTAATTTGACTTCACTAACGCCGAGTTCCAATGGAAAAGTGGTCCCGTCTTTACGTAAGCCTTCTACCTCACGGCCGATGCCAATAATTTTCTTTTTCCCAGTGGACAAGTAGTTATATAAATAGCCATCGTGTTCGCGCTGATAGGGTTGTGGCATTAGTAGCTTAATATTTTTGCCAATAACTTCATCGGCGGTATAGCCAAATACCTTTTCGGCTGCCGGGTTAAAGCTTTCGATAGTCCCCTTAATATTAATGGAAATAATGCCGTCCACGGCGTTGTCGATAACGGCTTTATTTTGCGCGAAGCTATTCATTAAATCAGTCTCACGGCGCCTAACTTGTTGTCGCATACTATTAAAGGCGGCCACTAGCTTGCCGATACCATCATTGGCGCCGTAGTTCATATTAGAATCGTAATGACCGAGGGCGATATCACTCGCCAGATTCGCCAATTGGCGCAGGGGTTGTCTAATCCACCGATCATGCAGCCAAGCGGTTAACAGTGCGGCGGCTAATAAAATGGTTAGTAGTAAAATTTCAAGTTGATAAAGGTGTTCGACCTCTTCGGCTTGGGCCGCTTGTATATCAATCCAAACCGCAATGCGGGCAATTTCAAAATCATTAAATTGGATGACGTGGGTTATTTTTTCCATACCATTGGGGATTATTGATTTTTCTGGCTCTAAGGGGAAAAGTATTCGATTGTTATCATCGTATAGCGTTATAGCGCGCCAGTGCTGGCGATCAGCCAATATAATACCTAAGGTGTTATGGGTTTTAGCCAAATCGTTATTCAGTAAGTCGGGCACTAGCGCGATACTGAGTACCTCGATAAAACTTTGCTCGGCTTCAAGTTGGTGTGATGTTTCTAGTGCTTTATAGTTGGGTATCCAATAAAAATGCATGGTGGTAGCCAAGCTGGCGAACAATAAAAAAGTAGGGAGAAATAGCTTGAGCTGGAGGTTCATTGGGTGCTTTTATTGTCCTGAAAGGTCTCTAACTGTAATTTTTTGACAGCGTCATAATCACTAATAGTAGCGGATCCTATTTTTTTTATTGGGATTTTAGCCAGTAATTGCCTAGTTTCAGTCTGTTGGTCAAGTGCTAGAAAGGCTGATGTTATCTTTTCTTGGACAGCTTGCGAGACACGGGAGTGTACGCCAATGGGGTGGGGTGAGACACTCTCTGTGGCGTATAAAATACGTAATTTATCACGAATCTTTTTATCTTGTTGGGCAAAGGTCTTCTGTACGCCACCGCCTGCGATGACGGTTCCCATGACCACATTGAAGTAGACGGAACTGTGGCTTTTGACGTACAGGCTGTTCATGGTGATATTGAATTTTCTAGATAATTCGGCTTTTGGCAATAGTGTGGCGCCTATGGCAGATGAGGAAGGAAAGGCGATTGTTTGGCCATTAAGTTCCTGTACCGATTGGATGAGACTGTCTTTTTTTACCACGATGATACCAAAGAGTTGACGTTCACGGTCTTTGAGTAGGGGTTTGTAAGTTTGCCTACGATGTGTGGTTACGGCGTGGTTGGGGCTCATATAGGCAAAATCAAACACACCGTTGTTGAGCTGTTTTTCAAAGGTGGCCATATTAGGTGATGCCTTTAGTCGCAGCTGGACGCCGCTTGATCGACTGACTTCGCTAAGAATAGGTTGCCAAATTTGAGTTATTTGGCGTGGTCCAAACTGCGGCACCACACCAACAGTGTAGGTCTCACTAGCGAGCACACTAGTGGGAATGCCGAGTACTAACAGAGTGATGAGCTTTAATAATCGCGTCATGGGCTTTTACTTGCTTTGGTTTAATAACAAAAAAAATATCTTGGGTATACCAGCCATACTAACGTAGCGCGTGGTCATTAAGTGGGCTCTAGTCATCACGTTGAATTAAGCAACAGGTAGTGTAGGTAAAGGTAGTTCAAAATAAAAAGTAGCGCCGGCCCCTTCTGGGCTGCTAAAGCCAATAACACCCCCTTGTCGCTCGATGATTTCTTTAGAGATAGCCAAGCCCAATCCAGTGCCACCTTTCTCGCGAGTGTTTGATGCATCTGCTTGAGAAAAATGAGAAAAAATTTGTGATTGAAAATTAACTGGAACGCCCTCGCCTTGATCGCTAACAGAAACGCGTACCATTGGGCCGTTACGTTCGGCGGTAATCAAAACGCGGCCTTCTGTAGGTGAATATTTTATTGCATTGGATATAAGGTTTAGCAGCACTTGATTTAAACGATTTTTGTCAGCGCTTAACGTGAGTCTAGCGGCGGAATTTTTTTCAAACTCAACGTGTACACCATACTGTTGCGCGTAGCCTTGACTAGAAATAATGGCGTTGTCGATCAAATCACCCAGTACTAGAGCTTCTTTATGGAAGCGCATTTTCCCAGCTAAGAGTTTTTAA
>JAGPVU010000031.1 GCA_018066825.1 Cycloclasticus sp.
GTATCGGTATTCCTAAAACGGTTGATAACGACTTACCGTTAACCGATAACTGCCCTGGTTTTGGTTCCGTAGCAAAGTACGTTGCCGTGTCAATTCGTGAGGCCGGTTTTGATGTTGCCTCGATGGCTCGCACATCCACCAAAGTTTTCGTACTTGAAGTGATGGGACGACACGCTGGTTGGATTGCCGCAGCCGGCGGTTTAGCCGCTGAAAAAGACGGTGACTCGCCGCATATTATTCTTTTTCCTGAAGTGGTTTTTGATCAGCAAAAGTTTTTAGCGAAAGTAAAAATCACCGTCGAGCAGTATGGTTTTTGTTGTATCGTGGTGTCTGAAGGCGTCAAAAACCCCAACGGGGAATTTTTAGCCGAAGCCGGCACCCGTGATGCCTTTGGCCACGCTCAACTTGGCGGTGTTGCGCCCGTTGTGGCTGAAATGATTAAGGTCGCACATGGTTATAAATACCATTGGGCGGTCGCGGATTATTTGCAACGTGCGGCACGGCATATCGCCTCTAAAACCGATGTTGAACAAGCGTATGCCATGGGTAAAGCTGCGGTCGAGCTGGCTCTGGCGGGTAAAACTGCTGTAATGCCAACGATCGTTCGCACCAGCAACCAACCTTACCAATGGGAAATTGGCGTCGGGGAATTAAAAGACATTGCGAATGTCGAACAAATGTTACCTCCACACTATATAAGCGATGACGGCTTCGGCATCACCCCAGCATGCGAAGCGTACTTGCGGCCACTGATTATGGGCGAGGACTACCCACCCTATGTTAACGGACTCCCTCAGTACGTTCGTTTAAAAAACTTAGCCGTTGCTAAAATTCTCAACCAGCCGTTTGACTTATAAGACAATAATCATTCAACTGACTATTGGCGCTTGGCCAAAACCCACAGCTGATTAGCAACTCGCTTTGGGGTATTATCGAACCTTCAAGCAAACAGTGTGAGGCAAACGTGAGTAATGACATCACCTTATAACCCACTATTACCTGTCCTAATTGTCAGCATCAAGCGCTCGAAACAATGCCAACAGATGCTTGCCAGTGGTTTTATGAATGCAAAAGTTGCGGCCAGCTGCTCAAACCCATTGGCACAGATTGTTGCATTTTTTGTTCTTTTGGCTCGGTACCTTGTCCTCCCATTCAACTCAAGTAACCATATGACCATTAAACGCTAATTTATTTAATCTAATGGGTGTATTTTAAATACCAATCACTTTATGCTTTATGGCATGAAACTACTCGCTTATTTCAGCCATTTTATTTCCCGTGGTATGGCGCCGCTAACACTGCTTTGCGCGCTTATTGCCTTTTATCAACCCGCCGTTTTTATTGTCTTTAAGCCGTACTTTTTATGGCTATTCTCGGCCTCGATGTTTGCCTTGGGCGTTGTGTTGGAACCCCGCGACCTTAAAACAACACTAAAAACACCTAAGCCAATTTTTATTGGTGTATTAAGTCAATACAGCATTATGCCCTTGCTTGGCGCTGCCGCTGCTTGGTTTGCTGGACTACCTGCTGAACTTGCGCTCGGGGTCATCATCGTTGGCTGCGCGCCGGGCGCAATGGCCAGCAACGTGATTGTTTTTTTGGCTGGCGGCGCAGTCGCTTTTTCGGTCGCTCTTACTACCGTGGCTACGTTTTTATCCCCAGTGCTGACCCCACTGCTCGTTGAATGGCTGGGCGGCGCTTATCTACCGATTCCCTTTTGGCCGATGATGCAAACCATACTGCTGACCGTACTTACACCCTTATTACTCGGTATGGCTTGTCGCAAGGCATTAGGGCAACACGCCAGACCGTTGATAGTATTCGCACCCACGATAGCATCACTAGCGATTATTATTATTTGTGCCTACGCCGTCGCCGCTAACCATGAACGTTTAATGAGTGTCAGCGCCAATCTATTTTTTGTTATCGTTATCGTGAATGCCCTCGGCTATTTATGCGGTTGGTTTGTCGCTAGACTTTTTCAATTTAACGGCGCTTACCGCTTAACCTTAGCGATAGAAATCGGCATGCAAAACGCTGGACTCGGCGTCGCGCTTGCATTAAAGCACTTCTCGCCAGAAACCGCCTTACCCGGTGCTCTTTTCGCGGTATGGTGTATTTTGACTGGGGCAGGTGCCAGCGCCTATTTAAAACGTAAGCAACCCACTACAACAAAGCGCGTAAGAATTTAACCCATAGCTCGGTCTAATGCCTCGAGACTAACAAAACAACAAGGGACGGTTATGATTAAATGCATGAATAAGCTGCAATCCATATTGGACAGTACTCGGCACATTGATTTTTTGGCGCCACTGGCACTCCGGCTTTACCTAGTACCTATATTTTGGATGGCTGGCACACAAAAACTCGGTGCCTTCGACAGCACGGTTGATTGGTTTGGAAATGCTGATTATGGCCTAGGCCTGCCACTCCCTTACCTCATGGCAGGCTTGGCTACTTGGGCTGAACTGATTGGTGCTATCTGTTTGCTTTTGGGCCTTGCCGTTCGATGGGTCTCTATCCCTCTAATGGTGACCATGGGCGTGGCCGCGGTTACCGTTCACTTACAAAATGGCTGGCTGGCGATCGCCGAAGGTAGCGGTATTTTTGCTAGTGAGCGAACCACTGAAGCGATTGATCGACTTAATGTTGCTAAAGATATTTTGCGCGAACATGGTAACTACGCTTGGTTAACTGAAAATGGCAGTGTTGTTATACTGAATAACGGCATCGAGTTTTCAGTGACCTATTTCATTATGTTGCTAGCCTTATTCTTTATTGGCGCTGGTAATTACCTTAGTATAGATTTTTGGCTCGCTAAACGACTCAAACGCTAATACCTTTATGGACAGTCTTTTTCCAATTGAAATTTCGAGCTACCTTTCAAGGTCTATTGAACTGCTGAGTGCGATTTTTGTTTTTACCGTCGGCTTATTTATTCTGATCGCCATTATTTTATATATCAAAGACCGCTCACAGAAAGAATCGACCATTCTACGGAATTACCCTTTAATTGGGCGTTTCCGTTTTATCTTTGAAAAAATCGGCGAGTTTTTCCGCCAGTATTTTTTTGCTATGGACCGTGAAGAACTGCCTTTTAATCGATCACAACGCAGTTGGGTTTACCGTGCAGCAAAAGACATAGATTCAACCGTTGCTTTTGGTTCAACTAATGACCTACGTCAAGCGGGCACGATTATTTTTATTAACTGCCCTTTCCCTAAACTGGACAGTGAAGAAGCCAATTTAGGCCCGATGATGATAGGGCCTTATTGCGATAAACCCTATTCGACTTCTTCGGTTTTTAATGTATCAGGGATGAGCTACGGCGCTATTTCTAAACCCGCCGTGTTGGCGCTTTCATATGGTGCTAAAAAAGCCGGTTGTTGGCTTAATACCGGCGAAGGCGGTTTAGCGCCGTATCACTTAGAAGGCGGCTGTGATCTCGTTTTTCAAATAGGCACCGCCAAATACGGTGTGCGCGATAAACACGGCGCCTTATCTGACGCCCAACTGCAAAAAACCGCCAGCCACCATCAAGTAAAAATGTTCGAGATCAAACTGAGTCAGGGCGCAAAGCCAGGTAAGGGCGGCATCCTACCCGGCATTAAAGTGACCGACGAAATTGCTGCCATTCGAGGCATTACAGCAGGACTGAATTCCATTAGCCCCAACCGCCACCCTGACGTATCAAACATCGCTGAATTACTTGATATGGTCGGTCATATCAGACAAGTTACCGGCAAACCCGTTGGGTTTAAAACCGTGGTCAGCTCATGGGACTGGCTGGAAGAGCTTTGTGTATTAATTAATGAACGCGGCGAAGAATCCGCCCCAGACTTTATTACCATTGATGGCGGTGATGGCGGTACTGGTGCAGCACCGATGTCATTGATGGATAACGTAGGCCTCACCCTAAATGAGGCGCTGCCGGCGGTAGAAAACATTCTAATTAACCATCAATTGCGTCAACGTATACGCCTGATCGCATCCGGTAAACGCATCAACCCAACCGAAGCTGCCTGGGCTTTTTGCGCGGGTGCAGATATCGTCACGTCTGCACGTGGTTTTATGTTTGCCCTGGGTTGCATCCAAGCCTTACAGTGTAATAAAAACACGTGCCCAACCGGCATTACCACGCATAACAAAGACCTGCAACGCGGTTTAGACCCCAGCAATAAGGCCATACGCATCGCCAATTATCATAAAAACCTAGTGAAAGAAATCACCACGATTGCACACTCCTGCGGCGTAGCTGGTCCACGGCGATTGAAGCGTAACCACGCCAGGATTGTCTCCAGCAATGGTCTATCTATTCCAATGGTTGATTTGCAGCCTTACCCTATACCCAGTCCAGCGAAATAGTCAGGAACCAGCTGTGTTGCCTTACCGTACCGTTTTTCTTTAAATGCGGACTCCACTAGAGATGGTTCCAGATTAAGCTCTACCGTATGCGCACCGCTCTGATTAGCCATTTCAACAAAGCCCGCTGCAGGGTAAACATTGCCCGATGTGCCGATCGATACAAATACATCACACTGATTAATGGCGTCATAAATGGCATCCATCTGATAAGGCATTTCGCCGAACCAGACAATATCAGGACGCAGGCTATCGCTTAAATGGCAGCAGTCGCAGATCGAATTTGGCGTTATTTCCTGCATAATTGAATAGCGTTGCCCGCTATGGATGCAAAACATTTTTAATAGTTCACCGTGCATATGAATAATGTTTTTTGTGCCTGCTTGTTCATGTAAATTATCAATATTTTGCGTTACCACCAGCAACTGAACTTTCCTATTTTGTTCAAGTTTGGCTAACGCCAAATGGGCTGCATTCGGCTGAACACCGTCACTGAGTAGTTGCTGTCGACGCAAATTATAGAAGTCTTGCACTAATTTTGGGTCACGCGCAAAACCTTCGGGTGTTGCTACGTCTTCAACACGGTGGTTTTCCCATAGCCCATCGCTGGCTCTAAACGTTTTTATCCCCGACTCTGCGGAAATACCTGCGCCAGTTAGTACAACAATCGACTTAAGCTTGCTCATCTATCGTTGCTCTATAACCCTGCTGGTAACTCTTATACTTAAATTCGTAACCGGCTTCGGTTAATCGCTTGTTTTGTAATCGTTTATTCGCCTTCGCCGTTTCATCTAAGACCAGGGGTTTAGGCCCATCGACACCGTAAATATCAGCTAAGTAACAGGCGACCTGCCACCTTGTGGCTGGCTCGTCGTCTGTCGCCAGATAAACGCCTGTCATCGCCTCGCCGTTTATTTTTTTATTCATAATAAAACGCAACACAGCGATGCAATCTTCTCGATGAATACGGTTAGTGTAATAAAGCGGTTCTTTTTGAATTGCTTCCCCTGCTTTCAACTGATTTAAAAAGTAGTTTGAGCGGCCATAAATGCCCGAAAACCTAACAAGGGTCGTTTTATTGTTAAACGCTAAAAACTTGTTTTCAGCAGCCAGTAAAATTTGACCCCGTTGGTCAGTAGGTTCCGTCGGCGACATTTCATCCAACCATTCACCCTGTTGTTGGCCATACACTCGCGTTGAGGAAACAAAGGTGAATGCCACGTGCGGGCATTGTTTTTTACAAGCGCTTAATACATGATCTACCCCCTGTTCAAATACAGCCTGATAACCCGATATTCCACGACCGCTGGGCGAGAGGATATAGACGATTTGATCAATATCAAATTTGCATGCGTCAACCTCAGTCGCTTGGCTTACGTCTAGCTGAATGATCTCGACTGGTGAGGCTTTAATTTGCTCAGTTCGTTTTATTGCGGATACTTGATGCCCGTCTTCCAGCAAAACCTTGGCTAATGCACTGCCAATATCGCCATAACCAATAATAAGAATTTTTGCCATTAACTTACTCACTCTGTTTATTCTTTTGTTCTATCCATAAGGACATGTATTTGGTACTTTTCAGTAAATGATGTTTTAACATACCACCTCGAAAATTTTGCAGTCGATGCTCTCCTAATGTTTCTTTCAGCCTGATAATTTTTGCTATCAAAGCTGTTTCAAAAACATCAGGGGCGAAGCATTTTCGCAAGATATCACTGCCTTTTGTTTGAGCCTCCTGCCAACTCAATTTATCTTCGTGCAAGCTAACGGCAGCTTTTGCAAACCCGTCGGGCTCATCAGTAACCTCACCATTCCACGGAAGCTCATGATGCATACCTTCTGCGCCAATGGTGCTTGTGACACTAGGCGTACCGAACTCCATTGCCTCTAAGAGTTTACCCTTTAATCCTGCACCAAAGCGTAAGGGTGCTAAACACACTCTAGCGGCTTGCATCACCTGTTTGGCATCGTCTGCTCGTCCTTTGATATAGAACCCGTCTGCTGGTTTATTTAGCTGCATCGCCTTTGCTGGCGGATAGGCGCCATAGACAAACAATTCAGCTGAGGGCAGCTGCTGCCTAATCAAGGGCCAAATCGTTTGCTTTAAATATTGCACACAATCCCAGTTAGGCGCGTGCTTGAAGTTGCCAATGCTCATGAAACCTTGACGTTGCTCATAACCTGGCCATACCGACCTATGCTGCTTACTTATTTCTGGGTCGACGATAAAGGGGAAATAGTGAATCAATGCCCCATCGATCTTAAAGAATGAGGTCAATAAGTGCATTTCATAGTTTGAAATAATTAGGCTTAAATCCGTGCGTTGAATGCTCGCTATTTCTCTATACGCTACGTCGTTAACCAAGTCCGATTCACAATAATCACGCTCAAGCTTTAACGCCCCTTGGCGTGCAGATCTTAAAGAGTGCAAATCCGATGTTTCTAATATGGTTAAGGCCGTCGGGCATTGCTTTTCTACCCGCCAAGAAAACTGTTCTTCGACCATAAAACGATCATACAACACGATATCGGGTGATAATTCAGTAATCATTTGATCAAATGCACTATCGTTGACCGCTATTTTTTTTGCCTTAATCGATAACCCTTCGAACGGATAACAGTGCTCAGACTCTGCTGCCGTGCATGCATAGGTTAGTGACCAACCTTGCGCGTGGAACAGTTCCAATAAGCTCACCATACGCCGTCCAGCAGCGGATGATGTTGGCTCTGGCCAAAGTGAAGCAATAATAAGTACCTTCATACGACTAGTGTATCTAAAATTTTATCTCAGGCATTAAAAAGGGCTGGAAAACCAGCCCTTTTATCTATTCAAAGCTAAGCTAGCTTAGACGATCCGCTTATTTTTTTGCATCACGTTCTTTTGCTTCTTTAATCACTTCTTCGGCAATGTTTCTTGGACACGGCATATAGTGTTCAAACTCCATTGAGAACTGACCACGGCCTGACGTCATCGTACGTAGATCGCCAATGTAGCCAAACATCTCGCTCAGTGGCACTTGCGCTTTTATACGTACACCGGTAGCACCAGCATCTTGTGACTTAATCATGCCACGACGACGGTTAAGGTCACCAATCACATCACCCACGTTATCATCGGGTGAGAACACGTCCACTTTCATGATGGGTTCCATTAATTGTGGCCCTGCTTTCGGCATTGATTGACGGTAAGCACCATTAGCGGCCAATTCAAAGGCAACCGCTGATGAGTCAACTGCGTGGAAACCACCATCCATCAAGGTGACTTTTACGTCTACACAAGGGTAACCAGCCAATACGCCTTTATCCATTTGCTTTTTAAAGCCTTTTTCAACTGCTGGCCAGTATTCGCGAGGTACGTTACCACCGGTTACTTTAGATTCAAAACTATAACCTTCGCCCGTTTCAGCTGGTTCAATAACGTAATCAATTTTACCAAACTGGCCTGAACCACCTGATTGCTTTTTATGCGTATAACTGTCTTCTAATCGTTGCGTGATCGTTTCACGATACGCCACTTGAGGCTTGCCTACACTGACATCCACACCGTGTGTACGCTTAAGGATATCAATTTTAATATCCAAGTGAAGCTCTCCCATACCTTTAAGAATGGTTTCACCACTGTCTTCATCTGTTTCAACACGGAAAGAAGGGTCTTCTTTGATCATTTTACCGATCGCGATGCCCATTTTTTCCGACCCACCTTTATCTTTAGGCGATACGGCGATAGAAATAACAGGATCAGGGAAAACCATTGGCTCTAAGGTTCCTGGGTGTTTAGGGTCACATAAGGTGTGGCCTGTTTGTACATCTTTCATGCCGACAACCGCAATAATGTCACCGGCTGTCGCACCGTTCAATTCAATACGGTCGTTCGCGTGCATCTCAACTAGACGACCAATCCGTTCAGTTTTACCTGTAAAGGTATTAAGCACCGTATCGCCTTTGTTCATCACACCTGAATAGATACGAATAAAGGTTAACGCGCCGAAACGGTCATCCATAATTTTAAATGCCAAGGCACGTAGTGGCTTAGCTGGATCAACAATCGCGAATTCACCCGTTTCCTTGCCTTCTTCATCAGTTTCTGGCTGTGGCTTAACCTCAGTTGGGTTTGGCAAGTAATCAACCACCGCATCCAGTACTAATTGAATGCCTTTGTTCTTAAATGCAGAACCACAATAGGTTGGGAAGAAATCCAATGCAATGGTACCTTTTCGGATACAACGCTTAATATCATCGATTGAAGGTTCTTCACCTTCAAGGTAGCTTTCCATTAGGACATCGTCTTGCTCGACGGCCATTTCGATTAGTTTTTCACGGTACTCTTCCATCTTGTCAAGCATATCCGCAGGAGGCTCTTCAACAGTAAAGTTTTCTGGCAAGCCAGTGTCATCCCAGATGTAAGCCTTACGAGTCAACAGGTCAACAACACCAGTAAAATCTTCTTCAATGCCTATTGGCAATACCATGACCATCGGATTAGCATCAAGCACGTTCTCCACTTGATCGACTACGCGGTAAAAGTCAGCGCCCATACGGTCTAGTTTATTAACAAAAATGACTCGTGCTACTTCAGAATCATTGGCATAGCGCCAGTTTGTTTCTGATTGAGGCTCTACGCCACCTGAGCCACAAAATACACCGACACCACCATCGAGTACTTTTAACGAACGATATACTTCAATCGTAAAGTCAACGTGACCCGGTGTATCGATGATATTCATACGATGACCATTCCACTGACACGAAGTCGCTGCAGACTGAATCGTAATCCCACGCTCTGCTTCCTGCTCCATAAAGTCGGTTGTAGCCTCACCATCGTGAACCTCACCTGTCTTATGAATCTTTCCGGTTAATTTCAAGATACGCTCTGTGGTCGTGGTTTTTCCTGCGTCCACGTGAGCAAAAATACCGATGTTTCTATATTTGGTTATGTCAGTCATAAGTCTACATTTGTTAGGTTAATAAGGATTTAGGCTAAACAATCACGCACAAGTTCGAGGCACGATTAAAAAATTGTTTGGATCAACTCGTTATTATATCATTTATCACGGCCTGTTGAACAGATGCCCTTTACTTATTAAGAAGCGGCTGATTCTTTAGCCATCACGCGTTCAAAAGCCGGCCTTGCGCTCATCTTTTCTCGGTACGCGTCTAGTAATGCTGAACCCGATGGAACACCAAAGGCATGCGCCCAGCGTAAGGTGTGTGCGATAAGGATATCCACCGCGCTGAATGAATCGCCTAAGGCATACTCTTTGCCCTGTAAACGCTTTTCTAATACCTTGCAGGCCTTTAAAAACTCCCAATGTGCAACGTCCAAAATTTCTGGCACCCGCTTCTCTTCAGGCAACACGAAGGTATGCTTCCCCACCGTCCATAAGGGCTGCTCTAATTCAGTGAGTACAAAAAAACACCATTCATCATAGCGCGCACGATTTTGTGTTTTAGGCTCTGGCAGCAAATTACAATCTGTGTATTTATCGCCTATGTAGCTCATGATCGCAGCTGATTCGGTCAGTACAAAGCCATCATCATCTATCGCTGGCACCTTGCCGTCCGCGTGTATTTTTAAATACGCTTCGACTTGACCCGCGCCTTGTAATAATTCAATTTTAATAAATTCGTAATCCACACCAATTTCTTCCAGCATCCAAACAACCCGCGTACTTCTGGATCTAGGGTAAGCATATAATTTGAGCATTTCGTTCTCCTTGTTAAGATAAAAACAACACCGTTATTTGTAACACATTTTAGCCACAAATTTCAGCGCTAAAAAAACCCGGTTAAACCGGGTTCTTTTAGCGTTAGCAAGATGCCTTACAAGTTATAGCCTGTCTCTTCATGAGAAACTAAGTCAAGCCCTTGCATTTCGGACTCTTCAGTAACCCGTAACCCACCAGTCAAAAGAGCAACCACTTTTAAAATAATGTAGGTGGCAATCACTGTATAGCCAATGGTTGCGGCAACACCAATCGCCTGTACTTTTAACTGCTCAGGTATTGTTGCGATACCGTCAGCAAAGCCATAGCCGCTAAACAAACCCAATTCGGTTGAAGCAAATACGCCGACGACTAGGCTACCTAAAATACCCCCCACACCATGCACAGGAAATACATCTAAGGAGTCGTCAATTTTTAATACTCGCTTGATGTATTGGGTCGCATTAAAGCAAATAAAACCCGCCAACAGACCAATAACTAGCGCGCCACCCGGTCCGACAAAACCAGAAGCTGGGGTAATCGTACCCAAACCGGCAACCATACCGGTCACCGCACCCAAGGCGCTCGGCTTACCGAATTTTTTCCATTCTATAACCATCCATGTAAATGCCCCCATTGAAGCAGACAAATGGGTGACGAGTATCGCCATCGCCGCATCACCGTTTGCGGCTAACGCACTACCCCCGTTAAAACCAAACCAACCGACCCACAGCATGCCCGCGCCAATAATCGTCATGGTTAAATTGTGCGGCGGCATCGGTGTTGCTGGAAATCCTTTTCTAGGGCCTAACACTAAGGCCGCAACAAGGGCAGCCACACCCGCTGTAATATGTACAACCAAACCACCGGCAAAATCATACACACCCATAGCCGCCAGCCAACCACCACCCCAAACCCAATGAGTCACCGGTGCGTATACGACCATTAACCAAATTGCGCTAAAGATCAACATGGCTGAAAATTTCATCCTTTCGGCAAAACCACCCACGATCAACGCCGGCGTTATAATCGCAAAGGTCATTTGAAACATTGCGAACGACGACTCTGGAATATCGCCCGACAAGGTATCGCGATCAATGCCAGAAAATAGCACTTTAGAAAAATCACCAACCCATGCGTTACCTTCACCGAAGGCGAGGCTATAACCTGCAACAAACCATATAATAGAAGCCACACAGGTAATCGCAAAACACTGCATAAAGACAGAAAGTACGTTTTTACTTCTGACTAAGCCAGCGTAAAACATGGATAAGCCCGGTATCGTCATAAGCAACACTAAAGCCGTTGACGTTAAGACCCATGCGGTATTCGAGCCGTTCAATTCATCCGCCATTGCCCAACAAGGAAGCATTAGAAGAATTAATAACAAGCTGAATTGTTTTATTGTTGTCATTTTACAAGGCCTCGTTACCGGTTTCGCCCGTACGGATTCTGATTACTTTTTCTAAATTGGTCACAAATATTTTACCGTCACCAATTTTTCCCGTATTCGCCGACTTCACAATGGCGTCGATCGCGGCATCTAATTGTTCTTCTGAGACGGCAATTTCCAATTTCACCTTTGGCAAAAAATCCACCACGTACTCTGCCCCACGGTATAGCTCCGTATGACCACGTTGACGCCCAAAGCCTTTAACCTCAGTTACCGTAACACCCGCCACACCCGTATCGCCAAGCGCCTCACGGACATCGTCCAACTTAAACGGCTTAATAATTGCTGTAATTAGTTTCATAACGTGCCTTTGTTATTTTTAGAGAGACAGATTTTGCATCAAATAAGTGCATGTATCAACCCATTTGCTGTATTCCAGCCGAACGGCTTGAACAACACATCAGAAAACAACTTAATAACACAACCTTGGGTTAAAAGTGACGCGCCAATTCTAATTTTATCGAATCATCCTGCCGTATATAAAACAGTGGGTCATTATTTTCTTCTGCTGAGATAAATCTCGCCTCGACGCTGATAACCCACGAACGTGCAATACGACGACTCGCTTCTAGACTGTAAAAACGCGTGTTCTTATTCAAGTCACTGATAACACCAAATAACAGCTCACTAGATGCGGCATCGTTCATGCCCAATCTTGCGCCGATAAAAATATCATTCTCAAACGGCGTTGTAGCACTCGAGCCGCGATCATCATACAAGTATTCTGCGATAACCCCGAGGTCTGCTGACGACTCTAATACACCCACAAAACTGTACTCAAACCCGCCGGTAAACGCATTAAAGGTTTCACCTTGTCCACTGCGATGGATCACTTCAACTTTCCACAGCCAAGCATCCAATGTGGCTTGAACATCAATGCCTGTCTGATTAATAATGTCATAAAATGGAACCAAAACCAGGCCATTCGGCG
>JAGPVU010000038.1 GCA_018066825.1 Cycloclasticus sp.
TACAGAACAAAAGCAAGAAATTGTTAAAGAATATGCGTTATCAGAAGGTGATACAGGATCTCCAGAGGTTCAAGTTGCTTTGTTAACGGGGAGAATCAATCATTTGACACCGCATTTTTCTGAGAACAAAAAAGATCATCACTCACGTCAAGGTTTGCTAAGAATTATTAATAGACGCCGTAAGCTTCTTGATTACTTGAAAGGAAAAGATATTGAGCGTTACCGTGCACTGATTGCACGTTTAGGCTTAAGAAAATAAAGTTAATTAAAAAGTAGGCAAAAAATAGTGAATTTAGTCAAAAAAGAATTTCAGTTCGGTCAACAACTCGTAAAATTTGAAACAGGTGAGATAGCACGTCAAGCAGACGGTGCTGTTTTGGTAGAAATAGATGGGACTGTCGTGTTGGTCACGGTGGTGGGTAAACGTGAAGGTGGAGAGAATAATTCTTTTTTCCCACTAACCGTTAATTACCAAGAAAAAACCTACGCCGCTGGTAAAATACCCGGTGGTTTTTTTAAGCGTGAAGGTCGTCCTAGCGAAAAAGAAACACTAACGTGTCGCCTAATTGATCGTCCTATTCGTCCTTTGTTTCCGAAAGGCTACAAAAATGAAACGCAAATCATTGCGACGGTTATTTCTTTAAACCCTGAAGTTGACCCAGACATTCCATCACTGATTGGTGCCTCGGCTGCTTTAGCTATTTCAGGCCTACCTTTTGATGGGCCTATCGGTGCTGCTCGTGTGGGTTATATTAACGGTGAGTACGCATTAAACCCGACAAAATCAGAATTACAAGATTCTAAACTAGACCTTGTTGTTGCTGGTACGGCTAATGCAGTGTTGATGGTTGAGTCAGAAGCCGATTGTCTATCCGAAGACGTGATGTTAGGTGCGGTAACATTTGGCCATGAGCAAATGCAAGTAGCCATTACAGCGATTAATGAATTAGCGGCTGAAGCCGGTAAGCCTCGTATGGAATGGACTGCCGCTGCAACCAATGACGCATTGGTTGAAAAAGTGACCGCTGTTGCAACAGCAGGTATTAGCGATGCTTACACAGTATTGGTAAAACTAGACCGCCAAGTAAAATTAAAGCAAGTACGGGACGAAGTATTAGCTCAACTAGAAGACGAAGATGCAGATGAAGTGAAAGGCATTTTTTCTTCACTTGAAAAGAAGCATGTTCGTAACCTGGTGCTGTCAACAAAACACCGTATTGATGGCCGTGACTTAGAAACGGTTCGTCCTATTCACGTACGTACAGGTGTTTTACCTCGTGCGCATGGTTCGGCTTTGTTCACCCGTGGTGAAACACAGGCTTTGGTTGTTGCAACCTTGGGTACAGACCGTGATGCACAAATGATTGATGCCGTCGAAGGTGAATACCGCGACAGCTTTATGTTGCATTACAATTTCCCACCCTTCTGCGTAGGTGAAACTGGCTTTGTTGGTTCACCAAAACGTCGTGAAATTGGTCATGGTCGTTTAGCTAAACGAGGCATGATGGCTGTACTACCAAGCCAAGAAGACTTCTCATATGTTCTTCGCGTTGTGGCAGAAGTGACCGAATCTAATGGTTCAAGTTCAATGGCGAGTACCTGTGGTACAAGTTTAGCGTTAATGGATGCTGGTGTACCGATTAAAGCCCCTGTGGCTGGTATTGCAATGGGTCTTATTAAAGAAGGTGACGACTATGCCGTGTTGTCTGATATTTTAGGCGATGAAGATCATTTAGGTGATATGGACTTTAAAGTATCCGGTACCGACGCTGGTGTAACGGCCTTACAAATGGACATTAAAATTCAAGGTATTACTGCTGAAATTATGTCTAAAGCCTTAGAGCAAGCCAAAGGCGGACGTTTACATATTCTAGAAAAAATGAATGCTGAGTTATCAGAAGCACGTAATGAAATGTCTGACTTTGCTCCGCGTATCTTGACGATTAAAATTGATCCTGCAAAAATTCGCGATGTTATTGGTAAAGGTGGCGTTACTATTCGTGCTATTACTGAAGAAACTGGCGCAGCGATTGATATTACCGATGACGGCTTAGTAAAAGTAGCATCAGTTGATCGTGAAGCAGGTGAGAAAGCGTTAAGACGTATTGAAGATATCACTGCAGAAGTAGAAGTGGGGCGAATTTACGAAGGTAAGGTTGTTAGATTGATGGACTTTGGTGCATTTGTATCGATCTTGCCGGGTAAAGATGGTTTGGTCCATATTTCACAAATTTCTGAAGATCGGGTCGAAAAAGTTAGTGATAAATTATCTGAAGGTGATGTGGTCAAAGTGAAGGTGTTAGAAGTTGACCGCCAAGGCCGCGTGAGGCTGAGTATGAAAGAGGCTGAAACAACAGATCAGTAGGTTAAGTGTAAACGATGGCAAACTCACGAGTAATCAAGAAGTACCCTAATCGCCGCTTGTACGATACTGAAATCAGCAAGTATGTAACGCTGAATGATGTACGTAAGCTGATTATTGATCGTGAGCCGGTTAAAGTCCTCGATGCTAAATCAAAGGAAGACTTGACCCGTAGTGTTTTGCTGCAAATTATCCTTGAACAAGAAGAAGACGGTGAGCCGATCATGAGCGCGCAAATGCTTGAGCAGCTCATCCGTTTTTATGGTGACCCGTTTCAAACTAATTTCGCTAAATATTTAGAGACATCGGTGAAGTTAATTGCCGAACAGAGAGCGAAAGTTATCAATAAGTTTGAGCTGGTCAGCGATCCATTTTCTTTGATGAGCACGATGGCTAACCGAAATATGGAAGTGTTTAAAGAAATGCAGGAAGGCTTGTTTAATAACACAAAAAAAAAATCCTCGGATAAAGATTAATCTTAATTTGTATAACTAAAAAAGGCCTCAATATTGAGGCCTTTTTTAGTTTAAGCGGTGTGTTTTTTCCAGACGAGTAAGCGCAAGATAATAGAAATTGTCTTTATCAGAGAAATACGTACACTTATATCGATGAATACGACAGAAAATATAGCCGCGTTTGATAGCGAACATTTTTTAAAAACGTTAACCCAAAAACCGGGTGTTTATCAAATGTTGGACGTTAAGCAGCAATGTATTTATGTTGGTAAGGCTAAGAACCTTAAAAAACGGGTTTCGAGCTACTTTAACAATAAGGATAAAGACCTAAAGAAAAAGGTCATGGTGTCGCACGTTAGCGCAATAAACGTGGTTGTTACGCATACCGAAGGAGAGGCTTTATTACTCGAAAACCAACTAATTAAACAATTAAAACCGCGTTATAACATCTGTTTAAGGGATGATAAAAGCTACCCTTATATCTACTTATCGTCAGAGCATGCTTTCCCCCAGTTAAGTTTTCACCGGGGAGCCAAAAAACGTAAGGGCCAATATTTCGGACCTTATCCCAGCGCAGGTGCTGTAAGGGATAGTTTGCACGTGTTACAAAAGTTGTTTCCTGTAAGGCAATGTGACGATAGTTTTTATAACAATCGCTCTAGACCCTGCCTACAACATCAAATTAAACGTTGCACAGCGCCCTGTGTAAGCCTTATAAGCGAGCAAGATTACCGAGACGATGTGGAACACACGGTTTTGTTTTTAGAGGGCAAGAATAAGCGTTTAATTAATGGGTTGGTGAAAAAGATGGAGCAGGCCTCAACGAGCCTTGATTTTGAAAAAGCAGCGCATTTTAGAGATCAGATAGGCCAATTAAGAAAAGTATTAGAGCGTCAATACGTGAGTGCCAGCGATGGGGATATAGATGTGATTGCCTGTCAAATAACCGATAACATGGCTTGTGTACAAGTGTTTTTTATACGTAAGGGTCAGCATTTAGGTAATCGAACGTTTTTTCCTAAAATGCCAAGTGGCAAAACTGAACAAGATGTTTTAAGTGCATTTATTGTTCAATTTTACCTGGACAAGGTTTTACCTAAGGCGCTTATTTTAAGTCATAAGCTACTGGAACCAGAGTTGATCCAGCAAGTTTTTAATGAAAAAGCGGAACGTAAAATCAACATGACTTACCGGCCACGTGGTGACCGCTCTCGCTGGTTAACGATGGCTAAAAACAATGCCGTAACTGCATTAAATCAAAAACTACAAAGCAGAGAAAACACGCGGGATCGATTGCAAAAACTGTCAGCTTTGCTGGGCCTTGGCCAAACTATCAGTCGAATGGAGTGTTTCGATATTAGCCATTTACAAGGTGATCAAACGGTTGCGTCTTGCGTAGTACTTGACGAAAACGGCCCATTAAAATCCGCATATCGCCGCTTTAATATTAACGGTGTTACCGCCGGCGATGATTATGCCGCACTAGCGCAGGCGGTTTCACGGCGCTTTGCACGCGCCAAAAAAGGTGAGCACAAAGTGCCAGATTTATTAATTATTGATGGTGGCAAGGGGCAAGTGAATGCCGTTATTCATGCTTTAGATGGCCTAGATTTTAAAGAGATTGAAATTATCGGTGTATCTAAAGGAAGTGATAGGAAAGTGGGTATGGAGAAAATTTATTGTGCGAGTGATGGCCGGCAATTAATATTACCCTCCGATGAGCCGGCTTTATTAGTTATTCAGCAATTACGTGACGAGGCCCACCGTTTCGCGATCAGTGGACACCGGCAGCAGCGTGGTCGGGTAAAAAAGACGTCTATGCTCGAATCAATAGAAGGCTTGGGCCCAAAACGACGACAGTTATTATTAAAACAATTCGGCGGCTTACGTGAAATTCAGGCGGCAGGTATCGAGGACTTGTGTTCGGTGGATGGGATTAATCATGCCTTAGGGCAACGTATTTATGATTGTTTTCATGACGGTGATGTGAGCTAAAAATGGTATCATGTACAAAAATATAGCCCGTGTCCCTTAGCTTAATGAATTTCAATATACCCACCATTTTAACGTTGCTGAGAATAGCGTCTATCCCGCTAATATTGGTGGTATTTTACCTGCCTATCGATAACGCAAGAGTTTGGTGCTCAGCGATATTTGTTATTGCCTCTGCGACAGATTGGTTAGACGGGTTTTTAGCGAGACGACTTAATTTACAAACAGCATTTGGGGAGTTTTTGGACCCGGTGGCGGATAAGCTGATGGTCGTGATGATTCTTGTTTTAATCGTCCAAGCTGATCCTGTCGCCTACCTAGCGATACCTGCGGCTATCATTATTGGCCGTGAGGTGTACGTGGCTTCTTTGCGCGAATGGATGGCGCAACTGGGGCAGCGTTCTACGATTGAAGTATCTTGGCTGGGTAAGTGTAAAACGGGCTTCCAAATGGTTTCGATGCTCTGTTTATTGTTTAATTCAGATCTTTACGGTCTGCCAATTAGACTGTTCGGTATTGTGCTCATTTACATAGCCTGTCTACTGTCGCTATGGTCGATGTGGCAATATATTCAGTTGGCGATACCTAAATTTAAAAAATAGTCGTTATTCTAGCTTGACAGTTTGTCTACGGAAGATAGAATACTCGGCTCATTGCGGGAATAGCTCAGTGGTAGAGCACAACCTTGCCAAGGTTGGGGTCGCGAGTTCGAATCTCGTTTCCCGCTCCAAATTTTAAGCCGTGTTTCCACCGCGGCTTTTTCGTTTAAGTCCTCTCTGGCTGAGTGGCAGAGTGGTTATGCAGCGGCCTGCAAAGCCGTAAACAGCGGTTCGATTCCGCTCTCAGCCTCCAATTATTTCATTCTTTCTACGCAGTGATTAGCCGTTTTACGGTACAATTTAATGGCGATTATCGCGACACTTCCCCGCGACGTTAATGACGTGTTTTTTGGGGGTTGCTGATCGACTTAGATTAACCATTTACTCAGAATGAAGGAAGGATATAGATGAGCTCTAAAATTTATTATACGCATACCGATGAGGCGCCCTTATTAGCCACGTGCTCATTGCTTCCTGTCATTAAATCGTTTGCATCAACTGCAGATATTGAGATTGAGCTGAGTGATATCTCGCTTGCAAGCCGTGTGCTGAATGCTTTTTCTGACCGCTTACCTGACGAGCAAAAAAAGCCAGATGTGTTATCTATGCTTGGAAAGCTAACGCATGACCCGAAGGCTAATATTATTAAATTACCTAATATTAGTGCCTCCATTCCACAGCTTAAAGAGGTCATTAGTGAGTTACAAGCTAAAGGCTATGCATTACCTGATTACCCAGAAGACCCGAAGAACGACGAAGAAAAAAGCATTTTAGCAAGCTATTCAAAAACCTTAGGTAGCGCCGTTAATCCGGTGTTACGTGAAGGCAACTCCGATCGTAGGGCGCCCAAAGCCGTTAAAGACTACGCAAAGAAAAACCCGCATTCAATGGGCAAGTGGAGCCAGGCGTCTCAAACGCATGTGTCGCACATGCACGCAGGCGATTTTTATTGCAGTGAAAAAAGCCTCACCTTGGATAAAGCTTGTACAGTTAAAATCGAACACGTTGCCAATAATGGTGATGTGACGGTACTAAAAGAACATATCGCCTTGCAAAAAGATGAAGTCATAGACAGTATGTTTATGAGTAAAAAGGCCTTGTGCGAGTTTTTGGAAAGCGAAATGGAAGACGCCAGAGAAACAGGGGTGATGTTCTCATTTCACGTAAAAGCCACCATGATGAAGGTCTCGCACCCCATCGTGTTTGGTCACGCGGTAAAAATATACTATAAAGATTTATTTAAAAAACACGGCAAACTATTTGACGAATTGGGTGTTAACCCAAATGACGGTCTAAGTAGCGTATACGAGCACATTGAGAAGCTGCCTGAGTCGATTAAAGAAGAAATACTGAGTGATATGCACGCCTGTTATGAGACGCGTCCAGAACTCGCTATGGTTGATTCTGCGAAAGGTATTTCAAATCTACACACACCGAATGAAGTGATCGTTGACGCATCAATGCCGGCAATGATTAGAGCGGGCGGAAAGATGTGGGGCCCTGATGGTAAATTAAAAGACACGAAAGCGGTGATGCCGGAAAGTACCTTTGCTCGAATCTATCAAGAGATCATTAATTTTTGTAAAACGCATGGTGCGTTTGACCCGGCGACGATGGGTAGCGTGCCTAATGTTGGTTTGATGGCGCAAAAGGCTGAGGAGTATGGCTCGCATGATAAAACGTTTGAAATTAAAGCCGATGGACGTACACGTATTGTCGATGAGCAAGAGAAAGTACTGCTTGAAATGCAGGTTGAACAAGGTGATATCTGGCGGATGTGCCAAGTAAAAGATGCACCAATCCAAGATTGGGTGAAACTTGCCGTTACTCGGTCACGCCTATCGAACACCCCGGCGGTGTTTTGGTTAGACGAGTACCGGCCGCATGAAAATGAATTGATCAAAAAAGTTGAGCGCTACCTCATGGATCATGACCTGAGTGGTTTGGATATCCGCATCATGTCGCAAACCAGGGCGATGCGTTACACCTTGGAGCGTTTGATACGGGGTAAGGATACTATCTCAGTCACTGGTAATATTTTACGTGACTACTTGACCGACTTGTTCCCAATTTTAGAGCTAGGCACCAGCGCAAAAATGTT
>JAGPVU010000045.1 GCA_018066825.1 Cycloclasticus sp.
AGGGCTTAGATGCTGTTTACATTGCTGTTATTGTAGGTGTGTTGGTGATGCTGTTAGGGCAGTATTTAATCCATCGCATACAGTTTGAAGAATCAGAAAATAAAAACTTTCACTATGCCAGCGTGGAGAAAATCTTTAGTGTACTGATGCTGTTAACCGCTTGTGCCATGGCGTTTGCTCATGGGTCTAACGATGTGGCCAACGCGATCGGGCCGTTGGCAGCAGTGGCCAGTATTGTTGAAACCGGCCAATTATCACAAAAATCAGCCTTGCCGATATGGATTTTATTGGTTGGCGGCGTTGGTATTGTGTTGGGTTTGGCCATGTATGGGCGAAAAGTCATAGAAACCGTGGGTACTAAGATTACCGAACTGACCCCGAGTCGTGGTTTTTGTTGCGAGGTATCTGCCGCAACTACCGTGGTTATTGCTTCGGGTGTGGGCTTGCCTATCTCCACCACGCATACTTTAGTGGGGGCTGTATTGGGCGTTGGCATGGCAAGAGGCATTAACGCGTTAAACCTGAGCGTGGTGCGGGGTATTTTCATGTCGTGGGTTATTACCTTGCCTATAGGTGCCGGCTTGGCCATCATTTTCTTTTTTATTCTTCAAGCTATTTTTACTTAAGGGCTTGTTTTTAGCTCGAAGATAAAACAACTTTATTGAACAATATTTTTTACGGCCCTTTAAAAATCTAAAATCTCTGCTACAGTTTAATCATATGGGTCGAGTGATCCTTCAGCGTTAAAAAAAACACCGAGGTTTTAATTTTGGATATAGCAACACTTGTAGGCTTTTTAGGTGGTCTAGGCATCATCATCGGTGCGATAGCGACGGGTGGTGATGTCATGATGTTCGTCGATGTACCCTCCGTTTTAATTGTGGTCGTGGGTACGTTTATGGTTACCTTAATGCAGATTTCACTGTCAGATTTTTTGGGCTCTTTCAAAATAGCCATGAAAGCCTTCATGAACAAAAATGACGACCCTGTGCAGTTGATATTAAAAGCTGTTGAGTTGTCTGATATCGCACGAAAAAATGGGCTGCTCGCACTGGAAGATCAAGAGGTCGAGAACGATTTTCTGAAGCGTGGTTTGTCACTTTGTGTTGATGGGCATGACGCGGCCATGGTGCAAAAGTTGTTAAGTCGGGATATGGATTTGGCAATAGAACGGCATGAAGTGGGCGCAACAATGTGGAAGTCAGTGGGTGATATGGCGCCCGCGATGGGCATGATTGGTACCTTAGTGGGCTTGGTGCAAATGTTGGCCAATATGTCGGATCCAGCGGCTATTGGGCCAGCGATGGCGGTGGCCTTGTTGACCACCTTATACGGTGCTGTTATAGCGAATGCATTTGCTTTGCCGATGGCTGCAAAGCTTGGCATCGTTAGCCATAATGAACGCTTGAACAAAGCCTTAATCCTTGAAACCGTACAGAGTATTCAAGAAGGTATTAACCCCAGGGTATTAGAAACCTTATTGAAAACCTATCTCCCTGAAAGTAAACGTAGCGCAGTTGGTGAGCCAGACGAAGAATAATGGCTGACGATTGTCCTAAATGTGTAGAAGGGCTGCCGCCATGGGTAGCTACCTTCGCAGACCTCATGTCCTTACTGATGTGCTTCTTTGTATTGTTGCTTTCGATGGCAACGATGGATGCGAACCGATTTAAAAAAATGGCCGATTCGCTCAACGATGCGTTTGGTGTGCAACGAAAAATTGTGGCATACGAAATCGTCAAAGGCACTAGCGTGGTGGCGCAACACTTTAGTCCAGCGGCTGGCGATCCAACAATTATTGAAGAAATTAGACAGCAAACAACCGATGCTGAAAAAGAAAATTTAGGTAAAGATTCGGAGACTGAGAGCGAAGAGAAAAAAGAGGAGCAAGCTAAAGAGCAAATGGAGCTACAAGCCAAGGCGCAGGTTGTAACCGAGTATGTGGAAGCGACCGAGCAGAAGGTGAATGAGGCTAATGAGCTTGCTGAAGAAATAAAAGATTTTATGGTGCAAGAGATTGATAAAAACATGGTGAGTATCGAAACAGATGTCACCCGTGTCGTTATACGTATCCATGAAAACGGCTCTTTTTCTTCCGGTAGTGCAGCTTTTAACCCAGATTTTTTACCGATCATGGATAAAATTACCGCGGTGGTAAATGGTAGTACGGGGACAGTAACCGTTGCGGGTCATACCGATAATATTCCAATTAAGGCCGGTTTGTACCGCTCGAACTGGGAGCTTTCAGCAGCAAGAGCTGTCAGTGTTGCCGAAGCATTATTGATAGACGGAACGATCGATGAGAATAGGTTGATTATTGAAGGGCACGCCGATACAGTACCCTTAACCGATAATGATACGCCGGAAGGTAGGGCGCAAAACAGACGAGTTGAAATCATCCTAATCCAAGGCGAAATGCCGCAGGATGTCAACGAACCTATTTTAAACATGGTGAGAGAACAATGAGCGACGACGGAAGAGAACGAAGAGGTTTTTTTAGAATAGATGATGAGGTTGGGCTAAATTATCGAATCGTGTCTGCGGATGAATTGGCTATCAATGAAGGGGTGTTACATATCGACGCCAATGAACCTTTGCCCTTGGCTAATGAACTTGAAAAAATGCGCGAGGTGTCACGCATACATTTTAGGCAAGTAGAAAAAGAGTCACCGGATACGGCGCGTTATTTCGCCTTTATAGAAAAGAAAATTGATTTGTTGGCGCACCATATTATGTTAAGCACTGACGATTTATTTATCAATAATACTCAGTCAGTCAGTATTAGCGGTTCAGGCCTAGCCTTTACTGCGGAAGATGCTTTACACATGGACGAGTTGCTTGAGTTAAAGTTTACTTTGCAGCCGTCATTGACCAACATCCGAACGTTTGCCAAAGTGGTCTCTTGCCAAGCACAAGAAGGGCAATTCAAAATCGCAGTTGAATACACCCAACTGAGCGACGATGACAGGGATTTATTGATCCGCCACGTGGTCAAAAAACAAATGAGCGATATTAGAGACAATAAAAGCTAGTTTGTTTGTCACGTATACTGTCTTCTATGAATCAACTGAAGTGAGTATGCTTTTAAATGGAACTGTCGGCAACGCACAAGAAATTAATCAAAAAACTGGCAAGTGGCCAGTTTTTTTCCGGTCAGCAACTGGCAGATGAGCTGGGGCTAAGCCGAACGTCAATTTGGAACTACCTAAAAGTACTCGAAACAGTCGGCTTCGTGCTGCATGCTGTAAAAGGTAAGGGTACGCGACTTGAGTCGCCCATCGAATTACTCGATAAAGATGTCATTCTTGCTGGTCTATCAGCTCCTTGTCGGGTAACCCCCAAGCATCTTGAGCTGCTCGATATTTGTCCCTCTACAAACCAGCATTTAAGTCAGAAAAACACCCAATTACCATTAGCCAACGGCTCTGTCTGTTTGGCAGAAATGCAAACAGCGGGCCGGGGGCGTTTAGGCCGAACCTGGGTTTCTCCCTATGGGCAAAATATTTATGCCTCTTTTTTATGGCGATTTAAGCAAGGTATAACGGCCTTGTCGGGCCTGAGCTTAGCGTGTGGGGTGAGTGTATGTCAGGCGCTAAGCGATTTAGGTATTGAAGGGCACCAATTAAAATGGCCAAACGACATCCTTTGGCAAGGGAAAAAACTGGGCGGTATTTTGGTTGAGATTCAAGGTGAAAGCCAAGGCGAGTACACGGCCATTATCGGCATTGGTATAAATTATAAAATGAACGCTCAGGCTTCCGTTAACATAGATCAGCCTTGGGCTGATATTAGTCATGCGTGCGCTGATCGTGTGGGTAGAAATGAGCTGGCGAGTAGGCTAATTGACCAAGTGCTCAGTATGTTAGAAGGTTATGAAGAAAAGGGGTTGGCGCCCTATGTAGATCGATGGAATGACTTTGACGGTTATTATGGAAAGAGCGTTCAAATCCTCTCTGGGCAATCGGTTACCCAAGGCGTTGCAAAGGGAATTTCGCCGTCTGGCGAGCTGCAATTATTGCTGCCTAACGGTGATACTCAATGCATCACCTCGGGCGAAGTTAGTTTAAGGTTAGATGCGAGTTAAATAATGATGAAGTTAATTATTGATCGAGGCAATACCGCACTTAAATGGCAGGTGTTAAAATCAGGTGTATTGCATGAGCAAGGGCAAGCGTTAAATACAGTGCCGTTAACAGATGTTTTGCAACCCTTAACTGGGGAGCGTTTCACATCGATTTATGTGTCAAACGTTGGTTCAGTCGATTTTTGTAAACAACTGTCAGAATGGGCTGATGAGCATCTCCAATTATCCCCGGTGTTTGTCGAAAGTGCTCGTACAGCCTGTGGTGTGACCAATGCATATGATCACCCGAAACAACTAGGCGTGGACCGTTGGTTAGCGATGATTGCTGCGCATAAGACCTACCCCGGCATGCTGTGTGTTGTGGATATTGGTACCGCATTGACGATGGACTTTTTAGACGACGATGGCTTGCATTTAGGCGGCTTTATTGTGCCTGGGGTTGAGCTTATGAAAACCAGTTTATTAGGGCAGACTGAGAAAATTTCTTTACAAGATAAACCTAGCAATAATCAGTTTGGTAAAAATACCAGTGAGGCGGTTTTTTTGGGGATCGAACAGATGTTGCAAGCGTTCATTGAGCAAAAAATGGTGCAGACGCAAGTCAATTATCAGCAAGTGATCAGTCTTATTTTAACCGGTGGATACGCAAAGCCCCTCGCTGCTGGTTTGTCTATTCCTTACCAACTTCACACAGAACTCGTCTTAGACGGTTTAAACATGCTAGGCGAACAGGCTTCATCATGAGGCGTTTTTTCCTATTGCTTGTTTTTTGTAATATCGTGTATTTCTTATGGGCAACATCGGTTAATACCAAGATGGTGTCTACGGCACAGCACGTCCCGCTATACGATCAAAAAACCGTCGAAATGCTGCGGTTAGTTCCTGCGGATAGTGTGAATATCGTTGCCTTGGCGCAACAGAAAGCCCTAACGATCAGTAACCCAGTTGAAGAAAGCGAGCCAGCTAAAGAAGAACATTGTTTTTTATTGGGTAGTTTCGTGGATAAAAATCAGGCGCAAGGTTTGGCTGACCAGCTCGTTAATGATAACGCCCGTATATCAGTGATTTCGCCTGAAACTTACGAAGAGTTTTGGGTTGTTTTTCCGGCTGCCGCGACGTGGCAAGAGTCGTTAAAAAATGAACAAATGATCAAAGGACACGGTGAAAATGATTTGTGGCTGATTCCTAGCGGAGACAATAAGGGTGCAATATCATTAGGTTTGTTTGTTGATGCACAGCGTGCAAATAATCGATTGAATGAACTGCGCACAAAAAAAATAGACGCTAGCATTGGAGTAAGAGCGAAGCCTCTTTTTGCGGTAAAAGTAGAAATTGAAATTGATCAGGCTGCGCTGCAAGTCTATTTAGAGCAGTTGGAACAAGTAAAAACCGCGGTGATCACGAAAAATAGTTGTTAAGCGTTGCCGACCATTAGCATTTAGCATAGAATAGCCGCCCTGACGCTGGCATAGCTCAGTTGGTAGAGCAGCTGATTTGTAATCAGCAGGTCGT
>JAGPVU010000057.1 GCA_018066825.1 Cycloclasticus sp.
CGACTAAATTAGCGCTTAAAAAAGCGGGTTTAACGGTTAACGATATTGATTGGTTTGAAATCAACGAAGCCTTTGCAACAGTATCGCTTGCATGGATGAAAGAAATCAATCCAGCCATAGAAAAAGTCAACCCGTGGGGTGGTGCTATTGCCCATGGTCATCCTTTAGGTGCAACCGGTGCTGGTTTAATGGCCAAAATGGTCGCCGGCTTAGAGGCGACCGATGGACAATTTGCGTTACAAACCATGTGCATTGGCCTAGGTATGGCCACAGCAACAATTATTGAACGAATTTAACGATTTAGGAGAATCTAATGAAATATGAAAACAGCACATTTTTAGTCACTGGCGGCAGTTCTGGTTTAGGTGGCGCGACGGCTACTAAATTGATAGAGAAGGGGGCTAATGTCATCATTCTTGATATCAATGAACAGACCGGCAAGGCTAAAGAAGCTGAACTAGGCAGTAATAGCCGTTTTATTAAAACCGACGTAACGAGCGAAGCCGATGTTATGGCTGCGATTGAGTTGGCAAAAACGACTTTTGGTGGCGTGCATGGCGTTATCAACGCGGCAGGTATCGCTGTTATCGGTAAAGTACTTGATAGGGACGGTAAGCCGCACCCACTAGAATTATTTGAGCGCGGCATTAAAATCAACCTGATTGGTACCTTCAATGTCATGCGCCTAGCGGCACAAGCTATGACTGAAAATGAGCCAGGTGCTGATGGTGAACGTGGTGTGATGATTAATACAGCCTCTGTTGCAGCCTTTGATGGACAAATTGGTCAAGCCAGTTATACCGCTTCTAAAGCCGGTGTTACCGGCATGATGCTACCGATTGCACGTGAATTGGCTAGCCACGGTATTCGTGTGTGTACGATTGCCCCCGGTATTTTCGAAACACCGATGTTAGCTGGCTTACCTGATGCCGCGCGTGAATCATTAGGACAGCAAGTTCCCTTCCCATCACGTTTGGGCAAGCCGGAAGAATATGCCTTTTTAGCCAGTCATATCATCGAAAATGTAATGCTTAATGGTGAGGTTATTCGACTTGATGGCGCAATTCGTATGGCCGCTCGGTAACTGGAGATCACGATGAAATTAGAAACCCTAATTATTGAAACCCCAGCGGATGGTGTCGCCTTAATACGACTTAATCGACCACGCCAATACAATGCACTCAACAGTCAACTGTTAGGCGAATTGGGTGAGGTTTTAGCCAAGTTTGAACAAGACGATGCCATAGCCGCAGTCGTTATTACTGGGTCTGATAAGGCCTTTGCTGCAGGTGCAGATATTGTCGAAATGCTCGGTAAATCAGGTGCCGAGATGTCTGCGATGATTGATAGCGTGACCGGCTGGCGAGCAATCTCAGAATTCAGCAAGCCAACTATTTGTGCGGCGTCAGGTATGGCCTTAGGGGGCGGTTTTGAACTCGCTTTACAGTGTGACGTTTTAATGGCCGCAGAAGGCACTAAATTTGCGTTACCTGAAGTTAACCTCGGCGTCATCCCCGGTGCTGGAGGTACCCAACGTATAGTGGCTGCACTGGGCAAGTCGTTGGCAATGGAAATGGTAATGAATGCACGCCCATTACTTGCAGAAGAAGCGTTACAACGTGGCATTGTTAGTCGTGTCGTGCCTGCCGCTGAGATTGAAAATGAGGCGATTGGTTTTGCGAAGCAGCTTGCTGCAAGAGCGCCGCATTCGGTTCGTGCAGGTAAGCAGTGTGTCAATAAAGCAGTTTTAACCACCTTAGAGCAAGGGATGGCGTTTGAAAGAGAGGCCTTTTTCCCATTATTTGATACCGATGATGCTAAACGGTTGATGAACGCATTCGTTAATAAGTGATTTAAGGATTTAACCAATGAGCTATCAATCGATATTACAGCCGGGGGCTTTTGATAAACGGAATATTATTGTGACCGGTGGTGGCAGTGGCATAGGGCGCTGTACGGCTCACGAACTAGCATCGTTAGGGGCGACTGTCTTTTTAATTGGTCGTAATGAAGAAAAATTGCAAACGGTTAAAGATGAAATCTTAGCGGATGGTGGTCATGCCGTCTATTTTTGCTGCGATATCAGGCAAGAGAACGATGTAAAAGACCTAATCGATAAAATTATTGATCAATATGGACCAGTTGATGGCTTGGTCAATAATGCGGGCGGGCAATTCCCTGCACCGTTATCAAAGATCAGTAAAAATGGCTGGGATGCGGTTATAAGCACCAATTTAACGGGCGGCTTTTTAATGGCTCGAGAAGTCTTTAACCAATCCATGTCTAAAAGCGGTGGTTCGATTGTTAATATCGTTGCCGATATGTGGGGTGGGATGCCAGGTATGGGTCATTCGGGTGCGGCACGCGCAGGTATGGCAAATTTTACCCAAACGGCTGCGTATGAATGGGGGCATGCGGGGGTACGCGTTAATGCTGTTGCGCCGGGTTGGATTGCCTCAAGTGGCATGGATACCTACCCCGATGACTTTAAAGTGGTGCTGAAATCATTAAAGAATGCGGTGCCTTTAGGCCGTTTAGGTAATGAAGCTGAAATCAGTTCTACCTTATGCTTTTTATTGAGTGATGCAGCGAGCTATATCAGTGGAACGGTTATTCGAGTTGATGGTGCAGCGTCGCAAGGTAATACGGCTATTTACCCGTTAAAAGAGGCGGATAATTTAAAACCGTATAAGGGCTTTCATCGTGAGGTTGAGCCAGAGCTATTTAAGTAATTAAACGAGTTAACCGATTGGGTTAACTCGTTTAGTATTAGACGCTTTATTCGCCTTTAATTTTAAAGTAATCAGGTTTGCCAGCCGGCCAGGCTTCGCCCCATTGCTGTTGTCCGCCATCAATATTTAGCATTTCACCGGTAATAAACTTACCTGACGAAGCAGCAACATAAACACAACCTTCGGCTATATCGTGTGCATCGCCCACGCGCAGCATCGGGTTAGAACGTGAAAAGGATTCGCGTCCCTCGTCTGGGTATACCTCGAAACCTTCGGTTTCAACGCAACCAGGTGACACACAATTAACACGAATATTATGCGGGGCCCATTCGACTGAGAGTGTTTTACTTAAGTAAGTAACCGCGGCTCTGGCTGCGCAGGTATGTGCAATACCGGGCATGCCTTTCATAAAATTAGCGACAATATTAACGATATTGCCTTCTTGCTTATGTTCGATCCAGCGTTTTGCCGCTTGCTGCATCATGTACCAGCTACCATTTAAGTTGGTATCAATAACCGCGTTCCAACCTTTAACTGAAAAATCAATCGCCTTTTGTGGGTACTGCCCACCGCCATTGTTGATTAATACGTCTAACTGTCCGTACGTTTGCCAAACCGTGTCCATCAAGTTGGATACCTGTTCAGGGTCACGGATCGTCATCGCAACAGATAAGTGCTTGCCGCTAAATTGCGAAATAAGTTCTTCTGT
>JAGPVU010000049.1 GCA_018066825.1 Cycloclasticus sp.
GCCGGCATTAAGCAATCGGGGCTTAACACCGAGGTGCTACATCCGGTATCATTACTGGCACAACAACTAAAGGCCTAGCCATGCAAAGACAGTATTCTCCTGCAGATATTTTTATCGAACACGCCGACCGTGTTTTACGCACCCTGTCCGGCCAGGCAAAAACTACTGGCAGAGATAACCCAGCAGACGCAGCTCCCGATACCGAGTTGAGCGAAGAAGAAGCCAAATTATCCGCCCGTTTGATGCGTGTTAACCACGCCGGCGAAGTGGCTGCACAAGCTCTGTATCAAGGCCAAGCCTTAACTGCGCGTAACAAGACGGTTGAAGACAAACTAAGCCAAGCGGCTGAAGAAGAAAACGATCACCTCGCTTGGTGCCGACAACGGGTACACGAACTAGGCGAACAAACCAGTTTTTTTGACCCCATCTGGTACGCCGGCTCTTTAGCTATAGGTGCTACCGCCGGTCTGGCGGGTGACAAATGGAGCCTTGGCTTTTTGGCTGAAACCGAAAAACAGGTCGCCGAACACATCGAACATCACCTCGACGCACTGCCCGATAACGATCAAAAAACGCGCGCCATCCTTCAACAAATGCACATCGATGAAACCCAGCACGCCACCACCGCCATCGAACACGGTGGCGTTGAATTGCCCGAACCGATTAAACAGGGTATGCAGCTTGTTTCGCGTTTGATGACCAAAAGCTCTTTTTGGCTTTAATCCACCATGGATGAACAATGGCAAGCGCTTGTCGAGTTTGACAAACGCCATATCTGGCACCCGTATACCAGTCTAAGCCACCCCAGCCCCATTTTTCCTGTGGTCTCTGCCGCTGGTGTTCGATTAACACTCGCCGACGGCCGCGAGTTGATCGACGGCATGTCTTCATGGTGGGCCGCGGTACACGGCTACAACCACCCGGTTTTAAATGCCGCGATTGAGAACCAACTCAAGTCCATGTCACACGTTATGTTTGGCGGACTGACCCACCAGCCCGCTGTTGACCTAGCAAAACAACTGATCGACATCACCCATGATGATTTACAGCATGTGTTTTTTGCCGACTCCGGTTCCGTCGCTGTTGAAGTGGCGATTAAAATGGCGATTCAGTACTGGGCATCTAATGGACAACCACAAAAACAACGTTTATTGACGATAAAAAACGGCTACCACGGCGACACCTTTGGCGCCATGGCGACCTGTGACCCAGACAATGGCATGCACCACCTATTTAAAGATGTGTTAGCCCAGCATTTGTTCGCTAAAAGCCCAAATTGCCACGGCCAAGAACAAGCGGATCAAGCCGCCATTGATGATTTTGAACAATTATTAACAAACAACCTCAGCAGCATCGCCGCGGTGATTCTTGAACCCTTAGTGCAGGGCGCAGGCGGCATGCGTTTTTATAGCACCACTTACCTCAAACGTGTGCGCGAATTGTGCGATCAGTATGGCGTATTGCTGATTTTGGATGAAATAGCCACCGGGTTTGGCCGCACTGGCAGCTTGTTCGCCTATGAACAAGCGGACATCGCGCCAGATATTTTATGCGTCGGCAAGGCATTAACCGGCGGCTATATGAGCCTGGCCGCAACTTTATGTTCCAGCAAAGTGGCCGATGGTATTGGCAGCGGCCAACACCCAACGTTAATGCATGGCCCAACCTTTATGGCAAATCCGTTGGCCTGCGCCGTGGCAAATGCCAGTTTAAAGCTTTTGCTAAGCTCGCCTTGGCAAACTGCGGTACACGCCATTGAAACGCAATTACAAAAAGAACTGACACCTTGTACGCAATTGAGTGCGGTAAAAGCCGTGCGCGTTCAAGGCGCTATTGGGGTTATTGAGCTGCATAATCCAGTCGACATTCACTGGATGCAACCCCGATTTGTAGAGCTCGGCGTGTGGGTACGCCCCTTCTCAAACCTCGTCTACGTGATGCCGCCCTATATTATTGGAGCATCTGATTTGTCGACACTCACGTCTGCTATTCATCAAGTGATTTCTGAAATCAACACATGAGCGAGCATAAAAAAGCGCCCCCTTTACGATCCTCTTTTACAAAAAAAACGCCCCTGCCAATAACAAAGCTAGTATCCATTGTTTTTGCGTTAGCCATAGTCTCACCCTTGTTGTATGCAGAACGCGTACTGGACGGCGACAAATTATCTGGCATTAAAGGCATCGACGACCGGGTCTTGGTGAATGGCGCTCACAAACCCTGGCAGGCGATTGGTAAAATTTATACCGCTGATCTGGCTCTGTGCACCGGCGTGTTGATTACTCCGAATCACGTGTTGACCGCAGCGCATTGTATTTGGAACAAAAACACCAACAGCCCCATCGACAATCAACACCTTGAATTCGTGACCGGCTATCACCGCGAACGCTTTTTAGCTGGACGATCCGTCAGGCACGTTCGTCACTCGCCTAGATATAAATCAGACCAAAATTCAAGCGTGTCTCTACACAGCCTTACATCGGACTGGGCGATCTTAGCGCTTGAGTCAGCCATTTACAACGTCACCCCTATTCCAATAAGCTCACTCACAATGCAAGAACTAATGGCGGCCAAACAAACACTTGCAGTTATTCAAGCGGGATACAGTGGCGACAGGCCTTACATACTAACGGCCAACAAACGCTGCAAAGTAACAAAAAAGTATCATAATCAGCCATTAATTGGTCATGATTGTGACGCCACTAAAGGCGATTCTGGTTCACCTTTATTGGTAAAGATAAACGGGCAGTTTCAGCTCATCGCCATCCACGTCGGAACAGAACAGCACTCAAATGGAAGGTCCGTAGGTGTAGCCATCACGCCGCCTTTCACACCCACTAAAAGCCTAACAAGCAAAGAGCCGTCTCTGCCTTTTTAAATTAGCTAGGCTACTTTCCAACCAACGGTGGATGACAAATAATTTGTACCACCACCCCTTCCGGGTCATAACAATAAAAGCTTTTTGCGCCATCGCGGTGTTTCCTTGGAGCGGTTTTCATCTTGATTTTATGTTGCTGTAAAAAGGCGTACCAGTCATCCACGTCTTCGTCTGTGTCCAAGAAAAAGCCGATATGGTCTAGCTTCGGCGTGCCTGTTTGCTCTCCTGTCACTACGTGCAATGCTAGGTTATCATTACCTGAGGTCAGGTACACATTCTCTGCATCGGGCCGCCATTCAACGGCCATCCCCATTAACTCGACGTAAAAGTGCTCAGCTGCCGCTAAATCTTGCACATTCAACGCTATGTGCCGTAAACCAGTGGTTGGATTAGGCCGTTTCACTCGTCACCTAAATTGACGATTTCATAATCGTGACTAATATCTACCGCCTTACTCAACATAATAGAGGCCGAGCAATACTTCTCCGCCGATAAGTTAACCGCTCTTGCCACAGCTTTATCGGTTAACCCCTTTCCGCTAACGATAAAGTGCACGTGAATTTTGGTGAATACCGCTGGCACAGCATCCGCCCGTTCCGCTGATATTTCGGCCACACAATCGCTTACATTTTGACGCGCCTTGTCTAAGATCATCTTCACATCAAACGCGGTGCAACCACCCATGCCGATCAATAACATTTCCATCGGACGGGGCCCTAAATTTCTACCGCCATTTTCTGGTGCGCCGTCCATTACCACGGTATGGCCGGAGCCTGATTCACCCAAAAACATGGCATTATCAACCCATTTTATTCGTACATTCATTATTACTACCTACGGCTATTAGTTTGCAGTCGCAAAGAATATCACAAATCAACAAATAGGCTTTTTTAAACCACGATGTAATTTCTAAAATGTCTGCTACACTAAGACTCATGAGTAAACAACGGCCCATTCTCAACCTGTCTGGCATGTCTGATGAAACCTTCAGCCGGTTTATTAGTTTTTGCCACCAACGCGAGTACCCCAATAAAACGGACATCATCCAACCAGGTGATAACGCCGACACCCTGTATTATTTTATTGAAGGTTCGGCTTATGTCCGCGTTGACGAAGTCGATGGCCACGAATTTATATTAGCCAGCCTTAGTCGTGGCGACTTTATTGGTGAAGCGGGTTTTTTTGAACCCGAAGAAAAGCGCGACAAGCGCGACGTTTTTGTCCAAACCTGCTCAGTCTGCCGACTGGCGGGGATCAGTTATAGCAAGTTAAATTCTCTACTCAAAAATGAACTGAGAGAAGACAGTAACGAGATTATTATCGCCTTAGGCCGTCAATTGGCTAAGCGACTCTTACAAACCAGTCGAAAAGCCGGCCATTTGGCATTTTTAGACGTTAGTGGACGTGTCGCAAGAACCTTAATCGACCTAAGCGAAACCCCCGAAGCGATGACCCACCCCGACGGTATGCAAATTAGAGTAACCCGTCAAGACATCGGCCGTATGGTTGGCTGCTCGCGTGAAATGGCTGGGCGTGTGTTAAAAGCAATGGGAGAAGAAGGCTTAATCAAGGTTACTGGTAAAACCATTTTGATCAAACGCGCGGCATCAAGCAATCAAGTTCTTTAGTGCCTCACCTGGGTCTTCGCAACGCATAAACGCCTCACCAATTAAGAACGTATGCACCTGATGGCGTTTTAACATCGCAATATCTTCGGCCTGATGCAAACCACTTTCACTGACCACAATAATGTCATCTGGAATCAGTTCTAATAAATCGATCGTTGTCTGTAACGAGGTTTCAAAGGTTCGTAGGTTTCTATTATTAATACCCACCAGCGTCAAATTTAAGCGCAAAGCGCGCTGTAACTCAACTGCGTCGTGCACTTCCACCAACACATCCATACCTAAGTCGGTTGCTAGTTGATATAAGCTGCTTAGCTGCGCATCATCTAAGGCTGCAACGATCAATAAAATACAATCGGCACCAATCGCTCGCGCTTCATAGACCTGATAAGCATCAATAATAAAGTCCTTGCGAATAACCGGCAGGGTACACGCGGCTCTGGCTTGTTGCAGGTATTCTTCGCAGCCTTGAAAAAAATCTTTATCGGTCAGCACCGACAAGCAACTCGCGCCACCGGCTTGATAACTGATGGCAATCTCTGCTGGTAAAAAATTTTCACGTAGCAAGCCTTTACTAGGTGATGCTTTTTTGACCTCGGCGATAACTGCCGTACCACCTGCGGCAAGCTTTTTTCGGATAGCCTTAATAAAACCACGTACCGGCGAGGCCGTTGTAATGCGCTGTTTTAACTGGTCGATTGACACCAGTGCCGAGCGCTGCGCTATTTCTTGCCGTTTTCTCGCTAAGATTTTAGTTAATACATCGGGTGTGCTGGAATTAGTCATTGTTATAGCTTTGTGTTTTTTCTTTTAGCGCGTTTATTTTAGTCAGTGCTGCGCCTGATTTGATCGTCGACTGCGCTAATGCCACACCCGCTTTTATACTGTCCGACACGCCACATACGTATAATGCAGCGCCTGCGTTTAAGGCTAACATATCCGCCGCCTTCTTAGCTGCTGGTGTTAACTGACTACCGAGGGCATCTGTAATTAAATCGAATGATTCAGCTGCGCTATCCACCGTTAAGCCAATAAGACTTTGACTGGCGACGCCCAGCTCTTCTGGGCTGATTGTGTATTCGCTGACAAGCCCTTCTTTTAGTTCAGCAACACGCGTGGGCGTTGCCAAGCTTATTTCATCTAAGCCATCTTGCGCGTGTACTACCAACACGCGCTCGCTACCGAGTCGCTGCATGACCTTGGCAATGGGTTGGCACAAGGCCGCGTTAAAAACACCGATCACTTGCGCTTTAACATTCGCTGGGTTGGTCATCGGCCCAAGCATATTAAAGATCGTTCGTTGCGCCAATTCCTTGCGTGGGCCAATTGCGTGCTTCATCGCGCTATGGTGTGCCGGTGCAAACATAAAACCAATACCCACGTCGTTAATACACTCCGCCACTTGCTGCGGTGTTAAGTTTAAATTAATCCCCGCCGCTTCTAGCACATCCGCACTACCGGTGGAGCTAGAAACCGAACGATTACCGTGCTTTGCTACCCGTCCACCCGCTGCCGCCACAATAAACGCACTGGCGGTAGATACATTAAACAAATCCGAACCGTCACCACCGGTGCCACAAGTATCCACTAGAAAGTCGCCGCTGATGATAACCTTGCTCGCCAGCTCGCGCATTACAATCGCCGCACCTTCAATTTCATCGAGCGATTCGCCTTTCATTCGAAGTGCGACTAAAAAGCCCCCTATTTGTGCCTGCGTTGCCTCACCCGACATGATTTGTCGCATCACCTCAATCATCTCAGCCGTACTGAGGTCTTGATGATTAATGTTCACCTCAAGCGCTTGTTTAATGTCCATGCTTAAGCCTTATTTAAAAAGTTTTTGAGCAAGTCGTGCCCGTGCTCGGTCAAAATTGACTCGGGGTGGAACTGCACCCCTTCGATATCTAACTCACGGTGCCGTAGCCCCATAATTTCGTCCATCTGACCGTCTGCAGTTTGCGTCCACGCGGTGATTTCCAAGCAATCCGGTAAGGTTTCGTTTTCTACCACTAATGAATGATAACGGGTGGCTTTAAACGGATTGCTTAAACCCTTAAATACCCCTTGTTCACCGTGGTGCATATCCGAGGTCTTGCCGTGCATAATTTGTTTCGCGTGCACCACCTTTCCGCCAAACACTTCACCAATACTTTGATGCCCTAGGCAGACGCCTAAAATCGGAATCTGACCAGCCAATTGCTTAATCAATTGCATCGAAATGCCCGCTTGTTTTGGGGTACAGGGACCGGGAGAAATAACCAATTTATCGGCTTGCAGACGAATAACCTCATCCACACTCATCTGATCGTTACGCACCACGTGCACATCGGCACCCAGTTCAGCAAAGTATTGCACCAAGTTGTAGGTAAACGAGTCGTAGTTATCGATCATCACCAATTTATTTGCAGCCATTAGTGTTCACCTTCCGTTAAACCACCTTGCGCCATTGCCACCGCTTTAAATATCGCGCGACCTTTATTCATTGTTTCTGCCCACTCGTTTTCTGGCACCGAGTCATGCACGATGCCTGCTCCGGCTTGAATATTCAATTGCCCGTCTTTAATCACCGCCGTTCGAATAGCAATAGCGGTATCTAAATTACCGGTCCATGAGAGGTAGCCCACGGCGCCTGAATAAATACCGCGTTTAACCGGTTCCAACTCGTCAATAATCTGCATCGCCCTAATTTTTGGCGCGCCACTGACCGTGCCAGCAGGAAATGTTGCTTCCAACACATCAATCGCATCTAAGCCTGGCTTTAGGTCGCCAGTCACATTCGACACAATATGCATCACGTGAGAATAGCGTTCAATAACCATATTGTCGGTTAATTCGACAGTGCCTGTTTTTGATACTCGCCCAGCATCATTACGGCCTAGGTCGATCAACATAAGGTGCTCGGCACATTCTTTTGGATCGGCCAGCAGCTCTTTTTCCAGCGCCAAATCTTCGGTGCGCGTAGCGCCTCGCGGACGCGTGCCAGCTATCGGTCTGACCGTCACTTTGTCATCTTCTAAACGGGTTAATATTTCCGGTGACGACCCAACCACGTGAGTCTCACCCAAATTCAAATGGTACATATAAGGCGACGGGTTAATACAGCGCAAGGCACGGTACAAATCAATCGCTGGCTCGGCGTACGGTATGGTCATGCGTTGCGACAACACCACCTGCATAACATCACCTTCAACGATATAGTCCTTCACTTTTCTAACCGCCGCTTGAAATCCCTCTTGGGTAAACCCGGAGACAAAGTCTACCTCAGCCACCGCCGTGTTATGACTACGGCCAAACGAGCTGTTGATATGCGTTTGTTCCAAGGTTAAGACCAACTCATCTAAACGCGTTACACCGTTCTGATAGGCGCTGGGTTGAGAGGGGTCAACATGGGTTATTAGCATCAACTGATTGAGTACGTTATCAAACACCAATACCTCTTCGGACACCATCAGTACAATGTCCTCTGAACCGATCGGGTCTGGTTTTTTTGCTGATTGCTGGGCGACCTTTGGCTCAATGTAATGAATCGTTTCATAGCCGAAATAGCCGACCAAGCCGCCGCTAAAACGCGGCAAACCCGCCACTTCTGCAATTTTAAACCGTGCCGCGTAATCACGCAGCCAAGCTAATGGCTCTGTACTTTGTACCGTTTCGACAGTGCGGCCATTGGATTGCACACTAATCGTCTGCCCAGAAATTTTAATGACATCCTTACACGGTAAGCCAATAATTGAGTAGCGACCCCAATTCTCTCCACCTTGCACCGATTCAAATAAATAACTGTAGGGTGCATTGGCCAGTTTCATATACGCGCTGAGCGGCGTTTCTAAATCTGCCAAAACGGTCTTCATCAGGGGGATTTTGGTATAGCCCTGATCGGCGTAGTGTTTAAATTGTTCGGGGGTCATGACGTGGTCTCTTTAAAAATTCAATGGGGTGTCTAGTGCGTTAACGTTAATAAGCTAACCGCCATCGTTCTTCCATTAAATTACTGTTCATAGCGACCATTTTAACCGTATTTGCTAAGCAGCTCGCGTTATCACGCGGTTTATTTGTGAAAAATGACTAATAACCAAGTCGGCCCCTAAGTCGTTCACATCATGATCACCGTGATAACCGTAATCAACACAAATAGAATAGAAACCCGCCGCTTGTGCGGCCTGTATATCATTAATCGAGTCACCCACCATAATCGCCTGCTGCGGTGAGGTGTTAAAAAAATCCGCCACCGCTAACAATGGCATGGGGTGCGGTTTACGTTGCTCAAACGTATCCCCACACACCACCTGCTCAAAAAAATCGCTCAGTCCAAATTGCTCCAATAAGGGCAAGGTAAACTGGGTTGGCTTATTGGTTATGCAGGCCAGTTTAATGCCCGCTTCTTTTAAACCGTGCAAGGTCTGCTCAACGCCATCATATAAGGTACTTTCGCAGTTTAAATGTTCGGCATAGTGGCGCAAAAAAAGCGGGTAGGCTTTATTAAACAAGACTTCTGGGACCTCTGCCCTAATATCCCCCGATAAAGCGCGTTTCACTAGCATACGCGCGCCGTCACCCACCCAAGACCGAACCTGTTGTTGCTGCATGGGTAAGTCCAATTCGACCAAGGTTTTTTGTATCGCTTTTGACAAATCGGGTACGCTGTCAATCAACGTACCGTCTAAATCAAAGGCCATCAGTCGAGTTTGGCCGTTAGTAAGCAGTTCCTTCAATTAACGGCCTTGTCTATTTGTGCGCGCATAGCTGTGATCGTTTTTGCATAACCCTCGGTATTAAAAATAGCCGAGCCAGCCACAAACATATCGGCACCTGCCGCAGCAATTGAACCAATATTATCGACCTTAACACCACCGTCGACCTCTAAACGAATATCAAAACCACTCTCATCTATCAATTGCCGTACTTGTCGCAGCTTTTCGAGCGTCGCGGGAATAAATTGCTGGCCGCCAAAGCCAGGGTTCACTGACATCAATAAAATAACGTCAATCTTATCCATAACATAATCTAGATAACTCAGCGGGGTCGCCGGATTAAACACCAAGCCCGACTGACAACCTTGCTCCTTAATCAAAGCCAAACTGCGGTCGATATGCTCAGACGCTTCTGGGTGAAAGGTAATGATGCTAGCTCCGGCCTTAGCAAAGTCAGGGATGATTCTATCTACCGGTTTAACCATCAAATGCACATCAATCGGTGCGGTAACGCCGTGATTGCGCAACGCTTCACACACTAACGGGCCTATTGTTAAATTCGGCACATAGTGGTTGTCCATCACGTCAAAATGCACGACGTCAGCCCCTGCGGCTAAAACAGCGTCAACTTCCTCGCCTAGGCGAGCAAAATCAGCGGATAAAATAGAGGGGGCAATTAGCGGAGTTTTCATCTGATTGATGTCTATTTAATAAAAAAACAAGCGTACCCGAAATTGTGATTTATTTCACCTGAATACTCGTTAGACGTGAGTTTTCGGCGCTGTTTTAGGCTTAAACCAACTTTTTGATCGATAAAAATTTCTTTTCTGCGCTAATGTGCATTTCAAAGGTGCCGTATACGCCGTCATGGGTTAAAAAAGGCCGCACCTTCTCCGCTGAAAACTCAACCCGTCGCCCATCATTGGCTATAGTAGAAATGGTTTTGGCGTGGCCCTTGTACACCGACAGATATTTTTCTGCCGGTATTGCCAATTTAAAAACCAGTGACTGATTATTCATAACGTAATTTTAACCTCAAAAACGCCTACCCTGAAACACTAAAAGCCGCTTAAGACCTTTTGCGCTGCATTGATTTTAACTAGCCAACATAGACAATGCGACTGGATTTTTTCAGCCGTCTAATGCAACATGAACAACTCACCAATCCAAATAAAACACAGACCCTTATCATGCTGATAAAACGACTACTTTTACCGCTGTTGTTTTTTTTAACCTCGCAGCTTGGCTACGCCTTTGCCGCTGATCTTGATCGTGAAAAACATGTCGCCGAGAGCATCAAAGACAGTATCGTGGTGGGGGATGTGCTTATGTTGCAATCAAATGGCGCTGAATTTATTGGTTTAGTTAATCTTGACCACAGCAATACAAATCGAGGCCTTGTCATTGTATTGCACGGCATGGGCTCAAACCCTAACGCACCACAAATCATCGCCCCCCTACGTGATCGACTGGCCGAACTCGGCTGGATCAGTCTTGCAATCCAATTACCGTTAGCACCCACAGGGGCTTATATCGATGACTACTTAGCCTTAATTAACGAGGCCTCCCCACGCATTCAAGCTGCTGTCGACTACTCACGCAACACGTACCCGAGCTTGCCCTGTTTTATCGTTGCACACAGCTTGGGCGCGGTGATGGCAACACAGTATTTATCGACTCAAGAAAAGTCCAACTGCCAAGCTGCCGTGATGATTGGCTTACCGACACTGTCTTCGGACCTTCCAGAGGCTCGATCGCTTAGTTTGTTGAAGAAAGTCAGCCTACCCGTATTAGACATCTACGGCAGTCAAGATTTAGACAGCGTTAAAAAAATGGCCTCATCAAGGGCAGCAACAATAATGGAAAACAACCCACTCAGTCGTCAAGTTGAAATAATCGGTGCCGACCACAGCTTTACGGGCTTAGATGACGTTCTTATTCGCGCCATTCACAGTTGGCTCAGTCAGATAATAGAGCCTGACAATCAGATCAAAAAAAGAACTAACTAATGATCGTTCTTGCCTTAAACTTACACATTTTTCCCGCTGTCAGTTGGCTAGTCACTAGGTTTGCACCTATTGGATACCCGCTCCGCAAGGGATTCTAAATTTTAACCTAAGCTATAACTATCTATGAACAACGAACAAGTAAACAACACTGTCAATAAAAGCCTACTGACTAATTTAGTGGCCTTGGGCATTATTATCGCTAGCTTTTATAGCCCCCACTACGCTGATAACATTAAAGCCGTTGGTATTTTTGCACTATCTGGCGCCATTACTAACTGGATTGCGATCCATATGCTATTCGAAAAAGTACCTTTGCTATACGGTTCTGGCGTTATTCCAGCGCATTTTGAAGAGTTTAAACAGGGCATTCGACGTTTGATCATGGATCAATTCTTTACCCAACAAAATATCGAGCGCTTTTTACAGCGTGAGGAAGATTCCGCCCAGCAACTATTTAACATTGATCCCTTATTAGATCGACTGGATTATGACAAATTATTCCAAGGTTTACTCGACGCCATTGCAGAGTCATCATTTGGCAGCATGTTGGCGATGGTCGGTGGCACCGATGCCTTAATGCCTTTAAAGCAACCGTTCTGCGAGAAAATTCGCTTAACACTCACCGAAATGACGCAAAGCAAGGACTTTATTGAAGCGCTTCACGAAGGCATCAATGCGCGTCAAATCAGTGGTGATTTGGTTGATGATATCGAGGCCATTGTTGAAAAAAGATTAGACGAATTGACCCCCGAGATGGTCAAGCAAATCATTCAACGCATGATTAAGGCGCACCTAGGTTGGTTGGTGGTATGGGGCGGCGTATTCGGCGGCTTGATCGGTTTGGGTTTTAGCCTAATCTAAGCATGGTATTTCAACGTTCTTTTGTTATCGCTACCAGCGGCCGTGGAACCCAAGAAATAACCCATGAAATCAATAAAATCTTGCAAGCCAGCACCATCGACAAGGGTTTGTGCCAAGTATTTTGCCAGCACACCAGTGCCTCGTTATTGTTATGTGAAAATGCTGACCCCGACGTACAACGTGACCTAGGGGTTTTTATGCAACAACTCGTGCCGGATGGCGACCCACGCTTTATTCATACCATGGAAGGCAAAGACGATATGCCCGCGCATATTCGAACCGTTCTCAGCAATCCCAATCTATCGGTACCCATTAGTAACGGGCAGTTAGCCCTAGGAACCTGGCAAGGCATTTTTCTTTGGGAGCATCGCCTATCCGGCCACACAAGAAATATTTGCGTTACCTTAGTGTCCTAGCCCGCGTTCATTTATCCTAATGGCTCGATTCGAACCCTTCTGGCACTCGCAACACCAAGGCAACTCGCCTGTTTTTCTTACGACCTTGCTCGTCGCTATTACTCACCATCGGCCGTGTATCAGCGTAACCAATAGCGCTTAAACGTTGCGGTGAAATACCTTGCCCTATTAAGTAACGCGTCACACTCGACGCTCTGGCAGATGACAGCTCCCAATTCGACAAATACCGCGGTGTTGAAATGGCACGATCATCCGTATGCCCCTCGACCAAAATTTGCCACGGCCTTTGTTTTAACATGACGGCTATTTCATCTAACAAGCGTTCACCCGACAGACTTAAGGTGGCATCGGCTGGAAAAAACAAAATACTATCGCTCATCGCCAATTTAATTTGATTGTTTTCCTCAACCACTTTAACCCGATCTTTTAAATGGTTTAAGTAGCTCTGGTCTAAAAATGCCATAGCGCTTGGCGCCTGGACTGCCGCAGCCGTCTGCTGCTTTTCAAGCGCTTGTTGCTTTAGGTCTTTTTGTTGATAGCTGAGCAATAAAACAAACAAGGTCACCATTAACAATAACAGATCAATATAACTAATGGCCCAAGCTTCATGGCCTTCATCGAGCTGCATCGGTTCGGGCTCAGTTATCGAGTTTGATCGTATCTCAGTCGGCATGGCTTGCCACTAAAGACGACTTAGACGGCCATTGACGTAGCTTTGGTTTAGCACGCTCTATTGTATCGGCAGGTATGCCATGAGCCTCTAACATGTCCCGTATCAACATCGGATGTTTACGTTCGTATAACATCACCAAGCCTTCTATTAAGGTATCAAGATGCGCCGCGTGTTGGCTTGTTCGACGTTCCAACCTAATTGCCAACGGTTTGCAGACCAAATTCGCTAGTACTAGGCCATACAATGTGGTCAATAGCGCAAACCCCATGGTGGCGCCCACTTGCTCTAAGCCGACATCACCTAGTCCGTATAGCATATGGATCATGCCCAACAAGGTACCCAGCATGCCAAACGCCGGCGCGTAACTCGACATCAGCCGTAGCATTTGTGATTTTTCTTGGTTGTTTTGTAATAAACGCGTGCGGTCTTTAGATAAGATTTGACTCACATCACTTAACGAGTAACGGTCTAAAATCAGCTGTACGCCTTTGCGAAGAATCGGCTGACGCACCAATTCAAGCTCTTGTTCCAACAACCTAATTTGGGCTGAGCGATATAGGTGAGCGCAGCGAAGCAGCTGTTTAAACTCGGCACGTGCATAAAAGTTGGGTAGCTGATGCCCTTTTGCTAACTTAGGTAGCTCACGTAACAGTTGTAATACTTTATGATGCGGTTTACTCAACATCAAAGCACAGAGTGAGCCGCCTACAACAATCAACAAGCCAGGTATATTGAGCAGAGAAAATAAATGACTCGGTGAGATAAGCGTTACCACTGAAACCAGTAGCATCAATAAGGTTAAATTAAACAGTGTGAACAGTCGCATCATGTGCTCCCTAAATAAAAGATGACGCTGACCACAAAGCAATTGATGTGCCGAAAAAATTTAATCTTTTAAAAACAAGGCATTGAATAAATTTAACCAAATACAAGAACGGCACATTGCCGCTTTTTTAATGTGCAGAGGCAACCCCTTGCCTTGATAAGCAGCACCTTTCTAATCGCGAAAATTCTTATACTGCAGGGGAAGGCCGGTTTGTTCTGCTTTAAGCATCGCCATCACGGCCTGCAAATCGTCCCGTTTTTTACCCGTTACGCGTACTTGCTCGCTTTGAATTTGTGCCTGAACCTTCAGCTTTTTTTCTTTTATCAGTTTGGTGATTTTTTTTGCCGACTCACTGTCTAAACCTTCTTTAATAATCACTTTTTGCTTCACTTTCATCCCGCTTTCCTCGGCGGCTTGTACGTCCATACAATCAACATCCACACCGCGTCGCGATAACTTAACGCGAAAAATATCCAGCATTTGCCCCAGCTGAAATTTAGAATCTCCGACTAAGGTGATATCGTTGCCTGCTTGCTCAAACCTAGCATCCGTTCCTTTAAAGTCAAATCGTGTCGTTACCTCTTTATTAGCTTGGTCCACGGCATTGGTCAATTCGTGCTTATCTACCTCAGAAACCACGTCAAATGATGGCATAACGTCTCCTTATATTGTTTGTTTAATTTTTTCGTAGCTCACGAATCGTATCGTAGGCCTCGGTGAGTTGTTGGGTTTTTTCCTTCGCGATTTTCATCATCTCATCCGGCAAGCCTTTTGATACCAGCTTATCCGGATGGTGCTGACTGATCAGGCGCCGATACGCTTTTTTAACTTCCGCATCAGTTGCCGTTTCTTCCACCCCTAATATTGCATAGCTCTCTTCTGGGGTGGTACGGGTTTGCTGATGCGAACCACGGCGCTGACTGGCCCCCAACATGCGCTTTAATTGTTCGTAGGCAAATTGCGGAATGCCTAACTTGCCACAGATATGCAATAAAATGACATCTTCGCTGTCATCCAAGGTCCCGTCAGCAAACGCCGCTTGTAACTGAATTTCAATAAACATGCGGACTAAGTTTTTCTGCCGCTGACAGCTTTGCTTAAATTCATTGATTTCTACGTCTAAGTCAAACTCTGCTTGTTTACCGCGATTAAATTCAGCCATCGCTTGCTGTTTCATCGCCGGGCTTAGCTCCATTTGAGCCATCACCCGCTCGGCCATTTGAATTTCTTCTTTAGACACTTGCCCATCGGCTTTTGCAATATGCCCCATCACGGCAAACGAGGTTTTAAAAAACGTGGTCTTTATCTTCTGCTGATGTTCTGGGTCAAATGGGTTACTCGCAAGACCGGTGTCAAACTTATGCCCAATATAGATGCCCAGTAACGCGCCTAAGGTGCCAAAGGTCATGTAACCAAAAATTCCACCCAGTATTTTCCCCGTCCATCTCATTGTTTTATACCTTTTACTTGCAAAATTATTAATAAAATTAGATCATTAGCAGCTTTTTTCATGACTAGACACAATACAATGACCATTCCAGCATCTTTACACGACACCAACCTCACTAGCCTGCCTCTAATTCATAAAGGCAAAGTGCGCGATATCTACGACATTGATGACAAGCACATGCTCATCGTGACCACAGACCGCCTATCTGCTTTTGACGTTATTCTACCCGATCCGATTCCCGGTAAGGGCATTGTGCTTAACGAAGTGTCAGAGTTTTGGTTTAATAAATTATCACACCTGATCCCCAACCAGCTATCCGACATAACACTTGATCAAGTACTTGATAACCCGGCTGACTGCCAACGGCTTGAAAAACGCGGCATCGTCGTTAAAAAGTTAAAGCCGCTTCCCATCGAAGCGATTGTGCGTGGTTACCTTATTGGCTCTGGCTGGAAAGATTACCAAAAAAGCGGTCAAGTGTGTGGCATTCAATTAGCTGACGGCTTACAACAAGCCTCGCAATTGCCTGAGGCCCTATTTACCCCGTCGACTAAAGCCGCCGTTGGTGCCCATGACGAAAATATTTCCTATCAACAGACGATTGAACTGCTCGGCGAAGACTTGGCTAAACAAGTTCGCGATATCAGTTTGAATTTATACACGACTGCAGCCGAATACGCCTTACAACGAGGCATTATCATCGCCGACACTAAATTTGAATTTGGTCTGGATGATAACGGTGTGTTACACCTGATTGATGAAGTGTTAACGCCGGACTCATCACGCTTTTGGGATGCTAAAAAGTACCAGGTTGGCACCAGTCCCGCCAGCTTCGATAAACAAATTGTAAGGGATTACCTAGAAACCTTAGACTGGGATAAAACTGCACCTGGCCCTTCTTTGAGTGAAGAAGTGGCATTAAAAACGGCCGCAAAATACCGTGAAGCTCAAGCCTTACTCACCCAATAAACCCTTTTATACAATGCAAAAAAAGGGCGCCGAGGCGCCCTTTTTAGTTCTACTTACTAACAATAATTATTTATTAGTAAACTCAGGATAGGCTTCCAAGCCACACTCACTAAGATCAACACCTTCGTATTCTTCTTCTGCTGTTACCCGGATACCCATAATCATTTTCAGAATACCCCAAACAACTAGGCTAACCATAAACACCCAACCAAAAATTGTCGCTGCACCAATTAATTGACCAGAAAAGCTGACCCCATCATTGGTTAAAGGAACCAATAAAAGACCCAATAAACCACAGGTACCGTGTACTGATATGGCACCTACTGGATCATCAATTCTCATTTTGTCCAATGCAACAATTGAGAGTACAACCAATACACCACCGGCAGCACCAAACAAGGTCGCTTCAAGCGCTGTTGGTGTTGAAGGTTCTGCAGTAATTGCAACCAAACCGGCTAACGCACCATTAAGCAGCATCGTTAAATCGGCTTTGCCGAACAATAGACGTGCAACAACCAAAGCCGCCATTGCACCACCCGCAGCAGCTGCATTCGTATTTAAAAACACCATAGCGACTGAGTTTGCGCTGGTAATATCACCCAGTTTAAGTACTGAACCGCCATTAAAACCAAACCAGCCCATCCAAAGGATAAACGTACCTAAGGTTGCTAAGGGTAAGTTTGCACCGACGATCGGGTGTACTTCACCATTCGGGCCATATTTCCCTTTACGTGCGCCTAACAATAAAACACCCGCGAGGGCCGCTGCAGCACCAGCCATGTGCACAATGCCTGAACCAGCAAAGTCTGAAAAGCCGAGGTCGCCTAGGTTATATAAACCAAAAACGTCATCGCCATTCCAAGTCCACGCACCTTCCATCGGATAGATAAAGCCTGTCATTACGACGGCAAATGCTAAAAAGGCCCACAACTTCATACGTTCTGCCACTGCACCAGATACGATAGACATCGCGGTTGCAACAAACACCACCTGAAAGAAAAAGTCAGACGCATTTGAATAGACTGCACCACCATCAAAGCCTGCTTCCTTTGATTCTGCTAGTACTGTTGCCGTTAATGCTTCTGCCGTTGCTGCACCATCCAACTCAATGCCGCTTAACATAACACCGCCGCCGTACATCACTTCGTAGCCGTACACTAAATACATGATGCATGAAATAGCGTATAGGGCCACGTTCTTCGTTAAGATTTCAGCCGTATTTTTTGAGCGAACAAGCCCGGCTTCCAACATCGAAAAACCAGCGGCCATCCACATAACCAGTGCACCACACATTAAGAAATAAAATGTATCGAGCGCGTATTGTAATTCTAGAATTTGATCCACGTTTAGATCCTCCAAGTATATAAATTATTTACAGCGCTTCAGCGCCCGTTTCACCCGTACGGATACGGACAACTTTTTCTAACTCGGTAACAAAAATCTTACCGTCACCTATCTTTCCTGTATTCGCCGCTTTAATAATCGCGTCTACCGCTTGCTCGACTTGATCATCAGACAAAGCGATTTCAACTTTTACTTTTGGTAAAAAATCGACAACATATTCAGAACCACGGTAAAGCTCGGTGTGACCTTTTTGCCGACCAAACCCTTTGACTTCAGTCACGGTAATACCAGAGACGCCCATATCAGACAGTGCTTCACGCACATCGTCTAATTTAAAAGGCTTTAATATTGCTGTTACTAGTTTCATTATTATTCCTCGTTTCTTTAAAGTGTCTTATTGACAAGCACATACAATGCACAAGGCATGCCATCTTTTATAAGCCTTTATAAAACAATCACTTATGGCTTTATAAGCCTTTTACATGAAGGGTAGGTGAGATTTTTGCACCACCGCGGTGCGATGCTTTTGGCTATTGAAGGATTAATTGTTATTTTCTTACGCGCAAAAAAAACGCCCCTCATTGAGGGGCGTTTCCTAGAACGTGTTGTGTTCTTTACTGCAATCTATAGAGACTTAGAAACAGTTAATGTCACTGTACCGTCATCGCTTGAGCCCAGCTCACTACCACTATCGTTAGAATTAGTATCAAGGTCTGTGTAAGCTAGTTCCCAATCAGCACCTAAGTAGCTAGTTGAAGCGGCTAATTTCCAATCCCAGTAATCGTTACCTTCTTGTAGATCGTAGTAACCCAAGTGTGCAGCAAACGCAACACCATTGTAGGCGCCCAAATCAAGGCCTAAATCTGTGTAGTTGCCAAGTCTATAGTCACCTAAATCATCAGAACCTAAATCAACACCAAAATACTGAGTCAACGAGGCAGGCCCCATTGAAAGGCCAACATAAATTTCATTAAAGTCTATTTCTGTATCAGAGGTAGGGTATGCATAATGGATAAAACCCACATCAACGCCAACGCCGTTAAATTCGCCAGCCCAACCTGCGTAAACATCCAACTCCATGCTTACGTCAGTATCATCACCGAAATCTACATTTGAACCCCAAACACCCGCATATACGCCGTTGCCTAAGTCCGCATCAAATCCACCTTGAATTGCTGGTGAACCGTCTGTTTGAGAAATACCGCGCCATACATAGTCGGTCGTTAAAGCAACGTTTCCGCTTAATTCAATCGCGCTGGCTGCGCCAGAGACAGCCAATAAGCTGATGATTGCTGTTGTTTTTAAAGTTTTCATTTTTAGCTCCATTAGTATTTATAGTTAAGTTATGATATGCGTTACGCTGCAAAATATAGCGTCACGTAACTGTAATATTCATGTTGCTAGATTAACACAATACCCATGATTTCAACGGAACTATTTCACAAAAAACAACAATAAACGCACTGTTTGTAATCATTTTCACTTAGTTTTGCACCATGATGGTGCTTCTGCTAAAAGCCTTTATTATTTATGTATTTTAACTAACACGACGACCACACTATGATCGACATAAAAACCATTGAAAAGCTCGCGACTACATTAAGCGAACAATTACCCGCTGGTTTAATCGCGCTCAAAGACGACACCGAAAAAAACCTTAAAACCATTTTGCAGCAACAGTTTTCTGCCTTAGACTTAGTGACACGAGAAGAATTTGATACCCAGTCGGCAGTGCTCGCAAAAACACGCGAAAAGCTTGAGCGCTTAGAAAAAACCCTTAACGCGCTGTCTACTGGTAAATAATACGTAACTCAGCCCTAACCGGCGCAAGGAAAGGATTCCATGTCGTTAGCAACTGTATACAGTCGAAGTTCGAGCGGGATCAACGCCCCCTTAGTTACCGTTGAGGCACATCTAGCCAACGGATTACCCAGTTTATCTATCGTCGGGCTGCCAGAAGCCGCAGTAAAAGAAAGCAAGGACCGGGTGCGTAGCGCCATTATAAATTGCCAATTTGAGTTTCCCGCAAAACGCATCACCATTAATCTTGCTCCCGCTGATCTGCCTAAAGATGGCGGACGTTTCGATTTACCTATTGCACTCAGCATTCTTGTAGCGTCCAAACAACTGCCGAATTCTATTTTAAAAGACTACGAATTTTTAGGTGAACTGTCTTTAGGCGGCGAACTCAGATCGATTCAAGGCGCGTTGCCCGCTGCCATTGCCTGCCGTTCCAGCAAACGAAAGCTTTGTGTGCCGCTGCAAAACCAGGCCGAGGCGGCGCTCATTTCAAAACTGGATGTATTGGGTTGCCGGCACTTATTAGCGCTGTGCGCACACCTAAATGGGCAGCAAGCCATCGCAGCGTTTACCCGCCCAGCCAGTCATCAAGCAAATACACCATTGTTAGCCGACTTTGCTGATGTACACGGTCAGCAACACATTAAGCGTGCGCTAGAAATTGCAGCCGTTGGCAGGCATAGCCTATTAATGCTGGGGCCTCCAGGCACTGGCAAATCTATGTTGGCGTCACGCTTACCCAGCATACTGCCTAAACTGCAAGAAAAAGAGGCGGTCGAGTCTGCATCAATTTATTCAATCAGCCAGCACCCCGTTGACATTGCCCGCTGGCAGATACCGCCCTTCAGATCACCTCACCATAGCGCATCGGCCGTAGCCTTGGTCGGTGGTGGTAGCCACCCAAAGCCTGGCGAAGTATCACTGGCGCATAACGGCGTGTTGTTTTTAGATGAGCTACCAGAATTTGACCGCAAGGTTTTAGAAGTTTTGCGCGAACCGCTAGAAAACGGCTCGATATCTATCTCTCGTGCCAACCATCAAACCGAGTTCCCCGCGCGTTTTCAATTAATCGCCGCGATGAACCCCTGCCCTTGTGGTTACTTAGGTGATGCTTCACAGCGATGTCACTGTAGCCCGCTGCAAATTTTACGATACCGTCATAAAATTTCTGGTCCACTATTAGATAGAATTGATATGCACATTGAAGTGCCGCGCGTGTCGAGTGAGTTGTTACGAAAAGGTAGCCATGGCGGTGAAGAAACAAGTGCTTGTATCGCTGCGCGAGTTAGTCAATCGCAACAATACAGCATCCAACGGCAAGGTAAAACCAACCACCTGATGAGCACCAGAGACATTAAGGCGCATTGCCAAATTAGCGACAGCGATCACGCCTTATTGGAACACGCCATCGAGAAATTGGGCCTATCGCACCGTGCCTACCACCGAATTTTGCGCGTTTCCAGAAGCATTGCCGATATGAACCAACAAGCCAATATTCAACGCCAACATCTAACCGAGGCGCTCAGTTATCGCAAACTGGATAAATCCGTCAATTAGAAACGGCCGCCCGTTTACTATTGATATAAAGCGTAAAAAGGCATGAACCCCAGTATAAAAAACGGGTAAAATTCACCTTTGCAGTTACCCCTTTGTCCCGCTGTGCCCAAACTAAATCCTGAACAACAGAAAGCCGTCATCACTACGGACAAACCGCTATTGGTTATTGCTGGCGCAGGCAGCGGTAAAACTCGCGTTATTACCGAAAAAATTTCACACCTGTTAAAAAACGGCATCGAGGCCAAGCACATTACCGCCGTTACCTTTACCAATAAGGCCGCCAAAGAGATGCGATCACGGGTAGAAAAAATTTGCCCAGCTAAAACGGCGAACCAGGTACGAATTTCAACCTTTCACTCACTCGGCCTCGATATTATTCGGCGTGAGCACCTGTCTTTGTCGTTGAAAAAAAATATCAGCATTCTAGACGAGTTAGATAAACAAAAAGTACTACAGGACATTTTAGAAAACGGCAAACATCAGCTGGATAAAGCGCAAATCAAGCCCTTGGCTTGGCAAATATCCGGCTGGAAAAATCAGGCCATTCTGCCTGCGCAAGCGATGTCTATGGCAGAAGACCAACAGCAGCAATTTGCCGCTGCGCTATACCAGCAATACCAACAATACAATCAGGTGTGCAACTCGGTAGATTTTGACGACTTAATCCTTGCTCCACTCACCCTGTTTAAAGAACACCCCGAGGTGCTAGAAAAATGGCGCAACACCACCCGCTACCTACTCTTAGACGAGTACCAAGATACCAATGGCACCCAATACGAGTTATTTAAATACCTCGTGGGCCCGCTGGGGCAATTTACCGTGGTAGGCGATGACGACCAGTCCATTTATGCGTGGCGCGGCGCTAACCCCGAAAACCTGTTTCAATTAAAAACTGACTTTCCACGGCTAGAAATTATTAAGCTGGAACAAAATTATCGCTCAACTCAGCGCATTTTAAAGTCTGCCAATCAGCTCATCAGCAATAACCCGCATTTGTATGAAAAAAACCTTTGGAGCAGCATTCAGGGTGATGAAAAAATAACCGTTATTAAATGCAAAGACGAGTTTTCTGAAGCGCAACAAGTTGCCGCAGAAATATCACGTACCAAGTTTAAACTGCGCGCAAACAACAGTGACTTTGCCATTCTTTATCGCAGCAACCATCAGGCCAGAATGTTAGAAAAAAGCTTGCGCGAGCTATCGCTACCCTATGAGATAAGCGGCGGCACTTCATTTTTTGCGCACACCGAAATTAAAGACATCTTAAGTTACATTAAGCTGCTGATTAACCCCGACGATAACAGCGCTTTTTTACGCGTAATCAATACCCCGCGACGCGAAATAGGCACCTCTACCATAGAGAAATTAGCTCACTACGCTAACCAACGACACTGCAGCTTATTTGATGCCTGCTTTGAAATAGGCCTAGAACAGCACTTAAGCGAACGCAGTTACAAAAAACTGAGCGCGTTTTGCGACTGGATTGTGCAACTGTCCGACCGGACCCAGCAAGAAGATCCGATTGCCATCCTGCACGAAATGATTCAACACATCGATTATTACGACTGGATTAAGGCGCACGCCAATAGTGACAAACAAGCCGAACGGCGAATCGATAACGTACTAGAACTGATTAAATGGATTGATAATAGCGCAAAAAAATCAACCGAAGAACGTAGCCTTGGCGACATCGTAACGCGCATGATGCTACTAGACAGCCTAGAGCGTAATGAAGAAGAAGAAAAAAACGACCAAATCAAACTCATGACCTTACACGCTGCAAAGGGCTTAGAGTTTCCCTACGTGTATTTAATTGGCATGGAAGAAGGCATTCTACCGCACCAAAACAGCATCGATTCTGAGCAAGTTGAAGAAGAACGGCGACTGGCCTATGTGGGGATCACCCGTGCACAAAAACAACTGACCTTTAGCTACTGCTCGCAACGCAAAAAATACGGCGACGTGTCGTCCACCGAACCGAGCCGTTTTTTAACCGAGCTACCAGCAGATGATTTAGATTGGGCCGCTGTTAATAAACAAGACCCTAAAGAACAAAAGAAAAAGGGCCAAGATAGCTTGGCCCTTATGAAAAGTTTACTCAGTTAGCTTATTGGCTTTTAGCCAACATAAAGTCAACCGCTGCTTTCACTTCATCATCCGACAACTGCGATGAACCACCACGTGGTGGCATACCTTTAAAGCCTTTAGTCGCGTGTTCAAATAAGACATCTTCACCTTGCGCAATACGTGGCGCCCAAGCCGCAACATCACCCGTTTTTGGCGCACCGGCCACACCGGTTGAGTGGCAGGCTAAACAGGCCGTGTTATACACTTGTTCGGCCGACATCGGACCAGAAGCAACAACAGGCGCTGGTTCTGCTAACTTAGGGCTGGCTTTTTGCGCTTCCTCGGCGGTGGTCGCAACCACACCCAGCGGCTTAATTCTATCGAGTACTTTCTTTTCTTGCCAGGCAGTTCTATCCGATGATTCACCGTCAATAAGCCCCGTAGCAACAATACCGATCAGTATTGCAATACCCGCTAAAACAGCAATAACAACGCCGATACTACTAAAAATTTTCTTGTCTTCACTCACGCATTGACTCCCTATTTGTGATATTTGACGAGCATTATAAACCCTAGATTACAATGCCGAAATAAAAACCGCGCATTATTCTTTTTGCCAGTAGTTAATAATATACCTTCATACTTATCACGTTATAATAACTGCCTGAAATTTATGCGCCCGTAGCTCAGCTGGATAGAGTACCACCCTCCGAAGGTGGGGGTCACAGGTTCGACTCCTGTCGGGCGCGCCATCTTCACTTGATGTCCTCCGCTGGCCATCAAATCGCATCATCCTTATTCACCTGAATGCTTGATCGTGTAAACCGTCTGCATTTAACTGGATTTTTTACGCGCAATAAAAAGCCCCGATAGAACGAGGCTTTTTATTGTCTAGCAAAAAACGTTTAATTGACGTCTATATGACCTGCCGTCAGTAGCGTATCTAGGGCCCCAATACTGTTGATTGTATTGCTGCCTATATCTGCCAATGTGATGCTACCGCCATTGCTAAGGCCGATCACCACATCTGTACCATTATCAGCCACACTTGAAATAGCGTCTAAAGCGTCAATCCCAGCTGAAGCGTTGTTATCAATCACGTCAGTAAAATGCAAGCTATCCGCGCCAACAGTAAAATCAGTGATTAGATCATGACCTGAATTTGTAGCTAGGCTAAATTCAAATATATCGGCTTCGACTCCGCCTGACTCGCTTCCGTTACCAGTCAAGATATCGTCTCCCTCTCCACCGATTAATGTCTCGAGGCCCCCGTTGCCCACTAAAACGTCATCGCCATCACTGCCTTCAATAACGTCGTTGGCGTCAAGCGTTAGGTCAAAGCTGGTTGTTACCACATCACCATCGCCATCTGTCGCTACAACGTCAAAGCTGGTGGTAACATCAAAAACATCTGGATTGGTATCCAATATTAAGGAGTCTATACGATAACTTTCACCCTGATTTGAACCGGACAAGGCAGAAAATTGAATTTCATCAAACGTAGTTGCACCTGCATCGGACGCCTTAATAACAAAAAAGTCATCTCCAGCGTTACTAGAGCCCTTGGCATTTTCTCCAAGAAAAGTCAGTGTTGTACCTACCTTAACGCCATTTAAGTACAAGTCTACGACCACCGTCTCGGTAACCCCTAGTTGGTCCGCCACAAAACCGATTTCAGTTAAGGTTTTAGCCGCATTAGTATCGCTGTCAGTAAATTTAAGACTTAACACTTCACTTTGTTGCGATTGTGAATCCTGGTCTCTTGTGCGAATACCATTAATTTCAGCCGCTTGAGCAACACCCATACCTTGCCCTGATGCATTAACAGTAGAAGCGCCTCCATCATGACCTGTCGCCGTTGCGGTAACCGTTATCCCGTCTAGTGCATTAGCAAGCACGAGTATTGCGCCATTACTACCACCAGAAACACCACTATTACCTGAACTAAGGTCAACGCTTGCTGTGCTACTCGCTTCGTCAACGATACCAAAAAACTCAACCTCATAACTACCCGTTTCCGCATCAACAGACACGTTAAACACAATGCTTTCGGCCTCATCTATCACTACAACGGCGCTTATAGAACCATCGATATTGGTCTTATAGTGCAAAGGTTCACCACCCGAGGTAAGAATAATCGGATCACCTGA
>JAGPVU010000050.1 GCA_018066825.1 Cycloclasticus sp.
CACCGATGGCATTTACCGTCACGTCAATTTGTTGCCCAGGGCTGGCAAACGGAGGTAACGAAGCGTGAATAATAACCGCTGCGACATTTTTAGATTTGATTTGCACTGTAGACGGAATTTTAACCCCCATTTGGCTCAACATACTGCGTAAGCTTTGTGAGGTAAAATCACCCGACTTTACTTTGTCGCCGGTGCCGTTTAGACCAACGACCACACCATAACCAACTAATTGGTTAGAGCGAACGCCAGTAATTGATGCCAAATCCTTAATTCGTTCTGCTTGCACTTGACCACTAGCAAGAATAAAAAGGGTGACGATAAGTGTGAGTTTATTAATCATAAGTTGTCCTTAAAACGGAAACACTGCACTGATAAAGAATCTGGCTAACCAGCCCATTTTATTAGCGTCGGCTAATGCGCCTTCACCGGTATACATAATGGTGGCGTCGGCTATTTTTGTTGATTCAACGCTATTGTCTGGATTGATATCGGTTGGCCGCACGATGCCTGACAACCGAATATATTCATTGCCTTGATTTAAGCGAACGCGTTTTTCACCGCGTATTCTTAAATAACCGTTCGGTAGCACATCAATCACACTGACGGTGATATTGCCGCTTAAGCTATTATTTTGGGTGCTCTCAGACTCGCCAGCAAAATCACTGCCCGAGGCTAGGCTGGTATTAAAATTCAAACCAAAACGTGAAGGGTCGACATCACCCAAAATCGTCGGTATTGAAACAGACGTTGAGTTGTCTTTTTTGATATCCGTATCGGCTTGCTTTTTAGCGTTGGTTTTTTCGACCAAATTAATGGTTAAAATATCGCCTATTCTGCGTGCCCTAATATCTTCAAATAAGCGAATTTCGGACCCTGATTGATAAATCGACCCATTGTTACTTTGAGGCATTTGATACGAAACCGGCTGTGACGGTGCGTACTCTGGGTCATGCCTAGGTTTGCCCATATTATCCATCATCGCGCAACCGGACGTTAGCGCTAACAAAACAAAAAGGTTGATAAATTTCATCACGTTAACTCCTTTTTACAAGTCCTGCATTAAACGTTGCAGCATTTGATCAGCGTTAGAAATGGCTTTGGAATTCATTTCATAAGCGCGTTGCGTTTCGATCATGCTTACCAACTCTTCAACCACATTGACATTGGATGTTTCGAGCGAGCCTGACGATAAGATCCCAACGCCTGTTTGCCCTGGTGTGGTTACCGTTGGGCTACCACTGGATAACGATTCTCTAAATTGGTTTTCACCGATGGGGTCTAAACCCGTTGGGTTAATAAAGTCGGCTAGGGTAACGCTGCCTACTTGGCTGGGCGCTGCTGCCCCTGGCTGCAATACTGAGACAGTGCCATCAACGCCAATGGTTACGCTAAGCGCATCGCTGGGAATACTAATAGAAGGTTCTAAGGGATAGCCGCCTGAGGTGACCATTTGTCCGTCACCGTCTAGTTTAAAGCTACCGTCACGGGTGTAAGTAATACTGCCATCAGGGCGTAATATTTGAAAAAACCCACGGCCATTGATCGACACATCTAGCGAGTTGCCTGTTTGCTGAATACTGCCTTGGGTATGTGTTTTTTCGGTCGCTACGGTACGTACACCCGTACCGATTTGCAAACCCGTTGGCAAGGTTGTGTCTTGTGATGACTGCGCACCGACTTGACGAATATTTTGATAGAGTAAATCTTCAAAAATAGCGCGTGATTTTTTAAAACCCGTGGTGTTAACGTTGGCTAAATTATTAGAAATAACCGCCATACGGGTTTGTTGGGCTTCTAAACCCGTTTTACTGATCCACATTGATGCTGTTGACATACTCTTCTCCTATCCTATACGCATGAGTTGTGCGCTAGCGGCTTCGTTATCGGTTACTGTTTTCATCATTTTTACTTGCATTTCAAAGGTTCGAGCTAGCTCTATCATCTTGACCATGGCATCAACCACGCTGACATTACTGCCCTCTACTGCTCCCGCTACCAAGCGCACTTCCGCACTCGCATCGGCATCTGCACCATTTTTCATTCTAAACAAACCATCTTTTCCTTTAATGATGCTGCTTGCTTCTGGGTTAACCAGCTTAATTCTATCCACTGCTGACAAGGTTGCTGCTGTGTCGCCCAAGGGAATAACACTGATGGTGCCATCACTACCAATCTCCATTTTTGCTGACTCTGGCAAGGTCACTGGGCCACCACCACCCATAACAGGCAAGCCCGTACCGGTCACTAATAAGCCGTTTGGGGTGAGTCGTAGATCACCGGCGCGGGTATACGCTTCAGTGCCATCATTTGCTTGCACTGCAATCCAACCCGCACCACTAATGGCTATATCCATTTCACGCCCAGTTTGTTGCATAGCCCCATGGCTCAAATCAATACCGCTGCGTTCGGCCATCGCATAGACATGAGAAGGAAGCCCTTGACCAAAAACCGGCATACTGCGAAATTGAGATAAATCCGCCTTAAAACCCGTGGTGTTAGCGTTTGCCAAGTTGTGTGAGTTGGCCGCTTGTGCAACCATCGCTTGTTTGGCCCCGCTCATTGCTACGTAAAGACTGGTATCCATGATGACTCTCTCTTAGCCTAATTTAAATTAACGAATATTAATGATGGCTTGCTGAATCGTGTCTTGCGTGGAAATCGCCTGCGCATTGGCCTGGAAATTACGTTGTGACGTAATTAAGTTAACCAACTGCGTAGCAATATCTACATTAGATGCTTCAAGTGCACCGGATTGGATAGAACCAAACCCTGCGGTACCTGCTGCGCCAATGATTTTATCGCCAGAGGTGAAGGTTTCACCCCAACTGGTATCACCTAACTGACGTAACCCTTGTGTATTTGGAAATGTTGCCAGTGCAACTTGACCCAGCAAATCTGATTGGCCGTTGGTAAACCGTGCGAACACCACACCGCTTTGATCAATCTCAATACCGCTCAAACGGCCAGATGCAAAGCCATCTTGGCTTAAGCCATTAACCGCAAAGCCTCCACCATATTGTGTGGTATCAGAATAATCGTAACTGAGGGTTAAAGGACTGGCACCATTGCCCAGTGTTAACCCATCAAAAGGAACAATACTGCTAGCGCTTGTGCCAGTCGTGGTTGTAATGTCTTGGAAAGAACCCAATCCATCAAAGGTCATGGTAAAAAAGTTGTCTGCGCCAGCGTTCATTGTCAACTCGTTACCATCAACGTAGGTATAAACCTGCCACTCATTAGCACTTGGATCACTGGCAACATAGTACATGGTGGCTGGAGAACCGTTGCCCAAGGAATCATAGACTGTTGTTGAGGTGGAGTGATTAAAGGTATCCGCATCAATGATGCTAAATTCTGACGGATCAATTGGGAACGTTGTATAACGTGTTGGAACAGTTTCTTGCGCGTTTAAATTAATCGTTGGCACCACATTCTCTGTAGCGGCCGGTGCAGAGTCACCCGTGCTTAGCTCTAGAGACGAAATGGCACCGGTATTAAATGTACCGTTATTATTAGGTGGGAAAATTTGCAATGCACGCCCGGAACTATCAACCACAAAGCCTTCTCTGTCCGTAGTAAACGAACCGGCTCTGGTAAATGATTGCGCCCCATCGTCATCCACTACGAAGAAACCTTCACCGTTGATCGCTAAATCAAGGTTACTGCTGGTAAATTCGATGCTGCCTTGGCTGAATTGCTGCGAAATACTCGCTACACGAACACCACTGCCGGGGGTATTACCTGAAACCCCGGTAAACGTCGTAGCGAACACATCGACAAACTCTACCCGTGATTCCTTAAAGCCCGTTGTAGCTGAGTTGGCGATATTATTGCCCACCACAGAAAGATCGGTTGATGCTGCATCTAAACCACTTAAAGAAGTACGAAATGACATAATATTCTCCTAAAATTAAAAAATTCGACTGACATTGCTGAAATCAACACTGCCTAAACCGGCAAGATTCAGCTGCAAACCCCTACCAGGGCCACCTAATGTGACGCTTTCAACATCAACAAGTAATTGGGTATCTAACTCAAAATTTTGGCCGTCAATCCGCGCTATCGCGTCCACGCTATACTGACCCGCTGGCGCCACACCCCCATTATTCAGGCTGCCATCCCATTTAAATGGCACAGGACCCGCTGCCTGTGTGCCCAATGAAATGGTTTTTATTAGCTCACCGTTTTGATTTGAAATATTAATGGACACATCAGGCGAACTGGCTGGTAGCGTTACCTCACCTTCAATCGCCCCGCCTTCATTTAGAACGCCATTTTGTAACGGTACAATCACTCGTCGGCCTACTAAGTTAGAGGCTTGTAATGCCTGATCATTAGCAACAGACGAAGCGAACTCTGAGAACGATGTTTGTAAATCGCCAATGCCGGACACGGTACTAAATTGAGCGATCTGTCCTAAAAATGCACCACTGTCCATGGGGTCTAAAGGGTCTTGGTTCTTAAGCTGGGTAACCATCAGTTCTAGAAAGTCCGCCTGACCTAGGTCACCGTCTTTTTTTGCTTTATCGACTTGAGTTTGTTTTGCTAAACCAAGTCCTTGTAGGGTGTTGAAATCGATTTCAGACATATCAGTTCTCCGTTATTGACCGATTTTTAAGGTTTGTTGTAATAATTGTTTTGCCGTATTGAGTATTTCGACGTTATTTTGATAGCTCCGACTGGCCGACATCATATTGGCCATCTCTTCAACCACATTAACGTTCGGTTTAAAAATATAGCCGTCTGCATTAGCCATTGGATGCTGTGGTGCATATTCCTGACGTAAGGGCGCCTGACTTTCAACAACACCTAGTACTTGAACACCTTTGGCCGAATCAGCTTGAGCTTTCATTGAATTTTGCAACACCGTGGCAAATACCGGCTGACGAGCACGGTATGTTTCATTGATACTGCTGCTAGTGGTTTCGGCATTGGCCATATTGCTAGCCACTAAATTTAAACGCGTTGTTTGTGCGCTCATCCCGCTGCCTGCAATATCAAAAATACTATATAAAGACATGGTTATTCACCCCTTAAAGCTGAAAGGTAAGATGAAATTTTTCCGTTTAAAAAACGAACCGAGGTTTGATAATCGAGTGCATTTTGTGCATAACGTGCCTGTTCAGCATTAACATCTACGGTATTGCCATCCAATGAAGCACTGGTCGGTAGACGGTAAGCTAGATCTAGACTTGCAGGCGTATGATTGAAGCTAACGTGATTAGCATGAGTGCGCTTTATAGACGATGCAGGTTCACCCAGTTGACTTAAAACCGACTTAAAATCAAAATCTCTGGCCTTGTAGCCTGGCGTGTCCGCATTAGCCATATTAGATGCCAGCACTTCAGCCCGTTTGGAACGAAAAATAAGACCTTTTTCGTGTACGCCAAATAATGAGTCGATGGTAGATATCATGTGTTGCTCCTGTTTTGTTAAAAACAATAGAGCAGAAACCATGCCAAATAATTTATTCGTTTATATTCAATATCTTAAGGTTTATTAAGTGATTTTACAGCGGAAAAAAAGCGGCAATAGCGGCAAAGCGGCAACGAGAAAAAACGAGAAAAAACGAATGAAATTAACGCTTACGGTAGTATTTACACCCGCTATCTCTAACGATTTGAAGCCCTTTAACCTCTGCGGGCACCTGTTCGGAGCTGCTCAAAAACAGATAAGCACCTTGTTTCATCCGTTGGGCAATCCGATTCAAAATATCTATTTTTGTCGACATTGAAAAATAGATTAAGACATTCCGACAGAAAACAACGTCAAACTCTCCTACATCAGAAAAATCATTAATTAAATTTAATGATTTAAATGAGACTCTAGAACGATGTTTGTCAGCAATCTGCCAACCGCCTCGAACACCTTTGAAGTGATCGATTTTAGTTTCGTTTGGAAGCCCTCTCGATAACTGTATGTCGGTATATACGCCCTGCTTTGCTTGATCGATATTTTTTTCGGATATATCCGTCGCGACAATCTGTACCGTGGGTCGTTTATTAATTAATCGTAACGCTTTATCAATAGACAAGCTGAGGCTAAAAGCCTCTTGACCTGTGGAACAGGCCGCCGACCACAATGAGATGCGGCCTTTTTCACCCAGCTCAGTGACCACCTTTTGTTCAAGCGCATGAAAATGCAATGAATCACGAAACCAAAAGGTTTCATTTGTAGTCATCGCTTCTACGACTTTCATCGTTAAATTATCGTCTGGCATTGCTTCAATCAATGAGAGCAAATCATCTAGCTCATCGACACCGATCTCATTCAGCAAGGGTCGCAATCGGTTATTAACAAGGTATTGTTTATTATCCGCTAAGGAAATACCGCTTGCCACTTTAAGAAAAGTTTGAAAGCGCTGAAACTCAAGCGCAGTTATTTCCATGCCATTAATAACATTTAAGGTAGCGTCAAATCGGCCTAAAGGCCTTGTTCAATTCTCATGCGTTCTTGAACGACCTTTGCCAACTCATCTGGTTTATATTTTGCCATAAAGATATCCGCACCTACTCGTTGTACCATCGTTTCATTAAACACACCGCTTAATGATGTGTGAAGCATCACGTACAAGCCCTCGAGCGCAGGTATTTTTCGCACCTCAGTCACTAAGGTGTAGCCATCCATACGGGGCATTTCCACATCAGAGATAACCAAGGTCAGAAATGAGGGAACATCCACCCCATCAGCAACCCATTTTTTTATAACATCAAGGCCTTCTTGACCATCATTAGCCACGGTGTAATCCATTCCAAGGTCGTCGAGTACCCTTTTAACTTGGTTCTGGGCAACAATAGAATCATCTACAACCAATGCATGGCCTTTTTTCTTTATTCGACGATCTATGATTTCACTTGAGACTCCTTCTGGCCCAGAGGCAACCTCACTGAGGATTTTTTCAACGTCAATAATTAAAACGTATTCATCGTCAACTTCTGTCAGCGCAGTAACGTAACCCCCATGTTCTATACCATTCGGTGGCGGCTTAATATCTTGCCAATAGAGATTGACGATACGATCAACACCAGCAACCAAAAAACCTTGTACCGAACGGTTAAACTCGGTAATGATCACAAATGAGTTCTGATCATCATTTATTGCCGGTTCACCTATTGCCATAGACATGTCTATAACCGGAATATCTTTGCCGCGTAACTGGCAAACGCCTCGTACAACGTCATTCCCGCCGGGTATTTTTGTTAATTTTGGGCGCTGTATAACTTCTTGGATTTTAAACACATTGATACCGAATTTTTGGTCCGTACCTAAGTCGAAAATCAAAAGCTCCAGCCTATTAGTGCCCGCTAGGTTGGTACGATCATCGATACCTTTTAATATTCCTGACATTTCTTTTCACCTCGATGCATTAATGACATGTGTTTATTATTTAGTTGAAACCTACGGCATGGTTCATGCATGTTTACATAACATACTCAATTCAACATTAAGCATAGACTATAATTTATGAACTTGTTTTCAAAAATAATATTTATTTTACTATTTTTTATACAACCCGCGCTGGCTTCGGAAATTTACTTTGAAGACCATAATGTCATCAAGCAACAAGCACGCACATTCCTTACGACAAATTTAAACTCTATTGGAAAAGAATATACCATACAAATTCACACCATTGATCCTCGACTAAAGCTTAAGAAGTGCCCGTCACCTCTGCGAATACAGTTAACCGAAACGCCGATTAAAGCAGGAAGAAACACACTGAATATTCGTTGTATTTCAAACGCCGATTGGCGAATATTTATGTCATCAACGATTGCTCTTTTTGACAACGTTGTCGTCGCAAAAAAACCGATGCGAAAAGGGCATTTAATACAGCGCAGCGATGTTCATTTGATGAAAAAAGAAATCACCCATTTAAACTCTCGTCATTTATTAGACCCTACTCGGGCAGTCAATTTGGTGCTTAAAAAAAGGCTACGTAAAGGCGATACCATTAATCCTAATACATTGACTAAAGCCATTTTAATTAATAGAGGTGACCAGGTGTCTATTTTGGCCTCTAATAACGGTTTTACAATCACCATGAAAGGCACCGCATTAAAGGAAGGTGGCTTGGGTGACAAAATAAGGGTTAAAAACACACGAACTAAAAAAACCATTCAGGCCATAGTGACAAACAAAACAACAGTCAAAGTGACCTTATGATATTTCGTTATTTGTCCTTAAGATTTACCAACAGTCGCCGATAACAGTTTAAACAGATCAGGAATTATTATGTCTATAAATATAAAAGGGACGTCGACCAAATCCAGTCAAACCACGTCGAAAAAATCGAATAGCTCCGGAAAAGCTAGCAAGACATCTGAAGCAAACTCAAGTAAGACAGCAACTGCTGACAGCATCGATTTAACGGCCACTGCATCAACACTTCAGCAGATTGAACAATCGCTTAGCGATATCCCCATCATCGATAGTGCGCGCGTCGAAAACGTCTCTCAGTCCATTGAAAACGGTGATTATGAAATTAATGACGACACGATAGCTGAACGCATCATTAATAGTGAAACCGCCCTTTTAACTCAAACTAAAAAACAACCATGAACACACAGTCCATAGAACAATTAATGAGTTTATTGCAGACCCTAAACGCCCTTTCCAGCCAATTAAACGACCTGTTAAAACAAGAAAAAATCAGCTTAGAAATACCCGATAGTGACAATTTATTAGCGCTTTCTACTGTAAAGAAAAGGCTGGTTTCAGAGCTGGAAAAAAACACCAAAACAACACATGTTTTTCTAAAGAAAATCAATGTAACAAGAGGTTTATATCAATTAAACGACTTTATTTCACAATTAAAGCTTACCGATACAAAGCGACTGATGACCGATCTATGGTCGGAAGTTCAACGGTTCTCGATTGACAATAAGAAACAAAATGAGGTGAACGGTTCCATTATTGAATTAAATCGTCGCTATACCCAACGGTCACTTGCTGTACTTCGCGGCCAACTGGGTGTCACTAGCACCACTTATGGCTCTAATGGACAATCAATGAGCAGCAAGATATCAAGAAACATCACCACGGCATAAACAATAATGACCTTTCTGTCAGAATTAAAAAGCATTCTATCTACAGAAAGAAAGAAACACGACGTTTACGACGAGAACCCTAATTTTATAACGAGACCTAACCGTATTCACTACATGCTACGAAAATTAGTTGCGTCTAATGTCCATATTTCCGTTGTATTGAACGATCAATCTGAATATACCAGCAGAATATCAGACGTTCTAAACGATAGTTTCTTACTCGACCCGTTTAACGATAAGGACGGTCATAATAAAATAACAACGAATTCAATCGTCCACATTAACGCTAAACAACAAGCTGTTCATTTTAAATTTAATACCGTCATCCTTAAACCCAACGCCGCTTTTGGCGCAGGTTATATTGCGGCGTTGCCAGAAAAAATCTATTACCCGCAAAAAAGAGCTTTCTTCCGCCTTCCCCTAGACGCCATAGGAAAATATAGCGTTAATGCAGCCATTCAATTTTCCGAGAACGAAGTCACTGGGTATTTGTACGATATAGGCTACGGTGGCGCGTGCATCGCTGTTCAATCGACCAGCTATGTTAAAAAGGGTGACATTTTATCGCCCAGCAGTTTACGTTTAAAAAACGGCTTGACTGTCCATGTCGACCTAACCGTTTGCTCAGTAAAAAGAAACCCTCGAGAAGGGTTTACACGTCTTGGTTGTGAGTTTCTTAATTTGGAAGCAGAGTCTAAACGGCATGTTCACAAATTCATTACCGAATGCGAACGTGAGCGCGCCAAAAACCAAATAAACCCCATTTTAAAAAACACATAAAACACCCACTTTACACTACCCTTAAAAACCCCATTAGTGCTATTATTTGATCTCATAAACCTCTACTTTTAAGGTACCAATTAATACCTTATTTTATCGACGCCTCGGTAGCTCAGTCGGATAGAGCGCACCCCTCCTAAGGGTG
>JAGPVU010000097.1 GCA_018066825.1 Cycloclasticus sp.
TTTCCATCATAAACTGGCCGTCCCACTCCGTGGTCGAGGAGCAAGCGCCTTGATGAAAAACAGCCTGTATTTCTAGCTCATCGAAATCACCGCCTAACACAGCATCTAAAAAGTCATCCTTATCCATGTAATCGGCAATCCGTGCATCGACGATGTTTTTGAATTTACGGCCCTCGCTTAAATCGTCAACCACCAAAATATCGTCAATACCCTTAGCATTTAAGCCTTGTACAATATTGCTACCAATAAAGCCTGCACCACCTGTTACGATTATCATCTTCGTTTACCTTTTGTCGCTTGTATTGCGTATATTTTTAATCAAATTGGTCGTTGAGCAACCATCTACATAGTCGAGTACGTATGTTGAGCCACCCGCTTCGGCAACACAGTCATGACCTTCAATGTCCTCAATACGCTTATAATCACCACCTTTTACCAATACGTCCGGCAAAATTCGGCAAATATGGTCGCGCGGTGAATCCTCAGCGAAAGCGCATACCCAGTCCACACAAGCCAGTGCAGATAACATTTCAGCGCGTGTTGCTAGGTCATTAATGGGACGCTCTGGCCCTTTTAAACGCGACACCGACGCGTCATCGTTAACCAAAATAATAAGCCTATCGCCTAAAGCTTTAGCTTGTTGTAAATAACGAACATGGCCTGGGTGCAAAATGTCAAAGCAACCATTGGTGAGCACAATCTTTTCGCCATTAATGCGCGCCGTATTAATCGCCAATTCCAATTGGTTCGAGTCAACAAAGCCACGCGGCATATCATCTAGGGTATGTAAAGTGGCTTTTAATTCTTGCTGACTAACCGTCGCCGTGCCTAATTTTGCCACCACTAAACCGGCTGCTTGATTGGCCAATACCGTCGCCTCAGAAAAACTCGCGCCAGCGGCTAAACTGGCCGCCAAGGTAGAAATAACGGTATCGCCTGCACCGGTTACATCAAACACTTCTCGCGCCTGGGTCGGTAAATGAATCGCTGCTTGTTGCGGTTGTAACAAACTCATGCCTTTTTCACCACGGGTAATCAAAAGCGCTTCGAGCTGTAATGACTGCATCAATGCGGTTCCGAGAGAGACTAAATCCTCGTCCGTTTTACATTCACCAACGACGGCTTGAAATTCATTCCAATTCGGCGTAATTAAGGTTGCCCCACTATACTTTGTAAAGTCACTGCCTTTGGGGTCCACTAGCACCTTTTTACCCGCCGCCTTAGCCGCTAATATAAGTTGCTGTGCCGATGCCAAGGTGCCTTTGCCGTAATCAGACAAAATAACCACATCATGCGCAGGCAAGGCCTGAGTAAAATGCTGCAATAACTGATCGCTGGGCAAGTCGTGGAAGCTGTCTTCAAAGTCTAATCGAATCAGCTGCTGATGCCGACTAAGAATACGCAGCTTGGTGATGGTTGGTTGATCGGTGAGCTGTTCAAATTGACACTGCACCCCTGCTTTCTCTAGTAATGAGTGCAAGCTACTCGCGGCATCATCGCTGCCGGTGTAGCCCAATACTGTCACCGATGATTCAAGCGCAGCAATGTTTAGGGCCACGTTACCCGCGCCACCGGGGCGGTCATCCACCGACTGCACATGGACCACTGGCACGGGGGCCTCGGGAGAAATCCTTGACGTATCTCCTTGCCAGTTTCTATCGAGCATCAAGTCACCCACGACTAAAACAGAAGCTTGACTATAATTCGGTAATTTCATCTTAAAATCTTAGTTAAACGGCGTGCAGATATCATAGCATGAGCAACGCAAAGCATAAAAAGCCCTGTCGTAAATGAGTAGATAAATTATAATCGTTAAAACCGATCTTGAGGACAAGCCATTGAGTGTTAAAATTTACCACAATCCACGCTGTAGCAAATCACGTCAGACCTTGCAGTTACTTGAACAGCACGGCGAGCAAGCGCAAGTGATTGAATACCTCAAAGACACGCCCAGCCGACTTGAGCTGCAAACCGTATTAAGCCTGCTTAAGCTTCAACCGCGCGAGCTAATGCGTAAAGGCGAGGCGATTTACAAAGAACTACAACTCGGGAACGATGCGTTGAGCGACGACCAACTCATTGACGCCATGCTGCAACACCCCATTTTAATCGAGCGGCCCATCGTATTAGCAAACGGCAAAGCCGCCATCGGCCGCCCGCCAGAAAGCGTATTGGAAATTTTATAAATGAGCATCAGTGTTCTGGTATTATTTTATAGCCGCCACGGCGCCACCGCGCAAATGGCCAATTTAATTGCTCGCGGGGTAGAAAAGGTTGACGGCGTTGAGGCCGTTATTCGCACCGTGCCTGCCATTTCAACCGTTTGCGAAGCCAGCGAGGATGAGGTACCTGTTGATGGGGCGGTATACGCCAGCTTAGAGGACCTAGAAAACTGTGATGGTCTGATCTTAGGCAGCCCCACACGTTTTGGCAATATGGCTGCCCCACTAAAATATTTTTTGGATGGCAGCAGCTCACTTTGGCTTTCTGGTGCATTAATCGGCAAGCCAGCCGCCGTTTTTACCTCAACCAGCAGTTTACACGGTGGCCAAGAAACCACCTTAACCTCGATGATGCTGCCACTACTGCATCACGGCATGTTAATCGCAGGGCTACCGTATTCTGAAAACAGCTTATTAACCACTACTGGTGGTGGCACCCCGTATGGCGCAAGTCACCTAGCCGGTGTTGATAATGCACGAAAAATTGACAGCCATGAAGCCGCACTCTGTGTTGCCCTGGGTAGCCGAGTCGCAACCCTCGCCAAACAGCTGAGTTCATCATGACCTTACCGGGAATAAAAGCCGCATATTGGCTGCAATTAATTAGTTATCTGTGCCTGATTGGTTTTATTACTGCTTGGATTACGGTTTTTTCACCACCGCAATCATTTCCTATCGCCTTGGTATTGATCGTTTGCGTAGCGCCGCTACTGTTACCACTGATGGGCGTATTGCACGGCCGCGATAAGCCCGTTAATTGGGCTGCCTACCTGAGCCTTTTATATTTCATTCACGGCACAATGGAAGCCGTCGCCAGCCCAGCCACACGTTTGCTTGGCAGCATTGAAATCATTATCAGCTTAACGGTGTTTTTTAGCGCCTCTTTGTACATCCGACGACTCAGTAAACCTTAATGCTGCACCAACTACCGCTGCCTTTTAAATTACAGGCGTCGTTTACTTTTGAGAACTTTATTGCCTCCGACAACCAGTTAATTGTCGATGCCTTAAGCAATCAATCCGAACCGTTTATTTTTCTGTGGGGAAATCAGGGCAGTGGTAAAACCCACCTGTTGCAGGCTTGCTGCTTATATCAAGCACAACTCGGCAAAACGGCCAGTTACCTACCCTTAAAAGAGTTACTCAGCTTGTCTCCAGCCATTTTAGAGGGCATGGCTGGGGTTGATTTAGTGTGTATTGACGATATTGAGCTAGCTTTCGGCCTAACAGATTGGGAAGAAGCCTTGTTTAATTTATTTAATCAAATAAGGCAGGCACAAGGCCGTTTAATTGTTAGCTCGAACGCTTCGCCGCAACGCGCTAAAATCAACCTTAACGATTTAAAAAGCCGGCTTTCAAGCGGTTTACCGGTGGATTTAAAACCACTTAGCGACAGCAGTACGATAAGCGCTTTGCAAGTACGGGCGCAACAATTAGGCTTAGAACTGAATCACGACGTGGCCAATTATTTGATCACCCACTTTCCTAGGGACCTTCCTAGCTTATGGCGCATAATAGATGAACTTGACCATGCTAGCTTATCCGCGCAACGCAAACTGACAATCCCCTTTTTAAAAAGCGCCTTGTCCAACAAAAGATAAAAGCAATCGTATTAAGCGTTTGTTCAGACTGAACTGATAGGATGCAGCAAAAAACAAATGGAGAGCGTTATGTTTAGTTCGTTAAGATGTATAGTATTGACCGCATTAATGGTTTTTAGCAGTTACACCCAAGCGGGGTTTTTGGACTTTATTAAAGAAATTGACCCGGCAAAGCTAAACCTTCCAGCCGTTGCCCAAAGCACTAATGGACTGTCAAATACAGACATCGTCTCGGGGCTTAAGCAAGCGCTTGAAAAAGGCACCCAAGTGGCGGTGCAAAACCTAAGTGCTGAAGGTGGTTTTTTGAACCACCCTGACGTTCGCATACCCTTACCCAGTTTTTTACAGCCGATTGCTTCTTCTTTAAGAATGCTAGGTCAGGGGCACTTTGTCGACGAGTTGCAAACCACCCTCAATCGAGCTGCAGAACAGGCCGCACCCGAAGCCACCGAGATTTTTACTGAGACTATTCAGCAAATGAGCATTGACGATGCGGTTGGCATTTTACAAGGCCCCAATAACGCCGCAACCGAATACTTTAAAAAACACAGCGCGGCTAAACTACGCGATAAGTTATTGCCGATTGTCACCCAAACCACCAATAGCGCCGGGGTGACCGCCAGCTACAAAAAACTGATTGATAATTCTGGTAATATGAGTGCCTTGGTGGCCTCGCAGGTCTCCGACCTGGATAAATTTATTGCGCATAAAGCCGTGCAAAGCTTATTTTTAAGAATTGCAGAACAAGAAAAACTTATTCGTGAAAACCCGGCGGCAAGAACGACTGATTTATTAAAGAAAGTATTTACTCCTTAACTAAAAAACTAAAAAAACAGCATGGACAATTTATTCTCGGATAGCACTATCAACCAAATTCAAACGCTGCTTAGCGTGTATGGACTTAAAGTGATCGCCGCCTTAGCGATTTTCTTTATCGGTAAGATGATCGCAAGAACTGTTAAATCAACTGTTTCAAAGGCCATGCTTAAGGCGAAATCAGATCCTATATTGATCTCATTTAGTAGCAATATGGTCTACGTCGCCCTGTTGGCGTTTATTGTCGTGGCTGCCTTGGGACAATTAGGCATTCAGACCACCTCGTTTATCGCCATTGTGGGTGCAGCTGGTCTAGCGGTTGCTTTAGCGTTGCAAGGCTCCTTGTCTAATTTTGCAGCGGGCGTTTTAATGATTGTTTTTCGCCCTTTTAAACAGGGTGACTTTATCGAAGGCGCAGGCGTCGCGGGCGTCGTCGAGGCGGTTCATATATTTAATACCGTGATGCGTACCGGTGACAATAAAACCATTATCATTCCCAATGCTGGATTGATGAACGGCAATATCACCAATTACACAACCAAGCCTACCCGACGCATTGATTTGATTTATGGCATCGGTTATGACGATGATCTAAAAAAAGCCAAGGCCGTTTTAGAAGACATTTTACAAAGAGACGAACGCATCCTTAAAGACCCTGCACCACTGGTAGCCGTTCATGCTCTTGCTGACAGCAGCGTTAATTTTGCGGTACGCCCCTGGGTAAACTCTGCCGATTACTGGGCGGTAACGTTTGACCTCAATGAACGTGTCAAACTGCGCTTTAACGAAGAAAACATTAGCATCCCATTTCCGCAACAAGATGTTCACTTGCATACGGTAAACACGGAAAAGTAACCCTCATCAAAAACTCTAGGGGGTCGATACCAACAACCCCTATTATTTCTTAGCCTCAAATAACCAACCCAACTAAATGGGTTGATTTTTAACCCTAAGCGCACTATCTTAAGACGCTTTTTAATGCGCTTTGCGCCTAACTTAAACTATAAGGATACCTATGACACATGCTTTGCCCGCTCTTCCCTACGCCATTGATGCATTAGAGCCCCATATTTCTAAAGAAACACTAGAGTTTCACCACGGCAAACACCACGCAACCTACGTTACCAAGCTTAACGGCTTAATTCCTGGCACTGAGTTTGAAAACGCTGCACTTGAAGATATCGTAAAAAAATCGTCTGGCCCCATTTTTAATAATGCCGCACAAATTTGGAACCATACGTTTTACTGGAACTGCTTAACACCCACGAGCAGTGAACCGGCCGGTGAGCTTTTAGATGCTATTAACGCTGCATTTGGCTCGGTAGAGGCTTTTAAAGCTGAATTTACCGATAAGTCGATCAACCTTTTCGGCGCTGGCTGGTGCTGGTTAACAAAAACCACCGATGGTGCGCTGGAAATCGTTCAAACTAGCAATGCTGGTAACCCGATGACTGATGGCAAAACACCGCTATTGACCTGTGACGTGTGGGAACACGCCTATTACATCGATTGCCGTAACGCACGCCCTGCGTATATGGACAAGTTCTGGGCCTTGGTCAACTGGGATTTTGTTGCTCAAAACTTATAAGATAACTCCCTTTATTAAAAGGCGCCCCTTGGGGCGCCTTTTTTATTGCACGGTTATAGTTAAACACCTTTATTCAGCGTTATACAGCTCGCTTTTTTTGTACTGATTATCCAAATCGCGAACAAAAACCAGTAAAACCGCCGCAACAGGCAAGGCCAGTAACACCCCGGTAAAGCCAAAGAGTTGTCCACCCGCCATCACCGCAAAAATTACTGCCACGGGGTGTAAACCAATTTTGTCGCCCACCAGAACAGGGGTTAACACCACGCTTTCTAGCACTTGAGCAACCGCAAAAACAAGCAAGATGGCCAGTAAGCCGCTGCCATCATGCAGCTGAAAAATTGAGGCTAAACACGCTAATATAATGCCTATTATTAAGCCGAGATAAGGCACAAAGCTGACTAGGCCCGCTATCAAGCTGATCAATAAAGCAAATTCTAAACCCACCATACTCAAACCTGCGTAATACACGACAGTCAAACACGTCATAACAATAAGCTGACCCTTAAAAAAAGCCGCTAAAACCGTATCCACTTGCTGCGTAAGGTCATTGGCTTTTTCCTCTAGTCGGCGCGGAAAAATCTGCCGGATATTATGTATCAGCGCGCTCCAATCCCTGAGTAAGTAAAAGGTCACCACAGGGATTAAAATAATCGTCGCCAAACCCGATAAAAAGGCCACACCTGACGAGCTAATCGACGCAATAAGGCCTGCGGCCATGCTGCCCGCGCCGGCTAAATTATCTTGCAACGCCAATTGTAGCTGTTCGACATTAATTTGTGCCAACACAGTAAAGCGCGCTTGCAGCCATGGCAGCGCCGTTTGCTTAGCCCAGGCTATTATCGTAGGGACTTTTTCAATCAAGGCAGATAGTTGCTGCTCTACCAAGGGTAATAAAACGAAAAAAGTCATGCTTAGCAGTAAAAAAATGACCGCAAATACCACACTAACCGCTATCGATCGGGGCCACTTGAAACGCTCCAACCTAAGCACTAAAGGATTGCCCAAATACGCCAGCAGCGCCGCCACCAAAAAGGGCGTCAAAATAGGCGACAACAAGTACACAAGCCCCGCACTAAGAATAAAGATAATGACGTATTTATTACTGTTGTTCATGTTGTTCCTTCATCTTTAAGCTCCAAGCTCTAAAACCCCACACCCACACGTATTCCAAACCACTAATCGTTGTTGTTGCGGCCACAGAATACAAGGCAAATTCTAACCAATCGGCAGGTATCGTTAACACGCCTTGTGCGGATATTAACATCACCAAATAGATAATCTGGAACGTGGTATTGAGTTTACTTGAGAACGGCGGCTCGCCGTTAAACCTTTCTACTAGACAGTGATACATAAAGGCTCCTACCGCAACAATGAGATCACGCACCACAATAATCACAAATAACCACAGTGGTAACAAGCCAATAATAGCACCGACTAAAAAACACGAGACCAATAATAATTTATCGGCTAACGGATCAAGCAAAGACCCTAAACGGCTCGTCCAACCGAATTTTTTAGCCAAAAACCCATCCAAGGCATCCGATAGGCCGGCGACGATAAATAATAATAACGCCGTTACATGGGCACCTTGTAATAAAAAGTAAACGATAGGCCCCACCAATATAATTCTTATAAAACTAATCAGGTTGGGAATATCTTTTCTTTGCATTTAATTTATACGGTAATAAAGCGTTCTATTAAGCCCTTGATCAATCTGCATTTCCCCTTCGACCACCTTCGCTACTGTTGGAACTTGTGCAGCATCCGGTGATAACACGTGATTTAAGGCGATCATTTTTTTAAACACCGCCTCCTCTCCGCTGATGTTTAGCTTTAACTCAAGTGTGTCGGTACGCATGCTTTTCCATTCTAGCCTTTTAACCATATCTAACGAAGAAAGGTACTGCGTGACATCTATAAACTGCTCCAGGGTGTTGACCCCTTTTAGCACAAGCGATAATTCAGCTTCGCCCGTTGAACCCCTCGGCGCGTAAATATCGGCTAAACGCTCTGAGACTTTTGCCAGACTCATGCGAAATGCGGCTTCTAACGTATCAGCATGCAAAGCATCAACGTATTCCCCGTTGGCATTAATTAGCTTCCAATCGAACTGTTTAGACGCATTAGTGCCGCCCTTCATATACGCCACTATGACCTGTTTCGCGCCATAACGCTGCGAAGCCAACTCGATGGTCTCTGGTGAGGCCTGCCATACGTTCTCCGTAGTGATCGCTTGCTGATCGGCCAAGTCCAGTAAGGGTAGTGTGATCGCCAAACCAGAATCCAACGCTATTTGTGTCAACTGCGAGTTCCATTGTTCTGAGTCTGCCCCAACTAGTTGCACCCTGCCTGCCTGTTCCAGCGACAACCAAACTAAAATATCAGGTCGGTTGCTTCCCCACACGGGTACATCTAAGCGCTGTAAAAACCGATCAATCGCCGTTTTTTGAAAACTAATACTGAGCAGATAGCCTGTCTGTTCATCGGCCATTTTTTGATACTGAAATTGTTCCACGTATGAACTGAACTTAGGCGTTTCCGTCTGCAATAAGGGACTTTGTAAAACGCTGGTTCTGCCTGATGCTTTTTGTAAAACAAGGTTGAATGCCACCGCAATGGCTTTATTACGCAAGGTTTGAGATTGATCATCAACGACAACTTGTGCTGTGTATAAACCGTTTACCTGTACTGCGTAAAGCGGCAAAGATAAGATAAACAAGCATAAACCCACCCAATAACGCATCCCCATCCCCAACTCTTTTTAATTTACAAGGCTATAGCATAATATAGTTAGTCCTATTACTGCCAACAATTAACTCAACTGATATAATTACTTATTTCAAATCAGGTAGACGTCATTTTGAGTGATTCCAAAACCAGCCTAAGTTACAAAGCCGCAGGTGTTGATATAGACGCCGGCGCACAGCTCGTAGAACGCATTAAACCCATTGCCAAACGCACCAAACGCCCAGGCGTTATGTCGGGTTTGGGCGGGTTTGGCTCGTTGTTTGAGTTACCACTCGATCGTTATAAGCAGCCGATACTCGTTTCTGGTACCGACGGCGTAGGCACAAAACTAAAACTCGCCATGCTGCTTAATCAACATGACAGTATTGGCATTGATCTAGTTGCTATGTGTGTTAACGACATTGTGGTTACCGGCGCCGAACCCCTGTTTTTCTTAGACTATTACGCCACAGGAAAACTTGATTTAGAGGTCGCCACGTCTGTTATTTCTGGTATTGGCAAAGGCTGCGAATTGGCCGGCGCTGCCCTTGTTGGCGGTGAAACAGCCGAAATGCCAGGCATGTATAACGACGGTGATTATGATTTAGCCGGCTTTAGCGTAGGCATTGCTGAAAAAGAACAGATCATTGATGGCTCTAAGGTAGCCGTTGGTGACGTATTAATTGGACTCGCCTCTTCCGGCGCACACTCGAATGGTTACTCGTTGATCAGAAAGGTTATCGAGCGCCAATCTGACCTCGACCAAACCGTAGGTGGCATCCCTTTAACGCAAGCCCTAATGGAGCCTACCCGTATTTACGTTAAATCTTTGCTCGAACTAATTCGCAAGCAACCCGTTCACGCACTCGCACACATTACCGGTGGCGGCATCACCGAAAACTTACCTCGGGTGTTACCTGATAATACGGTCGCCAATATTAAATTAGGCAGCTGGCCAACACCGGCCTTATTCGATTGGCTACAAGAAGAAGGCAATATCGCCGGCGATGAAATGCTCAAAACGTTTAACTGCGGCATTGGCATGGTCGTTTGCGTTTCTCCACAAAATGTTGATGCAGTACTTGAGCAATTAAAAAACAGCGGCGAGTCCGCGTTTGTCATCGGTGACATTGCACAGGCAACTGGCGAACCTTACGTCAACTACCTGTAAACCGCATGAGCACCGATTACCGTATTGTCGTATTATTATCAGGCTCAGGTACCACGCTACAATCGATTATAGACACCAAATTACCGGCTAACATTGTCGCGGTTATCAGCAATAAGCCCAATGCGCGAGGGCTAAGTCGCGCTCAAGAAGCCGGCATTCCTGCCCATGTGCTCGACCACACCACATTTCCATCACGTCAGGACTTTGACTTGGAACTGCAAAAGCTTATTGACCAACAGCGTCCGGATTTAATCGTTTTAGCGGGCTTTATGCGCATCTTAAGCGATGATTTTGTACACCATTACTACGGCCGCTTAATCAATATACACCCCTCCTTATTACCTAAGTATAAAGGCACGCACACCCACCAGCGCGTCATGGCTGATGGCGACCCGCTACACGGTAGCAGCGTGCATTTCGTTAACACCGAACTCGATAGCGGCCCCATACTATTGCAAGCTAGACTCCCTGTTTTAGCCACCGATAGCGTTGAAAGTTTAGAGCTTAGAGTCAAAGTTAAAGAACACTTGATCTACCCTACTGCCATCAGTTGGCTTGCTAAAGGACGCATCAAGCTTAAAGATGATGCTATTTACATGGACGGAAAGAAAATGCCCGGCCCCGTGGTGATGGACTACATGTAGCACAAGTGGCGATGACTTTATCAAAAAAGGCATTCATCACCCACTGCGTTATTCTAATCAGTACGTTATTTCTACAAACCAGCTCCGCGTCTGAGTTAATTGTTCCTATTTTTGAAGCCGACTACACCCTGCGTCATAACGACATCCAGATAGGTCACGTGGCATTAAGCGTTAAAAAATTGGGTGACGCACAGTATCAATTAACGTCATCAACCAAAACCAGCGGTCTACTGTCCTTTATCCGGGACGACGATGTAGAAGAAAGCAGCCAATTTGATCTCGACAACGACCGCGTTCGTTCGCTCAGTTATCACTACAAGGCTGACTTAGGCGACAGCCAAAAAGACATTATTCTAAATTTCGATTGGTCTAAGCTTAAGGTAAGCAACTCAATAGCCGGCCGCAGCTGGAAATTAGCCATAACCGATGGCGTACTCGATAAAGCCTTGATGCAGATAGCACTCATGCACGATTTAGAGGATAAAGACGCATCCTTAAGCTATCAAATTGCCGATGGTGGACGCCTTAAAAACTATGTTTTTACACGTATCGGTACAGAAAAAATTACTATCGGCGATCGTCAATACGAAACCACTAAACTAGCCCGCAAAAAAGACGACAAGCCACTGATCACCTATTATTGGTGCGCCAAGTCACTAGCTAATCTACCCGTCTTATTGCGCCGAGAAAAAAAATACGGCACCTTTGAAATGCGCCTCGACCAAGTTAAATTTAGCGACTAATTAGGCTTTTGGTAGCGTTACGCCGGTTTGCCCTTGGTACTTACCACCACGGTCGCCGTACGATGTTTCGCAAATTTCATCTGCACCTAAAAACAAAATCTGGGCAACACCTTCATTGGCATAAATTTTTGCCGGCAACGGTGTGGTGTTGGAAAACTCCAGCGTTACGTGCCCTTCCCATTCTGGCTCTAAGGGCGTCACATTAACGATAATGCCGCAGCGCGCATAGGTAGACTTACCCAAACAAATGGTCAGCACATCACGTGGGATTTTTAAATATTCCACCGTTCGAGCCAAGGCAAACGAGTTTGGCGGAATGATACAAACATCTGACTTTACATCAACAAAACTATTGGCATCAAAGTTTTTGGGATCGACAATGGCAGAGTTAATGTTGGTAAAGATTTTAAATTCATCCGAGCAGCGGATGTCATAACCGTAACTCGACGTACCGTACGAAATAACCCGGCCATGCGGCGAGTTACGAACCTGACCAGCCTCAAATGGTGCGATCATATCGTGTTCTTTCGCCATACGGCGAATCCAACTATCAGACTTAATACCCATCGTTTACCCTAATTTATTTAATGACAATATTCGGAATTTTACCGCTAAAATCTTTTGCTTTAACCGATAACGAGGCAGCTAACTGTCTAGCCATACCCCGATAAATAGCAGAAATTTGGCTATCAGGATCTGCTGCAACCGTCGGTATACCGTTATCCACACTGGTTCGAATCGATAAATCCAGAGGCAAGGCGCCCAAAAATTCTACACCGTATTCTTTCGCCATCGCTTCACCGCCGCCTTGACCAAAAATGGCTTCTTCGTGACCGCAATTTGAACATATATGTAGACTCATATTTTCGATCAGACCCAACACTGGAATATCGACCTTTTCAAACATTTTTAAGCCTTTTTTGGCGTCAATCAAGGCAATATCCTGGGGCGTCGTTACAATAACTGAACCGGTAACCGGCACCGTTTGCGCCAAGGTTAGGTGAATATCACCCGTACCCGGCGGCATATCAATAATCAAGTAGTCAAGTTCATCCCAGTTGGTATCATTTAATAACTGGCCTAAGGCTTGAGTGACCATTGGGCCACGTAAAATCATCGGTGTATCTTGATCCACTAAAAACCCAACCGACATCACTTGCAGGCCGTGTCCTTCCATGGGTTGAATACTTCTGCCATCGGGTGAACTTGGACGGCCGGTAATACCCAGCATGGTCGGTTGGCTGGGGCCATAAATATCCGCGTCTAGGATGCCAACACGCGCCCCTTCGGCGAGCAGTGCTAGGGCCAGGTTAACAGCCGTTGTTGATTTACCAACACCGCCTTTACCCGATGCCACCGCGATCATATTCTTTACACCGTTTCTTGGTTTAACGCCTTTTTGTACTGCGTGTGGTTTAATTTGCCAGCTAACGGTCACATCAACGCTTTTTACGCCCTCAAGTTGTTGCAAATGCGCGCTAATATCAGCCGCCAACTGGTCTTTAATGCCCGCAGCAGGATAGCCTGTTACCACCTCAAGCTTGAGCTCACCGTTCACCAGCGTCAAATTTTTCAACGCTTTAGCGGTCAAAATGCTTTTTCCCGTTAGCGGATCAATAAACGCCTTTAATTGATTTTCTATGTCGGTAACAGACAACTCACTCATACTCACTCCACAAACTGCTTCACTTAAACGCGTCATTTTATACGTTTCTTACAAGCTTTGCTTAACAAAGGCCCGCCCATCAATTATTAATTGCCATCAAATCGCGTTTTAAATAAACCGAACACCTAACAGAAATCTTTTTACCTTTTAATCGTTAATAACTTACACATTTAAGCGAATTTTAGTACCATCCAATTCATTCCTAAACTAGTTAATAAGGACCTCAGTCATGCAAACCCGTCTAAAAATTATCTCAGCCGTTTTATTTAGTTTTGTTATTCTTACCATCACCGCCTGTTCGCCCGAGGTAGGTAGCGAGCAATGGTGTAAAGATATGCAGCAAATGCCTAAAGCGGACTGGAGCACCAATCAGTTAACCGACTATGGTAAGCATTGTATTTTCAAGTAACGACTGCTTTTACTACTCCCTAGCTATAACCTCACTAAACAAAAAAAGCCCTGCTTAAAGCAGGGCTTTTAATCAAAACATCCACCTGGTTAGAAGTTGTAATTTATTCCAACTTGCAGTACCCACATGTCGTCTAGACTTAAATGATCACCAGAATCCGCATCATCCAAAGTCGACAAGTCTAAATTAACCTTTTCGTCTAAATCCATCCATAAAGCTTCTGCTTTAATGCTTACCGCCTCAGTGACTGCATGCTCTACACCTAAACCAAGTGTCCATGCATCTGTGGTAAAGCCTTTCTTATTTGTTTCACCACTACCCGGAGATTCTGGTAATTCCACTCGAATTTCAGAATCAATTTCAGCATACCCAGCTGTTAAATAAATCAAGGTATTGTCATTATTGACTAAGTGCCCTACTTTAGCGCGTATACCCCAATACTCGTCCATTTTGAGCTTATGCCAGTTATTTTCGTCGTCAACGGGAGTTTTTTCATCCAAATCCATCTCTGAATAACTTACTTCAATACCATACACCATATGACCCTTTTGTAAGTTGTACCCTGCTTGCAACCCATATACCAAATCTCTTCCATCCAGCGTAGATAGGTCAGCTTCACTACCCGCTGAGTCAAAAATTCCACTCGTATCATTCTTTCCTTCGCCTACGTGAACCCCAATATACCCTCCATTCCAATCAGCAGAATTTGCTGCCCCAGCGGCCAGAATTGCTCCAGCTACTACTATATTAGCTATTGTTTTCATCTTCTCAGTCCTTTGTTTAGTTATTTAATTAATACAGTTCAATAGTATATGATTGAATTGTTGTATTAATACAACAAAATATATGCGCCACTATCAAGCATTTTATTTACAGTATGTTCTTATCTATTTTGAACATATCATTTTCCAAACAAGTCGTTTATTCGGTAACGCCTTTGCATTTGGTTTTGTGCGATAATAAATTTCAAGTTGTTCTTTTTACAAATAGACCGTTCTTTTCCTTTTAGCTTTGTATATTCTTTAACCCTATGCCAGATACCCAACGCAAAATTCTCGTCACCAGTGCGCTTCCTTACGCCAATGGCCCAATTCATATTGGCCATCTGGTTGAATACATTCAAACCGACATTTGGGTGCGTTTTCAAAAACAGCGGGGCCATAGTTGTCATTATATTTGTGCTGACGATGCCCACGGCACGCCTATTATGCTGAGGGCCCAGCAAGAAGGCATTACGCCTGAACAATTGATTGCCGACACTTGGACGCAACATAACGCCGACTTTGCTGATTTTAATGTAGGTTTTGATAATTTTTACAGCACCCACTCTGACGAAACACGCGAGTATGCCGAGCTGATTTACAACCGCTTAAACGAGCGAGGCCACATCCATAGCAAAACAATTACCCAGGCCTACGACCCGATTAAACAGATGTTTTTACCGGACCGCTTTATTAAGGGCGAGTGCCCAAAATGTGGTGCAGCCGATCAATACGGCGATAATTGCGAGGTGTGTAGTGCGACCTACTCACCCACTGATTTAATTAACCCAGTATCTGCAATATCCGGTGAAAAACCGATTGAAAAAGATTCCGAACATTACTTCTTTAAACTGACTGATTTTGAAGCCATGCTTAAGGAGTGGACTCGCTCAGGACATTTGCAAGACCAAGTCGCCAATAAACTCAGCGAATGGTTTGAAACCGGTCTGCAAGATTGGGATATCTCCCGTGATGCGCCTTATTTCGGTTTTGAAATCCCCAACGCCCCCGGTAAATACTTTTACGTTTGGCTAGATGCGCCCGTCGGTTATATGGGCAGCTTTAAAAACCTGTGTGACCGCTCAGAACTTAATTTTGACGATTATTGGGCCAAAGACAGCAGCGCCGAGCTATATCACTTTATTGGCAAAGACATTATGTATTTTCACGCGCTATTTTGGCCAGCGATGCTGACCGGCGCTGGATTTAGAACACCGACCGCCATTTTTGCCCATGGCTTTTTAACCGTTAATGGCGAAAAAATGTCCAAATCACGTGGCACGTTTATCAAAGCCCGAACCTATTTGGATCACTTAAATCCCGAGTACTTGCGTTATTACTTTGCCGCAAAACTAAGCAACCGTGTTGAGGACATCGACCTTAACTTTGAAGACTTCTGCCAGCGTGTCAATACCGACTTAGTCAATAAAGTGGTCAATATTGCTAGTCGCTGCAGCGGCTTCATTAGCAAACGTTTTGATGGCAAACTGGCCGCCGAGTGTTCTGAGCCTGCCTTATTTGCAGAATTTGTAAATGCCAGTGACGAGATCGCCGACTTATACGAAGCACGAGAATACAGCAAAGCCATGCGCGCTATTTCTGCCCTAGCGGATAAAGCCAATCAATACATCGACGAAAAACAACCGTGGGTACTCGCCAAGCAGGAGGGTAGCGATGCCGAACTCCATGCAGCGTGCAGTGTCGGTATTAATCTATTTTATCTTATTGCCGCTTACTTAAAACCTGTGGTGCCTGAAATGGTCGCCAAAGCCGAAGCCTTCCTAAACATCGACACGATGGTCTGGCCTACTGGTTGGCTACCGCTATGTGACCATCGCATCAATAAATTTAAACCCTTATTAACGCGAGTTGATAACGACAAGCTCGCCGCGTTAGTTGAGGCGTCGAAACAAAACTTAGAAAAAACACCTACAACCACCCCAGCTACGGCTGTAGATAAGCCTAAGGCAGCCGAGCCAGCGCTGATCGATTTTGAGGACTTTGCTAAAATTGACTTGCGCGTAGCCCGCATCGAAAAGGCCGAACACATCGAACAAGCCGATAAATTATTGCGCCTCACATTAAGCCTAGGCGATCAACAACGACAAGTACTCGCCGGTATTAAATCAGCCTACACACCGGAACAGCTTGAAGGCCGATTAACGGTTATTGTCGCCAACCTTAAGCCACGTAAAATGCGCTTTGGTGTGTCTGAAGGCATGGTCTTAGCCGCCGGCCCCGGCGGTAAGGAAATTTGGCTGTTATCGCCAGACGATGGTGCCACCCCAGGCATGCAAATCAAATAGAAATCAAGCTAACAACAGCCGAAACTGCTCCAAGAATTCAAGCAGAAAATTGCTCATAAAACCAAGGGGTAACGTGCGTATTGCATAACCTAGGCTTATGGTGAATAATTAATAAAGCTATCAAATAATAATAGCTCTAGATGGATCGATAAATCATAAACAACTTACAAGGATTGAAAATGAAAAAGTTATACCTACTTCTATTACTCGCCACATTACCGCTCACCGCTCAAGCAGACGCTGCTGCGTTTGTCGGCATCAACTACAGCTTTGGCGGCAACTTGGGCATTAGCGTTAAAGCACTATCCGATGACGATGAAAATAATGGCGTTGCCGCGGTTGGCGTAAGCTATTACCCAATGGCTGCCAATAAATTCGGCATCGATGCAGGGGTTGGCTATGCCTTTGATAGCTATGCGGTGACCGCTGGTTGGGACTTCTTGCAAAAAGAACCGGTCGTTAGCGTCGGCTATGCAGACACCGATGACGACTCAAGCAAACCTGCACCAATTGTACTTGATAAAGAGTAATTCAAATCAAAACAATTGCTTTTGTATGTTAGAGGGCAATATAGCTTTATAGCTGTATTGCTCTTTTTCCACCCTTTTTTAACGTTGATTAAAAACGCTAATAACCCACCTTTCAACTTCGTAACAAAAGAGCCCTTTTAAGTCTATTAAGGAATAAGTAATTAATTATTTATTCCTTTTAATTGTATTAAATTCGTCTCATACTTACGTTAACCTAGTAATTATTGCCAGATATTAACGCGTTATTTATGTTCGCCAAGGCAATAAGGATATACTATTCGTTAACCTACTTATTCACGCCGCTTACGCTTACTTTAAAAAATGTCTGAATACTTACTCATACTCGTCAGCACCATTTTAGTTAATAATTTTGTGTTGGTTAAATTTCTTGGTTTATGCCCCTTTATGGGGGTGTCTAATAAACTGGAAACGGCGATGGGTATGGGTTTAGCAACAACGTTTGTGCTGACCTTGGCATCCATCTGCAGCTACCTCGCCAACCAATACTTGCTAGCACCGTTGGGGCTAGAGTTTTTACGCACGATTACTTTTATCGTGGTGATCGCCGTGGTTGTACAAATGACCGAAGCCATCGTGCATAAAACCAGCCCCTTGTTGTACCAAGTACTTGGCATTTACTTACCCTTGATTACCACCAATTGCGCGGTGCTGGGCGTTGCCCTGCTAAACATTCAAGAAGACCACGGCTTTATTGAATCGGGCTTATACGGTTTTGGCGCGGCGATTGGTTTTTCTATGGTATTAGTGCTGTTTTCAACCATTCGCGAACGCATTACTGTTTCGGACGTGCCTGCACCTTTTAAAGGTAACGCCATCGCGCTGATTACTGCCGGCTTGATGTCGGTCGCTTTTATGGGCTTTTCTGGCTTGGTGAAATTTTAGATCATGTCATTCCTTATTCTTATTGTCCTGTTTGCAGGCCTAGGCATTATTCTCGGCTATGCCGCGATTCGCTTTAAAGTGGAAGGCGACCCCATTGTTGACCAAATCGACAAGCTCTTGCCGCAAACGCAGTGCGGTCAATGCAGTTTTCCCGGTTGCCGGCCTTACGCACAAGCGATAGCCAGCGGCGAAGCAGATATTAATCAATGCCCACCCGGGGGTGAAGCAGGCATCGCCGCTTTGGCCGATTTGCTCGGTGTTGAGGCAAAACCACTTAATGCAGACAACGGCGAAGAAACACCAAAACTGGTCGCCGTGATCGATGAAAACACCTGCATCGGTTGTAAACTTTGCATCCAAGCCTGTCCGGTCGATGCCATTTTAGGCGCGCCTAAACAAATGCATACCGTTATAGCCGCTGAGTGTACTGGTTGCGAACTGTGCCTACCGCCTTGCCCAGTTGAATGCATCACCATGGAACCCGTCGTTAAAACCCTCGCCTTATGGACTTGGGAAAAACCCGAGAACGCCACGCAAAAGGAGACCTCATGAAGCTTTGGCGCTTTAATGGTGGCTTACCTTCTTTAGCCGAGCACAAAAACGAGTCGACTCACCTACCGATTGAAATAGCCCCTGTGCCAAACCACTTGGTTTATCCGTTACGCCAGCATATCGGCAATGCCGCCACTGCATTAGTTAAAGTTGGCGACTATGTGCTACGCGGGCAAAAAATCGCCGACGCGCAGGGCCTAATTAGCGCCCCTATTCACGCCGCTAGCTCTGGCACGGTGAGCCAAATTGCCGACCATTTAATCCCTCATCCCTCTGGTTTTTCTGCACCGTCTATCAGCATAAAAACCGATGGTCTAGATAAGGAATTAGCCCCTAGTAGCCAGCCAGATTTTCGCCAGTTGTCGGCAGCAGACCTGGTCAGCCTTATCCGCGAAGCCGGTATCGTAGGCTTGGGCGGTGCCGCATTTCCTACCGCTATTAAACTGGATAATCAAAGCAAGTCTCGGCGGATTGATACCTTAATTCTAAATGGTGCCGAATGTGAACCCTACATCTCCTGCGACGATCGGCTGCTTAAAGAACGTGCCGACAAGGTTATTGAAGGGGTCAACGTGCTGCTTCATTTATTGGGCGCAAAGCGCGCTATCTTGGCAATTGAAGACAATGTACCCAGCACCTTTAAAGCCATTCAAACGGCGGTCGACAAAAACAATAACCCGGTCATTAATGCGGTTCAAATCCCAACGATCTACCCGACCGGCGGTGAAAAACAACTGGTCCAAACCTTAACCGGTAAAGAAGTACCCAGTGGCGGTATCCCTGCCGACATCGGCATCGTTTCAATCAATGTCGGCACTGTATACGCGGTACAACAAGCGGTTATTGAGGGCAAACCGCTGACCTCTAGAATTATTACGGTAACCGGCGAAGGGGTCACGACCCCGCGTAACCTTGAAGTACGTATCGGCACACCAATCAGCACCCTGATCGATGTTTGTAATGGCTATACCCAATATGCCGAGCGTCTGATTATGGGCGGCCCAATGATGGGCTTTGCCTTAATGAACGACGAGATCCCCGTCGTCAAGGCCAGCAACTGCATTTTAGTGGCCAGCAAACACGAGGCAGTGACCGAAAAACAAGCCATGCCGTGTATCCGTTGCGGCCTCTGCGCGAGCGCCTGCCCAGTCTCCTTATTACCGCAACAATTGTATTGGTTTAGCCGCTCTGAGCAATTAGAAAAAGCCGAAAAAATTAACTTATTGGATTGCATCGAATGCGGCTGCTGTGACGTGGTGTGCCCAAGTCACATCCCCTTGGTACAGCATTTTCGCTACGCAAAAAGCGCGCTTAAAGTACAGCACCACGAAAAACATTTATCCAATATTGCCAGAGAACGTTTTGAAGCGCGTGAAGATAGGCTGACAAAAGAAAAAGCCGAGCGTGCCGAAAAGTCCCGCATTAAAAAAGCAGCGTTAAAAGAAAAATCCGCTAAAGAAACCATAGACGCCGCGATCAACCGCGCCAAAGCGAAAAAACAAAATCCAACCGAAGGTGAGGGCTAGAACGTGCATTTTTTAACTTCTAACGCGCCCTTTATCGCGCCACAAAACAGCGTTCAACGGATGATGTTTTGGGTATTAATCGCCTTGCTTCCTGGGGTCATCACCATGATCTGGCAGTTTGGTTATGGGGTGCTATTTAATATCATTATTTGCCTGACTACGGCCCTCACGGCCGAGGCCCTAATGTTGCGTCTTCGCGGCCGCCCTATCCTGCCGTTTATGTCCGATTTAAGCGCTGTTGTTACCGCCTTATTATTAGCCCTCGCCTTACCTACACTGGCCCCATGGTGGATTCCCTTTATCGGGGCGCTTATCGCCATCGTTATCGCCAAACACTTATATGGTGGTTTAGGCTACAACCCATTTAACCCCGCCATGGTGGCGTTTGCGGTGTTGATGGTGTCGTTCCCTAAAAGCATGACGGTATGGATGTTGCCACACGCCTTACAAGTCGACAGCGTCACTTTTTCTGATCTAATCTCGATTATATTTCAGCAACAAGCCAACCCCGAGTTGATCGATGCGATCACCGCGGCCACACCGTTAGACACGATGAAAACGCAGCTCGGTTTAAACCAGACGATCGACGAAATTCGCAGCGCCTCGCTGTTTGGCTCAATCGCCGGGACTGGTTGGCAATGGGTTTCTATCGCGTTTTTATTAGGCGGCTGCCTACTCTTAGCTAAAAAAATCATCAGCTGGCATATCCCGGCGGGCTTGCTTGCGGGTTTGTTTGTGATCAGCTTTATCGCCTATATGTCCGAACCGGGGCTAAGCCCCTCACCCACTTTCCACTTACTGAGTGGCGGCGCTATGCTGGGTGCTTTTTTTATCGCCACCGACCCGGTAACTGCGGCCACCACCACAAAAGGCCGCTTTATTTATGGCGCGCTAATTGGCGTGTTAACCTATATTATTCGCACCTGGGGCGGTTACCCCGAAGGCATCGCCTTCGCAGTCATTTTAATAAATATGACGGTGCCGTTAATCGACCATTACACCCAACCACGTGTTTACGGGCATAAATAAGATGGCCTCTAATAAAAAGCTTATTCTTAACGCTGGCTTGGTTCTCGGTCTGTTCTCTTTTATTGGCATCGGCTTGGTCTCGTTCACCTACGCTTTAACCCAGCAACAAATAGCGGAAAACGAGCGTCTTTTCGTGCTTAAAAATTTACGCGAACTGGTGCCCGAGAATTTACACGACAATGACTTACTAGCTGATAGCCTACAGCTTAGCGATACCAGCATCTTTAAAAACGAGCGTACGGTCACGCTGTATCGTGCGTTTAAAGGCGAACAATTGGTTGCCGTTATTGCCCAAGTTACTGCGCCCGATGGTTACAACGGCTCGATTAAACTGTTAATCGCAATTCAAGAAAATGGTCAATTGATGGGCGTTCGAGCTGTCTCTCACCACGAAACGCCAGGTTTAGGCGATGCGATTGATACCAATAAGAGCGACTGGGTCTTTGCATTTAACGGGCGTTCATTAAGCGACCCCGCCCCAGCTTATTGGAGGGTAAAACGCGATGGCGGCGTATTTGATCAATTTACCGGCGCAACCATCACCCCGCGCGCGGTCGTCAAAACGGTATTAAAAACGTTACAATACTACCAAAAACACGAGCAAACCTTGAGCCAAACAGCGGCGGTTAGCCATGAATAACTATCAACAAATTTTTAAAAACGGTCTGTGGGACAACAACCAAGCCTTCGTTGCCCTATTAGGCTTATGCCCTTTGCTGGCAGTAAGTAACACCGTGATCAACGGTTTTGCCCTAGGTTTAGCCACCACGCTAACACTAATTTTATCAAATTCGGTGGTCTCTTTAGTACGCAGACAAGTCGGCAGCGAAATACGTTTACCGGTATTTGTGTTGATTATTGCATCGATCGTGACGATTATTGAGCTGATCATGAACGCTTATTTCTACGAGCTCTACCTTATCTTAGGGATTTTTATCCCCTTGATTGTCACCAATTGTTCCATTATTGGACGTGCAGAGGCGTTTGCTTCTAAAAACCCGTTCGCCGAGTCTTTTATTGATGGCCTTGCAATGGGCTTAGGCTTTACCAGCGCCTTGGTTATATTAGGTGCTGTGCGTGAGGTGCTGGGCTCTGGCACCTTATTCGCAAACGCCCATTTAATGTTTGGCGAGGCTGCAAAAGGCATGACAATAACGGTTATCGGCGACTATGAGGGCTTTTTATTGGCTATCTTGCCACCGGGTGCTTTTATTGGTTTGGGTTTATTAATTGCGCTAAAAAATGTGATTGATAAACGACTGGCTAAACCCGCCACACAAACCGTCAATCTATCGATGGCTGAAAAAAAAGCCTGAGCGCACCATGAGCAGCTTGCTTTTTTCCCCAACACCCGGCATCAACCGCCCCTATAAAGTTATTATTTTTGTACTAGCCTCTTTGCTGCTGCACGCCGCACTGGTGACGTATACCTATCAATCGGGGCTTTTAACCGTGGACGATATTGACAGCATCCCTGCCAGAAGCATTAGTGTTTCCTTGCAGGTGCCGATAGTCAAAGAAATACCCCCTGCACCACCCGAGCCTGTTGAAATAGTACCGATTAAAAAGAAAAAAATCGTCACTCAAGCACCCTCGGTTAAAAAGGTTGCGGTCAAGCCCAAACCCGTTAAAAAGAAACCTCGCCCCGTTACAGTTAAAAAGCCGGCCGCGTCGCCCTTACCATCGCCAATTAAAAAACCGATTGTTTTTTCTACCCCACAGCCCAGCTATCAACCTAAGCCTAAATACCCCAGCATCGCTCGGCGTAGAGGGGTAGAGGGCATTGTTATTTTTGAAATTTCGGTCGCCAATAATGGTCACGTTAACCAAGCTTTTATCATCGAGTCGTCTGGCTCTAGCGCATTGGATAAATCGGCGATGGAAGCGATTAAGACTTGGCGTTTTCCGCCCAGTCAATTCAACTCGTTAAGCAATTTTAAACAAAAAATTGAATTTCGTTTAAACGCGTATTAAGCCCTTACCACGTCGCCCAAACCGGCTCACATTCGCTTGGGAAAGCCGCCATAGCGCCAATCTCGCTCCATTGACTGGGCTGGTGAAAGTCCGAACCACACGAGGCTAAAAGGTTTTTTTCATTACACAGCCGTGCCAGTTTATTGGTTTCATCTTTGTTTTGTTGGCCCGACACCACTTCCATGCCTGCGCCACCGGCCGCTATAAAGTCATCCAACAACGCCGATAGTTTAGTGCGCGTTAACTTATACTTTAAAGGATGAGCCAAAACGGCAACGCCACCCGCGCCAACAATCCACTCGACAATTTGCGGCAGTTCGGCCCAACACTGTTTGACATCGCCGGGCTTGCCATCACCTAAGTATTTTTTAAAGGCCGTTGCCATGTTTTTTACCGCCCCCATTTCAACCAAATGTTGGGCAAAATGAGGCCGACCGATATTGCTCTGGTTAGCGATCTCTTTGACTCGTTCAAAATCAATTGCTAAACCCAATTTAGTTAATCGCTGGTAGATCAGTTGCGCCCGTTCACTACGCGCTTGTTCTTGTTGCGCTACGCCGCTCAAGATTGAGGCGCTAGTAAGGTCTATATTTAACCCCACAATGTGCACCCCGACACCGCGCCATTGGGTCGATAGTTCAATCCCTGCAATTAGCTGCAAGCCGTTTAGCGCTTGATTGCCAATCTGTTGGTAAGCGTCTATCGAATCGTGGTCGGTTATTGCCAATATATCGACAGAATTAGCTTGCGCGCGTTGCAGTAACTGCACCGGCGATAGGCTACCGTCTGACACCAAGGTGTGCGAATGAAGATCAATTTTTTGCATGGCGATTAGTTTACACCGCAAGCGTATCGAGAATGTTAAAATGGCGTTTTATTTACACAGAGCCAACTTATGAGCCTAGCCATTAGCAAAGACACCGTTGTACAGTTTCACTACACCTTAAAAAATGACCAAGGCGAGACCCTTGAATCATCACTTGAACAACAACCCACGGCTATTTTATTTGGCCGCGGCGGTATTATTCCTGGGGTAGAAAACGCCATCGACGGCAAGCAAGCCGGCGACACCTTAAACCTAACGGTTAAACCTAAAGAGGGTTATGGCGAACGCATAGACGATTCGATCCAAAGCGTACCGGTTAAGCATTTGTCCGGTGCTAAAAAATGGCGCCCCGGCATGGTGGCTAGTGTACAAACCGATCACGGGCAGCGCCAAGTCACCGTGGTTAAAGTGGGAAAGTTTATGGTTAAAGTTGATACCAACCACCCCTTGGCAGGCCAAACTTTGCACTTTGATATTGAAATTGTTGACGTTCGTGCAGCCACTGCCGAAGAGCTAGCGCATGGCCACGCCCACGGCGCGGGTGGTCACCACCACTAACAAACCTCATGTCTGATACGCCCATTTTATATTCATTTCGGCGTTGCCCATACGCCATGCGTGCACGCTTGGCGATCAGATACAGCGGCGTTAAGGTGCAACTGCGCGAAGTGGTGTTACGGCATAAACCCGCGGCCATGCTGGCCATTTCGCCTAAAGCGACTGTTCCTGTTTTACTGTTGCCCGATGGTCGTGTGCTAGAAGAGAGCTGGGACATTGTGCATTGGGCCACAGCGGTAAACGATCCCGACGCTATACGTGGCGATGCAGCGTTAGTGTCACTGGCAAATGCGCTGGTTGAAAAAAATGATACTGACTTTAAACAGCACCTCGACCACTATAAATACGCCGACCGGTTCCCCGAGTTTTCGGCTGAGCATTATCGCAGCCAAGCTGAAGGGTTTTTAGCACAACTGGAAGAAAAATTATCGCAGCATCAATTTTTACTAACCGACACAATAAGCCTCGCCGACCTTGGCATCTTCCCTTTTGTTCGTCAATTTGCTCACGTCGATATCGACTGGTTTAGACAAAGCCCGTACCCCAACGTCATTCAATGGATGGATTTCTTCCTTGATTCGGAACGCTTCAACAGCGTGATGAAAAAGTACCCAGCTTGGGCCGAAGGACAAGCACCGCTGCTGTTTTAAAACCCTTTCTTTCGTTTAAACTCTGCCTTAAGATGAAAGCCCCTAACGGAGAAACCAATGGCGCATTTTATACACCGATTAATCCAACTCACTGCACTGTGTGCGCTGTTGTCGGCCTGCGCCGGTATCACCTATCACGCTGAGCCGCCACAGATCAGTCTAAACAACCTACGCCTTGTTGACGCACAGTTGTTCGAGCAGCATTACGAACTAACCTTGCGGGTGCAAAACACTAACGATACCCCGTTGTATATAAAGGGGCTAAGCTACCAGCTAACGATCAACGGCACCGAGTTTGCCCATGGCGTAAGTCAGCATGCGATTGATATTGCTCCCTATGCTGAGCAGTTTGTTACGGTATCGCTTATTAGTAATACCTTAGGCGTTATTCAGCAAATACAACAGGTATCACAATCAAATCAGCAAGCCGTACACTTTAGTTTGTCAGGCAATATCAGCATGGGAGCCATCAATTTGGCTACCCCTCTCTATAGCGTTCCGTTTAGAAAAGAGGGTGCAATAAATTTGGCTGATTTAATGCCCGTTAAAGGAACCAACTAATGGTAATTTCACTCTAAGCAATCAATCAATAGGGAGATGAGTATGAATAAACTTATAATCAGCGCACTACTCGCTTTAACCGTGGCCGCATGTGCTGGCCCCAACCCGTATGGAAATTCAACCGAACGTTACGGCAGTAGTGAAGCGAATCAAACCATGCAGGTGTCACACGGCACGGTTATAGACGTGCAGCCTGTCACCATCGATTCAGAAGGTAACGTGGTGGGTAAAATTGCCGGCGGCCTTATCGGCGGCATTGGCGGCAGTAGTGTTGGCGGTGGGCGCGGTAGCGCAGCAGCAGCCGTTGCAGGCGCCGTGGTCGGTGGCATGATCGGTAATAAAGTGGAAGAAATGTACAATAAAGCCAACGGCGTGCAAATTACCGTGCAACTCGATAACGGTCAGGTGCAATCTATTGTACAAGAGGCCAACGTCAACGCACTATTCAGAAAAGGCGATCACGTTAAGGTCGTAAAAAGCGCCAGTAGTAAGGCGCGCGTTATCCAGTAATCGGGCTTACTTTCCGCCCAACATACCCCTAATTGCTGCCGGCAAATCGGCTGGCAGCAAAATGGTTTTGGCATTATCAGACTTGGCCATATCACGGATCGCATCGACGTATTTTTCACCCAAAATATACATCACGGGTAACTCTTTATTTGCAATCGCCTCGGTTACCATCGTAATCGCTGTTTTACTCGCCTGCGCCAAAACAATTTGTGCTTCGCCGTCACGTTTAGACGCTTCCAAACGACCTTCAGCTTCTAATATGGCTGCTGATTTTTCACCTTCTGCTCGTGTGACCGTAGCACGGCGCTGCCGTTCTGCCGCAGCTTGTTCTTCCATCGCATTTTGCATCGTATCCGATGGCGTAATATCTTGAATCTCGACGGTTTTAAGCGTGATACCCCAATCGGCAATATCATCGGAAATAGCTTCTTTTAATCGTGCCTTAATTAAATCCCTAGACGATAAGGCCTCGTCTAATTTCATTTCGCCGATAATGGAGCGCAACGAGGTTTGGACCAAGGTTCTAATCGCTAGCCGATAGTCTTCCACCCCGTACACCGCTTTTTCTGGCGCAACAATATTAATATACGAGACCGCATTGGCGATAATCACTGCGTTATCTTCGGTAATCACCTCTTGCGAAGGTATGTCCATGACGATGTCTTTAGTGGTTACTCGATACGCCACTTGGTCAATATACGGCACCACTAAATTTAACCCCGGACCAAGGGTTACATGGTATTTACCCAAGCGTTGTACAACAAACTTAGAACCTTGGGGCACCAACTTAACCCCCATCGCAACCGTTACGAACACTAGCCCAAAAAATACCGCCGCTACAATAAGTCCATCCATCGTCCCGTCCTTTTTAAATTAAATTACTTTGTTAACCACCAGGGTATTCCCTGAGGCTTCTTTAATCATTACCCTATCACCGGTAACCACCGGCTCATCACAAATAAATTCCCATTCGTCGTCGCCTAATATGGGTGTGGTAAAGCGCACGTGCCCACGCGAGGTTTCCGTTGGTGATTTAATGACCATGCCCGTTTCACCGGCGATGGCTTCTTGAGTTATACCTGCCTTGGTGCGATCGATCATTTTAGGGCGTAAAAACTTAAACCAGGCCGCTGCAAACACGACCGAAAAAACAGCCCAAATAAACAGCTGCCAGCCAAGCGTTAACGCAGGGTTCAGTGCAAGAAAAGCCGCCACCACAAATGCGCCTAAGCCAAACCATAACACCGTAAAGCTGGGTATAAAAATTTCAAAACCCACCAACAACATACCCAATACTAGCCAATGCCAATAAGCCAACTCTAGTTCCATCATCGCTGTTTCCTTTGTTTGTTCACGCCTAGTTGTCCTAGCTTAACTGATTTAATAGCACCTGTGGGTCGTTATAATCATAGCGTAACACCTGCGTTTGCTCTCCCTGTTGCAACACGATACTCGGAAAGCTATTAACCCCCATCCCTCTGGCCAGCTTTACCTCCATTAACAGTTGTTGCTGAGTACTGGGGTGGTTTAGCAATTCGCTAAAGTCGTTTGTATCAAGCCCTAACTGGGCCGCACAGGCAATTAACACCGCATCATCGGCTGGGTTTTTAGCGTGTAAATAATACGCCTGTTGAATCGCCAATAGCATTGGTTTTTCTGCCGCTTTATCCAGCGTTCTTGCTGCAATCAACGCACGAGACGACGGGTAGGTTGAGCGCCGAGGATGGCAAGTGGTCCAAAAATTGTGATTAAACTGGGTGCCCGGTACGAGTTGTTGAATGCGATGCCAGCCATGGCTAATTTTTTGTTGTAACTCCGCGTCCATGGGCAGATCACTGTCAGGCGCAAGGCCGCCTAACAGATAACGCACCTCTACCGACTCGGGCAAGCCAGCCTGTATCGCCGCCCAAGTTTTATTAAATGCCCAACACCAGCTGCACATCGGGTCGTGTACGTAATACAACACCTTATGCATACTGATCGACCCAGTTTTTAATAATCGCTTGCAGTTGGCGCAAACCATCGGTCAGCGCCGCAGGCCCGGGTTGCAAAATATCCACCGACTTTATTTCAAAAATTTGATTGGTTTTAACCGCAGGAATCGCCTGCCAGCCCTCACGCTCGATCACCCGTTGGGGGCGAAACTTTTTACCACACCACGAGCCGATAATAATATCCGGCGCGCGCTCGATAACCCGCGTATGGTCGGCAATAATTCTATTTTTACCGCCGCCTTCTTTTGATAACTCTGGAAAGCAATCGACCCCACCGGCTATTTCAGCCAATTCCGATACCCAGCGAATACCCGAGATCAACGGATCATCCCATTCTTCAAAATAGATGGTCGGTTTTTTCTTAAACGCCTTGGCTTGCTCAAGACATTCGCTAATGTTTTGTTGGTATTGGCTTACCAACACCGCCGCTTTTTCTGGCTCGTTTATCAACGCGCCTAGGGTAAACAGCATAGTAAAAATCTCGTCCACCGAGCGCTGGTTAAATACGTGCACTTGCAAGCCTGCTTTTACCAGTTCGGCGGTTATATCCGCCTGCATATCCGAAAAGGCCAACACTAAATCGGGCTTTAAGGCCAAAATTTTATCGATTTTAGCCGAGGTAAACGCCGACACTTTAGGCTTTTCCTTACGTGCAATGGCGGGGCGTACGGTAAAACCCGAAATGCCCACAATACGGTGTTGCTCGCCCATTAAATAGAAGGCTTCGGTAGTTTCCTCGGTTAGGCACACAATGCGTTGTGCACCGGTATTGCTTTTTATCATTTTGACTCGCCTACAGCTTTCAGAAGACACATTAAATTAAGGGTTTATTCTTCATTATAAAAGTGAATGGACGTAACAATCCAATGAATAAACCTTTGCAACTTTCGGGAGCCTAACACTTTTTAATCAAATCCTTTAATCACACAGCTTCTATTACATACCAAGAATCTAAGTAATGTTATGTTTGAGAAGACATAAGCTGGCCTTGAGTATTAACAGCGTTTGAGAAAAACGCTTGCTCATCGGCACCCCCAGTTGCAATCGTTTAAACGACGATGACCTTTATCTACAGAAATTGTAGTCAATCGTCCTTTTTTCCATTTCATGTATACTTAAACTAAACCACACTGCATGAAAATGCGGCGTCTATCATCACCCTCGAAGTAAACTAGGAGTTGTGTTATGAAATTAGCCATCTTGTCTTGCGGTCCAAATTCATACAGTACGCGAAGGCTAAAAGAAGCCGCTGAATCTCGTGGTCATCAAGTAAAAGTATTGAATACTTTGAAGTTTGCCATTGACCTTGAGCGTGAATCACCAGATCTCTACTACCAGCAAAAGCAACTTAGCCACTACGACGCTGTCCTGCCACGCATCGGTGCTTCTATTACTTACTATGGTACCGCAGTTGTTCGTCAGTTCCAGGAAATGGGCGTCTTCTGTGCGAACAGTGCCCATGGAATTCTTAATTCACGCGATAAACTGCGCAGTTTACAAATTTTAAGTCGCCACCATATCGGTATCCCTAAAACAAACTTTGTGCACCACAAAAAAGATGTTTTACCAGCGATTCAGCGTGTCGGCGGGGCTCCCGTTATTATTAAACTAATCGAAGGTACTCAGGGTATTGGCGTCCTACTGGCAGAAAGTACCAAATCAGCAGAAGCGATCATCGAACTCTTACAAAGTCAGAAACAGAACGTTCTGGTGCAAAAGTTTGTTGCTGAGAGTAAAGGCAAAGATATACGCGCATTGGTGGTCGGCGATCGAGTGGTCGCGGCCATGCGACGGGTCGCACAGGGTCAAGAGTTCAGAAGCAACGTCCATCGCGGTGGTATAGCAGAGCCAGTTGAACTCGATGAACAGTATCGGGAAACCGCTGTCCGTGCGGCGCAGATATTAGGCCTGCAGGTTGCGGGCGTCGATATGCTAGAAGGCGCAGATGGGCCGCAAATAATGGAGGTGAATTCATCTCCCGGCCTTGAGGGAATCGAAAAATGCACCCAGCTTGATATCGCCGGTGCTATAACAGATTATATCGCAGCCCAGGTCGACTTCCCAGAAATCGATATTAGGCAACGCCTAACAGTTAGCCGCGGTTATGGTATTAGTGATATTGTTATCCCTGCAGAGTCTAATCTTGTTGGCAAGAGCATCACTGATTCGGGACTATTGGAACAAGACATCAATATCCTAGACATTTCCCGGGGTAATAAAGTGATCCCAAACCCTAAAGACTCAAGAATCCTTGAGCCGGACGACAAACTACTTTGTTTTGGCAAGCTCGAGTCAATGAGGGCCTTAGTTCCCGCAAGTGCACGCCGCAAAAGAAAACCAAAAATCAAGCAACTTAAGGACCATACTTGAGTATCTCAGCCTTAACTTTCAATTAAGAACGTTAACAAATGCAGGAGAAGATTGTAAAATCATATCTAATTTTGTCGGTAAGTAATTACGGAGGGCATTTGGAATTACCTGAAGCACAAACACCAACGAAAGAACTTAACAAATCATTCAACATCAATGCAGCCGTCTCCATACAGAGGATAAAATGATTATAGAAAAGGGTGAAAAGGTACATGTCATGTATAGAGCGCTTTACGAAAATTCGACTCGACGTCATTTTTTGGGTGAGGTAAAGATGGCTGAAGGTGCAAAATGCCGCCTCGAAGGATATGTGTTTTTATATGATCAAAGAACAACAGAATTTATACGCAAACCAGAAAAACGTATCACAATAATTGACTTATCTGAGAGCGGGTACATTACGAACATTATTGATCTTGAAGCTAATCTAGATAATGTGGTTTACAAATATGCTCAAGGAGTTGGACTTATGGCCACCGACAATAATGGGTTTTCATTAAACATTAACGAGTTCGGAACAAAAAGTTAGTACGTATGAATTTGCATAACTAATTGTTCATATGCGATTTTCACTACGCCGTGCTATACCTCCATCCATGCAGACAGAATAATTTTTATACTGCCCCTTCTTATACCATCCTTTTAGACCAACTCTTTGCCCTATGACAAAGGTGTTAACTATGCCGAGAAAATACGGATGCAATCAACATCAAAAGGATGCAGGCTAGATTGGTTATAGGGCGGTGCAAAATTGACTACATTAAATATGTACCACCAACTTTGGTGGGCATATTTAAAAAAAGCCTGAGGGAACTTATGTTTCAAATTCTTTTATCGCGTTAAGAATTATTTCTTTTTTGGAATAACTTGAATCAATAGGGTCAGACTCGATTGATTTAGACATTTTTAGGCTGTTACGAATAGTTCGTTTACACAACACACCTAACATAAATCCAGCATTAAATGCTTTTACTCAGTATTATTTGGTAGTAAGCTCAACGTTAAGATAAATTGAAGGGAATCAATGGCATGGAGATAAAGCCGAAAACCATAACCGCGCCAACAGCCACTTACGGCTGATTGTAATGATAGGTGTAAAAACCAAAGGATGATTATATGTTGATGATTGAGCACAAAGATATTGGGTGGTGGTACTGGCTTGTAACGGCAGGGCTGCTTAGTTATGGTGTTTTTGGGCATTTTATCGGCTTTTTATTAGCCATTGGCCTGACGATAGTTCAATTAATTCACTTTATTATTCGAGAAAAAAGCATTACTGCTTTTCCTGTCCAAGTGCGTTTTTGTTATTTAATGTTGCTTATTGTTGCCTTACCTGGGCCGTTACAATGGATCTATTGGATTCCTACCATTGGCACGTGGGCACAGATCTTAGTCGGTTACTGCGCAATGGCGCGCTTTGTATCATTATTCCCTTGGAACCGAAGTGAGCCGTTTTCTTTTGCATTGCTGCAGAAAACATTTTTATCAAGGCCCGTTAAAGGGAACATTCAACAAGGCTTTGCTGGCGATAAATAACACGCGAGAATTAACTGCACCCTTAGACACATAACAGGCGCTATTTGATAACAAAGGAGACACGTTCTAATGACTATTTCACAATTGACTGAGTTACTAGGCTGGGCATCCGTCATTAATATTGGCTACCTTCTTCTAGCCACGCTCATACTAATATTTATGAACGGTACGGTCTCTTCTATTCATACTAAAATGTTTGGTATGGACGAAAAGACGCTCAGCATTAAGTATTTTGATTTTTTGAGTCATTATAAAATAATGACTCTGGTTTTTATGGTGGTGCCTTATATTGCCTTAAAAATCATGGGGTACTAAACGCTTAACTAGACCCTTTCATTTGACCACCCTACACGACGCTGTTACGTTGGCGTACACTCCCAATAATACAAAAGAGACCCTATGTACACGGATGACGATTTAGAAAACGCAATAACTCAAGGCGTCTTGACAAAAGAGGCAGTGCAAAACTTTCGCTCACACATGGCCTCGCAAAGCGCTACCCAAGCGGTAGATGAGGAAAACTTCAAATTAGTCGCTAGTTTTAACGATATATTTGTTGTTATTGCCTGTGTTCTACTCTTGTTTTCAACCAGCTGGGTTACCCACAATGTACACCCTGCACTGGCTATGGCGTCTGTTGCTATTTTATCTTGGGGGCTGGCTGAATTTTTTGTGCTAAAACGCAAAATGGCCTTTCCTGCGATTGTTTTATTAATGACGTTTATAGGCGGGGTATTTGCGTTAGTCCAAGCCGTTTTTGAAGGACCCTCTGACATATCATTGATGTTATCCGGCGCTGTTTCATCACTGGCGGCGTGGCTTCACTGGCAGCGCTTTAAGGTGCCCATAACGGTGGCAGCCGGTGCGGCGACAGCGGTCGTTTTTGCAATAGCGCTTGTTACGTATCTCGTACCTGCACTTGACACATCTATCGCCTACTTAATGTTTGCAGCGGGTATTGGCGTTTTTTATATCGCCATGCGGTGGGACGCATCCGATTTAAGCCGGGTGTCGGGTAAATCGGATGTTGCCTTTTGGCTGCATTTGATTGCTGCGCCACTTATCGTGCACCCGATATTTACAAACCTTGGCATACTAGATGGGAATGATAGTTTTTTAAGCGTTCTAACCGTTGTTAGCTTATATGTCCTGCTGTCGATTATATCGATCGGCATTGATCGACGCGCTTTTATGGTGTCGTCTCTAGCTTACGTGCTTTATGCATTGACTGAATTATTTAAAATTTATGGTTTTGCCGGCGATAGCTTTGCTTATGTCGGCGTGATTATTGGCTTTTCATTACTTTTACTGTCAGGCTTCTGGCACAAGACACGTAGCCTCTTATATACAATAATGCCAAGTTATATCCAAAAAAACGTGCCCGCGATAAAATAAAAAGCCTTGCCCGGCTTAATAAATCCGCTAGCTACAGACTAATAAGCCGTCTGCACTCCTTTTTTATACCATCCATTTAGGCGCATCCGCTCAAGAAAAGCCTGCCGACCCAGGCAAATGTAACAATGGGTTAAAAAACGGTTATCATAGCCTTTATGCACCCTTTGCTATAAGCTGTACAATGCTATCTGTTGTAGTTGCTGTAATAGCTACACGTAAACTACGTTTAGTAAGGGCACGCAATAGATTCAACTATCTGTTTTTGTAATGGTGATAGCAAATACAGACTTACATTTTTCACTATAAAGCAGAGGAAAGAAGATGAGTAAAGGTACAGTAAAGTGGTTTAATGCAGACAAAGGTTTCGGTTTTATTACCCCAGAAGACGGCGGAAAAGACCTTTTCGTTCATCATTCAGAAATTCAAGCGGGCGGTCAATACGCAACATTGAATGATGGTCAAGAAGTTGAGTTTGAAGTGGGCCAAGGTCAAAAAGGTCCATGTGCAACCAAAGTTCAGGCTTTGTAAGCAACAAACCACATAAAACAAAAAGTTCATGCTGAAAACCGCCCGTTGCGGTCTTCAAAAATAGGTCTACACTCACGTTTTCAGCATGGCTTGGCGTTAAGTTTTAGCATTAAAAGCATTTCATCTGGTTCGACTAGAGGCATTCAACATGGCAATGGGTTCAGGCACTGAAATGAAAATTATTAGTCTTGTCTTGATCGTTTTAGGCCTTGGCCTTGCGGCATGGGGCCATCAACTATCCGATTCTGTCGGTTCTCAATTAACTCAAGCGGTTACAGGTTCGGATACCGACAAAGTCATGACGCTTTACATTGCTGGGGTTGCCAGTTTTGTTGTTGGCATCTACCTTTTCACCAGAAATTGACGCCGGAGGCGACATGGACATTATTAGCTTAATCATATTTCTAGCCATTGGAGCGCTCGCGGGTTGGCTTGCTGGCAATATAATGAAGGGCCGGGGATTTGGTGTCTTAGGTAATATTATTGTCGGTATTATTGGCGCCATATTGGGCGGCTTTGTCTTCAGTTTATTAGGTATATCAGCCGGAGGGATCATTGGCTCGATCATCATGGCCACTATTGGTGCTGTCATTTTGCTATATACCATCAGTATCGTCAAAAGGGCTTAGTTCTAAAGCAAATTAGCAAGCTGTTAACTACGTTGATAGGCAAAACGATTTACACTGAACACTTCATCGCTTATCTGACCCTGAGGCTTGATACAACCACCACTGATACTTCGTTCCGCAGCCTGACGCGCCGGATCATTCCTAATAGCTTGCTCAGCACACTAAGATGAGCAACGACTCTAAAAATGCATTACAGCGTGGTCTGGAAAATATTCAAGACCCATTTTCTAACTTCATTCGCGCCCAGACAACTTCCAGCCTCTTTCTTCTGATCGCTACACTGGCCGCCCTTTGGTGGGCAAACTCAGCCTATTCTTCTAGCTACCAGAACCTGATACACACACCAATTGGTTTTTTTGTCGCCAAATTTCAGCTACAGGCGTCTCTCAAACACATTATTAATGATGGTTTGATGGTGGTATTTTTCTTTCTTCTTGGACTTGAAATCAAACGTGAGGTGCTCGCCGGAGACCTTGCTCAACCAGAAAATAGACGCATGTTGATTTTCTGTGCCGTCGGTGGAATGGTCTGCCCAGCTGTGATTTATTCCTTATTCAACTGGTCATTCGACTCGCAGATTGGATGGGGTATACCCATGGCAACCGATACCGCGTTTGCGCTGGGTGTCCTCACTCTTGTGAGAAAACAGATGCCTACTAGCCTCATAGCTTTCATTGTTGGCCTTGCTATTGTGGACGATGTCGGCGCGATTTTGGTCATTGCATTATTTTACACTCAAGAAATATCTGTCATACACCTGTCTGGCGCCTTTGCGCTTATTGCATTTTTAGCAGCAGCCAATTACGCCGGCGTACGACAGCCATTTTTCTATATTATCGCCGCTGTTGCTGTCTGGTGGATGATGCTCAAGTCCGGCGTCCATCCTACGGTGGCAGGCGTCGCTATTGCCTTAACAGTACCTGCCCGACCCCAATTATCATCAGCTAAACTGCTTAATAAGGCGAAATCAACTATCAGTTCACTACAGACAAAAACAACCCAGATGGATGTACTCGCTAGCAAGCGGGACCACGAACAAGTACTAGAGGTTCGCGATTTTGCGGAACGCGCCAGCACTCCCCTACGCCGTTGGGAATACGCATTGGACTTACCGGTAGCCTTATTTATCTTACCCTTGTTTGCGTTGACTAATGCCGGCGTTACATTTAGTTTAAGCTCATTTATCGACAGCCTTCAACATCCCGTTGGATTAGGCGTTATTAGTGGCCTTGTCATTGGTAAGTTTATTGGTATTTCCGGTGCTTGCTGGCTTGCGCTACGTTACAACATTGGCTGCTTACCAGAGGGTGTTAATTTTCAACATATCATCGGCGTATCATTCATCGCGGGGATCGGGTTCACCATGTCTACTTTTATCGCCGCGCTAGGTTTTGACGCGCAACCCGAACATCTGCATAACGCAAAAACATCGATCTTGGTCGCCTCAGTTCTTTCCGCCATGCTGGGCGTTTTATATATTCGATTCGTCGCTACAAAAAAAGCACTCAATACGTCAGCAAAAAACAGTGTGCATTAAAGGCGCCACTTAGCAATAAGCCCCATTTAAAAAAGGGGCCTTCCTTAGATACAATATTGCAACGCTACGTTATATCCTCAATAATGGCCTAATAAGCGCACCGTCATGCGCATAGAAAGCCACACCTAGCTGTAGCCATAATAATTAAAAGAGGAAGCACTGATGTCCGACAATACCGACCACTACTGGGCTGAAAATATTCGGCTTATTTTAAAACTGTTATTTGTTTGGTTTTTGGTTTCTTTTATCTTTGGCATTGTACTGGTAGAACAACTCAATTTAATTGAGTTTGCTGGCTTTAAATTAGGCTTTTGGTTTGCCCAGCAGGGCTCCATTATTTCGTTTGTTATTTTGATTTTTTATTACATCAAAAAAATGGACAAACTCGACGCTAAATACAACGTGCACGACTAAGCATTATGGACTTACAGATACTGACATACTTAGTGGTGGGCGCAACGTTTGCGCTTTACATTGGCATTGCTGTTTGGGCCAAAGCAAAAACCACCGGCGATTTTTACATCGCGGGAAAGGGCGTTCACCCCGTGGTCAATGGCATGGCCACCGCAGCGGACTGGATGTCTGCCGCGTCGTTTATTTCCCTCGCTGGGCTTATCTCCTACCTGGGTTATGAGGCGGGTATGTACCTGATGGGCTGGACCGGCGGTTATGTCTTACTGGCAATGTTACTCGCGCCCTATTTGCGTAAATTTGGCAAGTTTACCGTACCCGAATTTATAAGCGAACGTTATTATTCACGTGCTGCACGGGTTATTGCAGTGGTCTGTTTAATCTTTATTTCCTTTACTTACGTGGCCGGACAAATGCGCGGCGTGGGGATCGTGTTTTCACGCTTTTTAGAACTACCCATTGATAAAGGCCTCTATTTAGGCATGGGGATCGTTTTTATCTATTCAGTTATTGGTGGCATGAAGGGCATTACCTACACCCAAGTGGCGCAATATGTAGTGCTGATGTTTGCCTACTCGGTGCCTGCTATTTTTATGGCTATACAGTTTACTGGCAACCCGGTTCCGCAACTGGCTTTTGGCAGCCAAATGTCGGATGGCTCTGGTTTTTTACTCGACGCCTTGGATAAAACACTGATTGATTTAGGCTTTAGCTCGTACACCGAACCCTTTAATGATAAATCGATGATCGACGTATTGGCAATTACCCTTGCACTGATGGTGGGCACCGCCGGTTTACCCCATGTCATCGTGCGCTTCTTTACCGTACCCAAGGTCTCAGATGCGCGAAAATCGGCTGGCTGGGCATTAATTTTTATCGCCTTGCTTTACACCACCGCCCCCGTCGTTGGCTCACTCAGTCGCCTAAATGTTATAAACAGCATTAATGGCCCGGAAAACACCGGCACCACCTACACTCAGATGCCCAGCTGGTTTAAGACCTGGGAAAACTCTGGCCTGCTGGCGTGGTTTGATCATAACAACGACGGCAAACTGCAGTACGCAGCAGGCGACGCCTTTGTCGGTAAACCCAATTTTGATGACCTGGCACGTGGCGCACACGGCGAACGCGTTATTAACAATCCCTCTACTGGTGAGATTGTTAACGGCGCACCGTTTGCTAACGAGATTTACATTGATCGTGACATTATGGTGCTCGCCAACCCTGAAATGGCTCAATTACCCAACTGGGTGATTGCGCTGATTGCTGCGGGTGGTGTTGCCGCTGCCTTGTCTACCGCTGCTGGGCTGCTATTGGTTATTTCGGCCAGTATTTCGCACGATTTACTAAAAAGTACCTTTATGCATAACATTAGCGAAAAAAATGAACTTCGCGCTAGCCGAGTTACCGCGGCCTTTGCGATTTTAATTGCCGGTTATTTGGGGCTACACCCGCCCGCCTTTGTGGCGCAAGTGGTCGCCTTTGCCTTTGGTTTAGCGGCCTCGTCTTTGTTCCCGGTGCTGGTAATGGGTATCTTTAGCAAACGGATCAATAAATACGGCGCCATTTGCGGCATGCTCACAGGCCTTGTTTTCACCATGGGCTACATCATTTACTTTAAAGGCATCTTTATTGAACCCATGGCGGCCAATACATCCGACAACTGGTTGTTTGGCATTTCGCCAGAAGGTATTGGCTCAATCGGTATGTGCTTAAACTTTTTGGTGGCTTTTAGCGTGTCATACCTTACCCCGCCACCCCCGCAAAGCGTACAAGATATGGTGGAGCGCATTCGCTTACCGAACGCAGCTGCCGCAGCGCACGATCATTAATCGCCGTGCGTCTTTAAGCTGGCCGTGACCGATTCCCTGCAAACCATTTGGGTCGATGCCGACGCCTGCCCAGTGGTGATTAAAGATATGTTGTTTCGCGCCGCAGAACGCACTAAAACGCAAACCACCTTGGTGGCTAATCAAGTGGTGCGTGTGCCACCGTCGGCGTATATTTCCTTTTTACGCGTTTCAGCAGGTTTTGACGAAGCCGACAATGAAATCGTCAAACGCATGCAAGCCGGTGACCTCGTCATAACGGGCGACATTCCGCTAGCCTCCGATGTTGTCGATAAAGGCGGCATTGCGCTGAACCCACGCGGCGAACTCTATACACGGGAAAACATTAAAGATCGCTTAAACATGCGTGACTTTATGGAAACCATGCGCTCCAGCGGACTTGACGTTGGTGGCGGCCCTCCACCACTGAACAATACCGACAAACAAAACTTTGCTAATCAATTAGATAAGCTGCTAACGAAGGCCGGGCGTTAACTGTATAATCGCGGCTATTAAAACTTAGGAAGCCATGATGCCTAAAGCCAGTGATTTAAAATCCGGAATGATTGTTGAAGTGAACGACGAACCGTATTCGGTTAAAAAAATAGACGTCCGAAATCCGTCGTCACGCGGTGCGTCCACTCTCTACAAGGTGCGCTTTAACCATTTAAAAACGAAGCAAAAGCGCGACGAGACATTCAAAGGGGATGACTTTTTAAAAGACCTCGATTGCGAACGCGTCGCCTTGCAATATTCGTATCAGGATGGCGATAGCTATACCTTTATGAATTTAGAAAACTACGACCAATACACCGTCGATAGTGAGGTTATTGAAGATCAAATTAAATTTCTAAGCGAAGGCTTAGAAGGCATTGTTGGCATTTTGCTCGACGACATACTGGTTGCGATTGAACTACCCACCTCCATCAGCCTACAGATTGTTGATACCGCACCGGGCATGAAAAGCGCCTCGGCGACCTCGCGCACCAAACCCGCCACCTTGACCACCGGTTTAGAAATACAAGTGCCCGAATATATCGACAACGGCGAGGTGGTTAAAGTAAACACCAGCACCGGTAAATTTCTTTCACGCGCATAAATCAGGAGGCCCTTATGTCTGATGCTTTAGACCCACTTCGCCAAGCGCTGGTCTCACTAAATTTTAGTGAAACCATGGCTGTTATTGATGCCCTTTATGACTTTAGCCCAACCGGTTTTAGCAACGGCGCAACGCGTAATGAAGCCGGTGAAAATAACGGTTCCTGTAAGCTTTTTGCCTTTGCTCAGTTAAACAACTTTAGCGAGCCCGAAACGCTAGCGCTGTTTGGTGAATTCTTTCGTGACGTATTGGCAACGCCCGATGGGAATGATCACCAAAACATTCGACAGTTCATCAAAACCGGCTGGTCTGGCATTCGTTTTGATGCCGCTCCACTCACTGAAAAAAAATAATCACACCCTATGCCAAACACAAGTTTTTCAACCCTAGCTATTTCGCCCGCACAAGTTAAAAACTTGGCCTCACTCGGCTATAAAGACATGACACCCGTGCAGGCACAAAGCTTACCGCAC
>JAGPVU010000113.1 GCA_018066825.1 Cycloclasticus sp.
ATAAGTACCAACTGGCATAAAGGCCGGCGTCTCAATCGTTCCTCGTTCAAACGACAAGCGTCCTCGACGGGCAACCTTATCGGTGTTTAATACATCAAATTTCATGGGGTTTACTCTTATCTGGCATATAACTAAGGAACATCGCATCACCGTAGCTAAAAAAACGGTAGTTTTGATTGATCGCGTGTTGATAAGCCGATTTAATTCGCTGATAACCTGAAAATGCACTTACTAGCATCAACAAAGTTGATTCAGGTAAGTGAAAATTAGTGACCATCGCGTCAATCACATTAAAACGATAACCGGGGGTGATAAACAAATCAGTGTCACCAGTATACGTTTGTAACACCCCTGACCTTGCCGCAGACTCTAATGAGCGCATTGCTGTAGTGCCTACCGCAATCACCCGCCCACCGGCGGCCTTTGTTTGTTCAATTTGCCGCACAATATGTTCATCAACCGTCAGCCATTCCTTGTGCATAATGTGTTTGCTTAAATCGTCTTCTCGTACTGGCTGAAAGGTACCGCTACCAACATGCAAGGTAACATAGCCTATATCCACGCCTTGTGATTTTATTTGTTGCAACAAAGGCTCGTCAAAATGTAAACCTGCCGTAGGCGCAGCCACCGCGCCCGGTTTTTGACTAAAGACCGTCTGATAACGCTCGATATCTAAACTTTCGTCCGCTCTATCTATATAGGGCGGCAAGGGAATATGACCAACCGCATCAAGTACAACATCAATACTGTTTTCAAACTTAAGCTTAAACAAATCACCTGCACGCCCTTCCACCACGCAGCGATGACCTTGATCGAGCAAGATAATAGCGCCTGCTTTTGGTGACTTACTGCTACGGATATGCGCTAAGGCATTAACATCACCCAGCACCCGTTCCAGTAAGATTTCTAATTTCCCGCCGCTTGTCTTTTGGCCAAATAAACGCGCAGCAATAACGCGGGTATTATTAAAAACCAACAAATCGCCCGCTGTTAACAACGATGGTAAATCGGAAAACACCTGATCAGATACGGCATTATCACCCACCACCAATAAACGACTATCGACGCGGTTAGCGAGCGGATAACGGGCAATTAACTCGTTGGGTAATTGATAATTAAAATCACTTTTTTGCATGGCGGGGGATTTTACAGCAACTCAAGCTATAGGGAAAAAAAACAAAAGATAAATTAAGAAATTCAATAGAGTTTAACTATAAAACTGTCTATAATGCCCACACATATTTGGCCGGGGTGGCGGAACTGGTAGACGCGCCGGATTCAAAATCCGGTTTCTTCGGAAGTGCCGGTTCGATTCCGGCCCTCGGTACCAAATTTAAGTTCTTCAAATTTCTAGAACAATCTTAAACCCCTTTATTCAAGGGGTTTTTTGTTGCCTTCAATTCCTAGTGAATTTCAAGACGCTTTAACAACTGTTTCCATTATTGAACTTATTAAATTATGAGGCGCCATCACTGAAGTCATCTGTAAGACACTACTTACACAACATTTTATGCAAAAAAAGGCGACACATGATGTGTCGCCTTTTAACTTACCCACTATAAGTAAACGCCTCAGTATGACGCTGTACTTTTGCTATGGTTTAATGATGCAAATCAAACCGGTCTAGCGTCATTACTTTGCTCCAAGCGGCCACAAAGTCGTTAACAAACTGCACTTTCGAATCATTAGCTGCATACACTTCTGCGACAGCGCGAAGTTCAGAGTTTGACCCAAAGACTAGGTCGACAGGCGTCGCAGTCCATTTTTGTTTATTAGACTTGCGGTCTAGGCCTAAATACAGTCCTTCTGACTTGCTTGATTTGACCCACTTGGTTGACATGTCGAGTAAATTAACAAAGAAATCATTACTCAATGTCCCCGGCTTAGTGGTCAATACACCGTGTTTTTGCTGCCCTTGGTTGGCATCCAACACCCGCATTCCAGCCACAAGCACGGTCATTTCTGGCACTGTGAGCGTTAATAGGTTAGCCCTATCGACCAATGCATCGGCAGGCGAGCCGTTGTAACTGCCTGCATAATAGTTACGAAAACCATCGGCTGTTGGTTCAAGTGCGGCAAATGACTTTACATCGGTTTGGGTTTGGCTTGCGTCCATACGACCCGGTATAAAAGGCACTGTCACATCATGCCCAGCAGCTTTTGCAGCTTTTTCGATCGCTGCAGCACCTCCCAATACAATCACATCCGCTAGTGAAACTTTTTTGCCGCCGGCTTGAGCTTGGTTAAACGTTTTTTGCACACCTTCTAAGCGACTCAATACTTTTTTTAGCTCAACCGGGTTATTAACCGTCCAGTCCTTCTGCGGCGCTAGACGAATACGCGCCCCATTTGCACCACCACGCATATCAGTGCCTCGATACGATGCAGCTGATGCCCATGCGGTTCTCACCAATTCTGATGACGTCAAACCGGATTCAAGTATCCTAGACTTCAACGTCGCAATATCTTTTGCTTCAATCAGTTTATGATTAACGGCTGGCGTAGGGTCTTGCCAAATCAGGTCTTCGCTAGGCACTTCTACACCCAAGTAGCGAGTACGTGGCCCCATATCCCGATGCGTTAATTTAAACCAAGCCTTCGCAAACGCCAGTTGATATTGTGCTGGATCCTCATGAAAACGCTTAGCAATTTCTCGGTAACTTGGATCAAACTTAAGCGCAAGATCTGTTGTAAACATGATGGGCGCGTGGCGTTTTGTCGCGTCATGTGCATCAGGCACTAAGTTTGCTGCTTGGCCATTCGCTGGAATCCATTGGGTAGCACCGGCTGGACTTTTGGTTTTAACCCAATCAAATGCAAACAAATTATCAAGATAATTGGAACTCCACTGTGTGGGTGTTACCGTCCACGCACCTTCTAAACCACTGCTCACTGTGTCTTTGCCATTGCCTTTGCCACAGGTGTTTTTCCAACCAAAACCTTGCTGCTCAGTGCTCGCAGCTGCTGGTTCAACACCCACGCATTCTTCCGGTTTGTGTGCGCCATGCGCTTTGCCAAAGCTATGTCCACCAGCGATTAACGCAACTGTTTCTTCATCATTCATCGCCATACGGCCAAACGCTTCGCGGATATCTTTGGCTGCTGCTAGTGGATCAGGGTTACCATTCGGCCCCTCTGGGTTAACGTAGATAAGCCCCATTTGTACTGCGCCTAAGGGTTTTTCGAGCTGTCTATCGCCAGTATGGCGCTCATCGGCCATAAATTTGCCTTCTGGGCCCCAATAAACCAGATCCGGCTCCCAATCGTCCATACGCCCTCCAGCAAAACCGTACGTTTTAAATCCCATGGATTCCAACGCTACGTTGCCGGTGAGTACCATTAAATCACCCCAAGAAAGACTGCGACCATACTTTTGCTTAATCGGCCATAGCAGGCGCCTAGCCTTGTCTAAGTTAACGTTATCAGGCCAACTATTGAGCGGTTCAAACCGCTGTTGGCCACCATCAGCCGAGCCTCTACCATCAAAAATTCTATACGTTCCTGCACTGTGCCACGCCATACGAATAAAAAACGGGCCATAATGCCCATAATCGGCAGGCCACCAGTCTTGCGGGGTTTTCATTACCGTTTCAATGTCTTTTTTTACCGCATTAAGGTCGAGACTTTTAAATGCTGCGGCGTAGTTAAACTCATCACCTAGTGGGTTAGATTCAACAGAATGTTGTCGAAGCGGTGTTAAGTCGAGCTTTTCTGGCCACCAGTCCTGATTTGACATGGCTTTGCTTGTGGCAAATGCCGAACTAGAAACCATAGCTAAAACCGACGATAAGGCTAAAGCGGTTAATAGGGATTTAATGATATTTTTAAACATACGATTTATCTCCTTATTGGGTTATGTCATAGCGAAGTATGCATTCTAGGGCCAGTCCAGTATATTGAAATATACTTACCATCATGTTCTAAAAAACTGGATATCAATACACGCTATTCGTTAAAAGCTTTAAACCACCTCGTTATCAAAGATTCGACTCGCCAGCCAAGCAGGCACGAAATAATGTCATCAGTAATTGAATATTATTGGCGCCTGTGTAGTTGGGGCGAATAATAAAGGCAATAGTTCGATGGGGCCCTGGTTCATTTAAATGAATCGCCCTAAGCGCTGTATTGCCCGTCACTAGTTGCCCCAATGCCATACTAGGCACTAGCGTGGTTCCCAGTTTGCTGACAACCATCTGCACCAACGTATTTAAACTGGTTGAACTGAAAGTATCACTGATATCGCCTGGCTTCATTTTACAGGCCGCCAGTGCATGCTCTTTAAGGCAATGCCCGTCTTTCAGCAACATAATCACCTGATCTTGCAGCTCCTTACACACAACCTCTTTTTTCTTAGCTGATACGTCATCGGCATGGGCTACCCAATAAAAATCTTCTTGCCAAAATTCAAAGGCAAGTAGTCCATCATGGGCAAATGGTAGTGCGAGAATCGCAACATCAAGCTCACCGTTTTTTACTTTATCGAGTAAAACATGCGATTGTTCTTCAACTATATGTAGTTTTAACTTAGGGTATTGTTGCCGAAGTGCCGGCATAACCCGTGGTAATAAATATGGTGCAATGGTTGGAATAACCCCCATAGACATAGGGAGGCTTAATGGAGCATGTTGTGTTTCCGAAAGATGGTATAAGTCATTCATCTGGAGATTGATATCTCTCGCCTTCTCCAAAAATTGTTTACCCAACGGGGTGACAAGCACTTTTTTATTATCTCGTTCAAAAATGCTAAAGCCTATTTGTTTCTCTAGTTCTGCCAACGCAGTGCTTAATGCCGAGGGTGATACTGCGCAATCATCCGCTGCTTTTTTAAAGTGCAAAGTCCTCTCAACGGCTAACGCATATCCAATCTGTTTAAAAGAAATCATAGTGAAGGTAAAATATTAAATGAAATTTTATTAGCTTAAAAGTCAGACTAAAGCATAATCTTTAGTAACATCGATGTTATTACCTTATGACTAAAGAATTGAGCCACTTTTGTGAACTTCCTCTAATGGCTTTAGTCTATCGGTATTCAATTTTAAAACCAAACAATAACCAATTGCATGAATAAAAAAAAATTAAACGTCACTGCAATCATTTTCGGTCTATCAACAATTAGTTTTAATGCCTATTCCGACCACCCTTCTGTCGCCTTTGGCCTTGAGTCCGCTGGGCCTATCAATACTATTTCCGCGACCCCTGCGCCTTTAGGCACAATCGCTCTTGGTTTAAGAGCAGAGGTCATTAATAATGATCGTTTTAGCACCGAACAACTGGTTCAATTTGGCGCAACAGGACAAGAAGGCATCCATAGTGTTGATCGCATTACTAGCACCTCTTTATCTGCCGCTTATGGCCTTAGCAACGATTTAACCTTAAGCGCACGGCTACCTTATATCGAAAGAAAGAACATTAGAGAAAGCGAGACCCATGACGATGAAGGCGAAGCCCATTCGCATGGTAATTCTTCCGGCTTTGGCGATGCGTTATTACTCGCTAATTACCGCTTTTATCAAGCAGATGATTTAGATATCTCCCTACTTTTAGGCATTAAAGCGCCAACTGGCGACACTCAGGTAAAAGACAAAAATGGTGAGCGCTTTGAAACAGAGTTTCAACCAGGAACTGGCGCATGGGATTACTTACTCGGCGTAGCCCTTAGCCAGTCCTATGGTCCTCTCGCCTATCACGCCAACATGTTATACAGCGAGACCACTGAGGGTTCTCAGCACACAGAAATAGGGTCTTCGCTAAGCTACAACGCGGCTGTTACTTACCGCCTTCAGACCCATGACCACGGTAGCCACCAACATACCGATGACCCACTCGAGCTTAAGTGGGACTTATCATTCGAGGCAAACGGTATCACGCGGCGCGAAAATAGATTACAAGGCCATTTAGAAGATAACTCAGGTGGTAGCACACTGTTTATTTCACCTGGCATCAAAGTATCAGCGAATGGATTTGGTGGCTTTATTTCTTTCTCAGTGCCCGTCATTCAACGTCAAAAGGGCCAACAGACTGATATTGATAATCGGATCGTTGCGGGCATTTCAATCACACTTTAACGGCTATAAACATCGTACCGCGTATTCACGCTACTAACGGTAAAGGTGGGTAAGATCTCATTGAGCATGGTCGCTGTTTTGGGTCGTTTAACGACAACCCGATGCTTGGCCGTATGCAAAGCCATTTCTAACAGCGCGGCATTATCATTGGAGTGACCAACGAGGTATTGCAAAATTTGCATTTCTTTTTTTATTTTTGCCGATTTGCGACGCGCCGGGTACATAGGATCTAAGTAAATAACATCTGGTCTAGCAGAGGGTGTGTCGTTAAGCGTCTTGAGGTAGTCAATGGCATTTGCGTGCATAAGCTGCATGCGCTTAACGATAAGGTCTGTTTCCTCGTGTTCACTAGCACGTAATAGTGCGTCACACAATAAAGCATAAAGCACAGGACTTTGCTCGCACATCGTCAGTTTGGCACCAAGGCTGGCTAAAACAAAGGCGTCCTTACCTAACCCTGCAGTCGCATCTAAAATAGTCCATTCTGGGTGCTTACTTAGGCCACAGGCTTTTGCTAAAGGCTGTCCTTTACCCCCACCATACAAACGTCGGTGCTGGGACTTACCTTCAACAAAATTAAGACTTAATTCGAACGATTCGGCCTCTGTTTGAACGTGCAACGTTAATGCACCCAATTTATAGTCCAAATAACACGGTGTATCGTCTAAATTTAGCACCCTCGCACTGACTAAAAGACTGCCTGTTTTTATTAACTGATTAATTTGATCACACGGTTGATCCGTATTATTCAAAAAGATAGGGGAAGCGTTATTGGGCACGTTGGCTTGGTTTTTTAACTGATTGTGACGAAGTTTAAATTATTCAAAGCGAGTAACAAGGACTTTGTCAAAAAAGACAGTGCAATAAAACTGAGATTTAGATTATTGCAGGAACAATGAGTAAATAAAGCACCGGATTGAATTAAAAGGTCTTAACGCTTCCTTAAGTCATTGATTTATAATCGTAAAATGGGGTGGATGAAGGGACTCGAACCCTCGACAACCTGAGTCACAGTCAGGGGCTCTACCAACTGAGCTACACCCACCATTGACGATTATATTTAGAGCTTATGGTGCGCTTGGCAGGACTCGAACCTGCTACCCTCGGCTTAGAAGGCCGATGCTCTATCCAGATGAGCTACAAGCGCTTCATCATAATTTTACACCCACATTTACTGCGAGTATTTAAAAATTGGTCGGGGTGGAGAGATTCGAACTCCCGACATCCTGCTCCCAAAGCAGGCGCGCTACCAGACTGCGCTACACCCCGACTACTAACAAATGATTGCTTAAATGATGCAATAACTTTGTAGGTGGGCGATAATACGGCACACGGGAATTCAGGTCAACGCTTCTTTAAAAAAAGAGCCTCAAAAAAGCAAAAACACACTATGACGTTTCAAAAAATAGACGGTAAAAAAATTGCCAGCGAACTTCGAGTCAACATAAAAAAACAAACAGAACAGCGTATTGCTCATGGCCTTGCAAAACCGGGTTTGGCTGTTATTTTAGTTGGCGAGAACCCTGCCTCAGAAGTTTATGTACGTAATAAATGCAATGCTTGCGAAGAAGTGGGATTTTATTCCTTATCAAAAACGTTTCCTTATGGCGTCACAGAGCAAGAACTCCTTACCCTTATAGCTGACCTTAATAACAATTCATCCATACACGGTATTTTGGTGCAATTACCGCTGCCTGAACATATCAATGAAGAAAAGATTATCGAGGCGATTGATCCATTAAAAGATGTTGATGGCTTTCATCCCTATAATATTGGTCGTTTGGCATTACGCATGCCGATTTTACGCTCCTGCACACCGAAAGGCATTATGACTTTATTAAAAAGCACTGGCATCGCTTTAGAAGGTAAAGAAGCCGTTGTTATTGGTGCATCAAACATTGTTGGCCGCCCTGTTTCATTGGAGTTATTAATGGCCCGTTGTACGGTGACCACCTGTCATAGCCGAACCGTTGATTTGGCCGCTCACGTTAAACGGGCTGATATTATTATTGCAGCCGTGGGTATCGCTGGTTTTGTTAAAGGTGGGTGGGTAAAACCCGGTGCCGTAGTGATTGATGTTGGGATCAACCGTTTAGAAACGGGGAAATTAGCCGGTGATGTGGATTATCAAGCAGCCGCTAAAAATGCCAGTTGGATTACACCCGTACCCGGTGGCGTTGGCCCAATGACGATTGCATCGCTGCTTGAGAACACCCTACAAGCAGCCGAGTTACAGAGCGATTAACAGAACATAGGAAAAAGGACGCGTTTCGCGCATCTTTTTTTTATGCAATCAACTTCTACGCCAAGTCGTTTGCGGGCCCTTATCTTCTAATATAACGCCTTGCTGGCTTAATTCATCCCTAATTTGATCCGCTAAGCCCCAGTTTTTATCCGCTTTAGCTTGTAGCCGTTGGTTTATTTTTAACGTTATCTCGTCATTATCCATAGCTGCGCCCTCACCCGTAGATGATTGCAAATAAGTTTCCGGGTCTTGGTTCAACAAACCTAATGGCTCCGCCATTGTTAATAAATCAGCTGCCGTTTTGGCCGCTTTATCTGGGTCGGTTGATTTTAATTTGTTCAGTTCATTGGCGCATTCAAACATTACCGACAACGCTTTTGCAGAATTAAAATCATCGTTCATCGCCGCTTCAAATCGATGAATATAATCTGACTTTTCTGGGTTTAATGCCGGTGTTACGTTACGCAAGGCAGTGTATAAACGCTCAAGCGCGGCACGTGACTCGTTTAATTGCTCATCTGAATAATTCAGCGGACTGCGGTAATGACTGGAGAGCACAAAAAAGCGTATTTCTTCGCCACGGTATTGTTTAAGCACCTCTCGTACGGTAAAAAAGTTGCCTAATGATTTGGACATTTTTTCATCGTCAATCCGCACAAAGCCGTTATGCATCCAAGTATTAACAAAACACTCGCCGGTTGCCGCTTCTGACTGTGCTATTTCGTTTTCGTGATGCGGAAATTGCAAATCCATACCACCACCGTGAATATCAAAATGATTGCCCAAGCAACGCGTCGACATGGCCGAACATTCAATGTGCCAACCGGGTCGCCCCGCTCCCCATGGTGATGGCCAAGCAGGTTCACCCGCTTTAGCCGATTTCCACAGCACAAAGTCGAATGGGTTACGTTTATTAGCATCTACCTCAACCCGTTCACCAGCATTCATATCGTCTAGTTTACGGCCCGACAACTGCCCATAGTTGGCAAACGATTCAACGGCGTAGTAAACATCGTTATTGGGGCCAAGATAGGCGTGTTGTTTGCCGATTAAGGTTTCGATCATAGTAATGATGTCGTCCATCGACTCGGTTGCGAGCGGCTCGAGGTCTGGTTTTTGCACATTCAAGCTAGCTTCATCCTGGTGCATTTCAGCAATAAAACGCCGCGTTAATTGGCCAAAGTCTTCCCCAGCCTCAAGTGCACGATTGATGATTTTATCGTCGATATCGGTGATATTTCGCACATAGTTCACCTCGTAACCCAAGTATTTAAAATAACGAGCGACCACATCAAATACCACCATTACCCGCGCATGTCCGATGTGACAAAAGTCATACACCGTCATGCCACAGACGTACAGCCCGACTTTACCTTCTACTATCGGAGTGAACGGTTGTTTTTTACGGTGCAATGAATTAAAAATGTGTAAAGGGTTCATCAGGAAACGTGTCTTATTATGTAAATAGATCATGATAACTGATTCCAACGGCGCTATAAAACAATAAGAAACTTTATAAATGCATTAAAAAACGCTAATATGCTCCTTCTTTTTCAAGTGGGATTAATTAATGGGCAATAAACGGTTTATATTCATTAAAACGCTACTTATTACAGCGCTGTTAACCTTCACATCAACATCACTTTACGCAACGGATAC
>JAGPVU010000052.1 GCA_018066825.1 Cycloclasticus sp.
AGTAATCTCGTAAAACATCTGAAAAAATATAGTTGCAAACGACGACAACTACGCAATCGCTGCTTAAACACCAGTAGATTGCTGTCTGACTGGAGCCGTGCTTGTGCGTCCAGCGACCTTCGGGTCACTTCAGGCATCATAGCTCATAAGATCGTATTGAAGCTTGTTTGGGGCAGATATACTAAAACTTAACCGAAATCGTTATTGGTCTTCCTAGCCTATCGGGTAGCTAATAATTAAATTAAAAGTTATAGGATAAGCATGTAGAGCCGAGGGCGGAGTGCTTGCGGACGCGGGTTCAATTCCCGCCGCCTCCACCATTACACAGTCCCACAAGGACTTAGAAAGACCCATAAAGCCGATAGATACAAGGTTTTATGGGTCTTTTTATGCCTATAGCTTCCTAAGAACCTCTATAAAATACAGGTTTTTTAGTAGTACTAATTGTAGTACCATCGATTTATCGTAAATACTGGTACTACTAAAAATGGCTCGAACTACTAAACCGCTTACTAACACTGAAGTAAAACAAGCTAAGCCAAAAGAAAAAATTTATACCTTATCTGATGGCGCTGGCTTGCAGTTACGAATTAAGCCTAATGGTTCAAAACTGTGGTTATTTGATTACCTACGTCCCTACACAAAAAAACGCACCTCTCTTAGCTTTGGCTCATATCCATCAGTTACTCTTGCTGAGGCTCGTGGTAAACGCGTTGCCGCAAAAGAATTACTAGCTAAAGATATAGATCCACAAGAACTACGCGATGAGCAAAAATATATCAATGACGTTGCTCATAGCAATACACTTGAACACATAGCGGCAAAATGGCTTGAAGTTAAAAAAAGCACGGTTTCTACTGACCATGCTGCAGATACATGGCGCTCATTGGAACTACATATCTTTCCCGATCTAGGTAAAGTACCCATTCATAAAATCAGTGCTGTAAAAACAATATCTATTGTTGAAACGGTTGCAGCAAAAGGTAGCCTAGAAACAGTTAAGCGCCTATGCCAGCGCCTAAACGAAGTGATGATTTATGCGGTCAACTCCGGCATTATTACCAGCAATCCACTAGCGGGTATTAGCAAAGCCTTCCAGCAACCAATAAAACAGCACTTACCTACACTTGAGCCAAGCCAACTTCCTAGGTTTATGACCACACTATCTCAAGCCAGTATCAAATTAACTACCCGATGTCTCATTGAGTGGCAATTACATACAATGGTTAGGCCTAGTGAAGCCGCAGGCACGCGCTGGGATGAAATTGATTTCACCAATAACCTTTGGTCAATACCGGCAGAACGGATGAAGCAAAAGAAACCTCACTCCGTCCCCCTAACTACCCAAACAGTCGTACTACTTGAAATAATGAAGCCGATAAGCTCAAGAAGCGAATACGTTTTCCCCTCTGATAGAAACCCTAGGACGCACACCAACGCTCAAACAGCCAATACCGCCATAAAGCGTATGGGATTTGATAAACAACTCGTCGCCCACGGCTTACGCTCCATAGCCAGCACCATCTTGAATGAGCAAGGCTTTGATGGTGATGTTATTGAAGCCGCGTTAGCACATACCGGCAAGAACGAAGTACGTAACGCCTATAATCGAACTGACTATCTTTCTCGTAGAAAACCTGTGATGGACTGGTGGAGTGAATACGTTGATAAAGCAGCAACGGGCAATGTTAGCTTGACGGGCAAGAAAGGCTTTAAAATCGTTAATCATGGCTAATTCCATTTTGCATGTTCTGGCTAGCCATTTCACGAGCAAACACCTTAGCCATAGCTTTCATATCGATATTTTGACTATCTATCCCGCGCGGCTTACCTAACTGCTGAATAAGCTCAGCTTGCCTCGTCTGCTGCACTTCACCATAACTAAAAAATGTCGTCAACACGCCTTCATGCCCCATGTTTTGACTCCATGACTTGAACTCTTCCGGTGTTTGGCAAACCACCTCTCCAAATTGAACCAGCGTTGTACGAAAACTGTGGGGGTTAAAGTATGGCAAACCAGCCGATACAAACGCATCGCTAAATATTTTACGAATAGATGAAGTCGTACTCCAATGCTCCTTTTTTATGTCAGCAGCTTGAAGAATATGGTTCTCTGTTTTAGGAAACAAAGGGTCTTCATTACCCCATAGACGCTCATTACGTAAATAATCCACCCATTCACGAATGATAGTCAGAACAGCATCACCCACAGGGAAAAAGTAAGTCGTAAACGTTTTGCTAGATTTTGTATTAACGTCCCTAGCATCTTGAAAAACGCTCCCCGCCATAAGGTCAATATGTTTTAGCTTTAACGAAGCCATGGCACTAACTCGCGCGCCTGTTGCGTACGTGAAGGCAATCAAGCAACGATTCCTCTTTTCTAACGCAGTACTCGACGGCATATTATTTAACACATGCTCTATCTGCTTTCTTGTCGGAACAGGTTGAGTACGTTTTGCCGTGGCAACTCGAACATCATTTTCTGACAAATTAAAATATTCAGCATCAGGGTAATTGATGCGTGATTTATATCCCGCCTGCATAGACAACCATTGAAAAAACTTTTCAGCTGCCTAAGGGTAGAGTTCAACGTTGCTTTGCTCAACTTATCGCCCGTTCTTTTATTATCCTGCTTAGCCAAATGTTTTTTAAACCCGACGGCTTGTTCAAAGCGGAATGACTTAAAATCTCGAAACTTGGTGTAATTTTCAAACCGATTTATCGCCTTAGCTATTGCATCAATAGTTGCTTCTTGCTGTTGCCTAGCTTCCTTCATAAATATTAAATATTTACGTTTAATGCGCTCATTATTTGGGTTGTGTTTAGTCATGTTTTAATCTCACTTATTAAAGTCACTGTTTAGGAGGGGTTTATCCATCTTGTTTAGTTTGTTTGATGTCTCTAGCGAACTCTTCACGTGTATTGACGTTATGCACAACTAAACCACGCGATCTAAATTCTTTGCCTGCTTGGATAAGTAAATCCAACCTATCAACAATAAAGTAGAACTTGGCAATAACGCCTTTCTTTTGAAAGTAATTGGCGAGGTATTTGACGTTGTAGTAAGCCAGTGCTGTTTTACCACTGCCTTGGGTGTGCCAAATAATACCTTTTTTAACACCCTCTTCTAGCTTCTGTTCTATGGCCTGAGTCGCGAATATCTGTGGGTAACGCATGATGTGCTTTTGCAGACCTGTATTCTCTTTGACATAGGCTAGCGAAAACTCCAAAACAAAGGCTAAACGTTCGCGTTGAAACAGTGAGGTGCAGATTCTATTGGTCGGTGTGTCTGGAATTTTATTTTTGGAAAACTCGGGGGATTGCTTAATGCTCAGCAAATTATTGTCTTTAAGAACACTGGTTTCAACGGCATCACCCACTGTAGACAGTAACTCATCTAAGTTGAATTTTTGTTCTTCACGAAAATAGTTAAAACTTGGCTTTTGGTATGACGCAGTGGCATAAAATGCCCCTTCAATTGGATCTGCTGAACTGTCGTCATATTCCATATTGTTTGAGAAGACCATCAACTGTGTGATGTTGACGAACTTTCTAAACTTTTTGTTTTCAAAACGCGTTTGAATGCGCTTATGTTCTGCCAATATGCCATCTTTGTTATTGGGCTTTTTTACCTCAATAAATGCCAGCGGCATTCCGTTGATAAGTAAAATGATGTCTGGGCGAAACTCATCATCATCTTTTTTATAGGTCAGCTCTGTGACAACGTTGAAGGTGTTGTTATTGAAGTCTTCAAAATCAATTAAGCGCGTGCCTGATTTATTGGTGAGCTTTTCATAAAAGGCTTTACCTAAATCTTCATTTTCGAGGCAAAGCGACACATCGCCATAGCATTGCTTTACATCAACATCAGAAAGTTTTGGGTTAATTCTTTTAATGCTTGCATGAAAAATGTCGGTAAAGATATTAGTCGATTCATCCCAAGTGACATTTACATCTTTTAAAGAGAGGTATTTATACCCTAAACGTACTAAGTGAAGGATTGTGGGGATTTTCACCCGCGAGTCTTCATTGAACTTCATGCTTCAAATATCCTTATTTACCAACACTGGTTTTAATATTGAAATTAAGATACAGGGTTTCGGTACATACATTCAGAGTTTATTTAATTATTATGAATAAACTATAGTTGAACATGAAAGGTGTGATAAAAAAAGACGAAACAAGGAGTGACTTTTCTTTTTAGTAGTACTGTAAGTAGTACCGGTTAATTTCACAATCAATAAAATACATATAAATCAAATAGATATGTTGCAACAACAGTTCCCGCCGCCCCACCAAATATCAAAGGTCAACCGTTCTCGGTTGGCCTTTTTTATTGTCAAAAGGAACGTTTCTCCCATAGGCGCACACAAGTCGGCGTGACAATTACCCGTTGGATAAAGCCGAACAAGTTACAAACCTACGGCGTCCCTAGCTAACGACCCACCTGAACCTTGTAAAGGGCCCAAGGGATTTTTGCGAGATTTTTCAGAGTCAATTATCGGCATCCCACTCCAGATTTTATACACCGCCACACCATTATCGAGCACGATCAGTGCGTTAAAACGCCAGCCTGTTTCTATCGTTTTACGTTTAAAACCGAGCAAATCTAAAAATACGCTACCGACACGCTTTCTTTTAACGGTACCGGGGTGAGCCTCATAGGCGATACACGCTTCTTGTTTTGCTAAACAAGTTTGCACACTGTTTGGCAATTGATCTAAGCTAACCGAATTGGTTGGCATAAATTGTTGAATTAGGTCTAGGTACGAGAGTATTTTTACATTGGGCGTGGAGTACGGATCAAACCCCAGATCTCGAAGATCATCAACGGTACTTTTATTAAGTATTACCTTTTTGTAAGCTGACATGGCCTCATCAAAACTGGCCCAAGGGGATTTTGTTTTATCTTCGGTGCGAGGCAACGGACTACCACAAGCAGTAACGAAAACTATTAGCAAAAAGCCAATCAAGGCGAATCGCCATGTCGATTTGAAATTTAGTCTCATAATAAAGTAACCTTTTAGCAGCAGCTTACGCTAAATAACGTTCTTATGGGACCAGTATAAATCCTTAGCCACTAATTACTACTGTGGCAGTGGTCGATAAGGCTACCGGTGACATCAGGTCATGTTTAATGCGTTTATCAAGCTTTTTGATTGATAAGCGCGTATAATGCAATTTTTCATCTCTCTGATAGACGCTTGAGTTAGTAATGACTTAACGCCATTCCTATCTCTAAGTTAAGGCCCTAAAATGACAACCCAAACACCTTTAAGCTTCGCTGACTTAGCGTTGTCGACACCCGTGATGGATGCGTTAAAACGCATTGGTTACGAACAACCCTCACCTATTCAAGCCGAAGCAATTCCGCATTTGCTAAACGGCTTTGATCTGATTGGTACCGCACAAACGGGTACCGGTAAAACAGCTGCTTTTGCGCTACCGTTATTATCGACTATTGATTTAACGATAATGCAGCCGCAGGTGTTAGTTCTAGCGCCTACCCGGGAACTGGCCATTCAAGTTGCAGAGGCCTTTAAAACCTATGCCAGTGCTATGAAAGGCTTTAATGTACTGCCAATCTATGGCGGCCAAGGTATGGACACTCAATTACGTCAACTTAAGCGTGGCGTTCACGTCGTTGTTGGCACGCCCGGTCGTGTAATGGACCATTTACGCCGTAACACCCTAAAACTAGATCAGCTCAAAACCATCGTCCTAGACGAAGGCGATGAAATGCTCAGAATGGGCTTTATAGACGATGTAGAGTGGATTTTAGAGAAAACGCCTAAGCAACGTCAGGTCGCTCTTTTCTCTGCCACCATGCCGGCACCTATCCGCCGTGTTGCTGACAAATATCTGAATCAACCTAAGATTGTTAAGATTATCTCAAAGACATCTACCGTAGAGAGTATTGAGCAACGTTTTTGGATGGTCAGCGGCCTACATAAACTAGATGCTTTAACGCGTATCTTAGAGGTCGAAGACTTTGACGGTATTATCATGTTTGTCCGCACTAAAGCGCTGACTGTAGAATTAGCTGAAAAGTTAGAAGCGCGTGGTTATGCAGCATCGGCCATTAATGGCGATATGACCCAAACCCTACGCGAACGCACTATTGAACAGTTAAAAAAAGGCAAAATAGATATTTTAGTGGCAACGGACGTAGCCGCACGAGGTATTGATGTTTCACGTATAAGTCACGTTATCAATTACGACATCCCCTATGATACCGAGGCATACGTCCATCGTATTGGTCGTACTGGCCGTGCGGGCAGAACCGGAAAAGCCATTTTATTTGTTGCTCCGCGAGAACGTCGTTTATTACGCGCCATCGAGAACGCAACACGGCAGCCGATAACACCAATGGAATTACCAACACGGCAGCAGGTGAATGAAAAACGTTCGGCTCAATTTAAAGACACAATCACTGAAGCACTCGAACGCAACGACTTGGATTTTTTCCACCAATTGGTCCAATCGTATGTAGAAGAACATGACGTTGATCCGATAAAACTAGCTAGTGCACTGGCCTTTTTAGCGCAAAAAAGCAAACCCTTACTACTTGACGAGACATCAAAAAAATCATCTTCTAGAGAAGGTCGCTCACATAAAGGCGAGGATCGAGGCACTCGTGATGAGCGCCCATTTAGAGAAGCTAAAACAAAATCATTTCGTCCTGAAAAAGACAACTTACCCAAAAGCAAACGCGGCAACCCTAAAGTACCCATGGACAATTACCGTATTGCCGTGGGCAAAAACCACAATGCCACACCCGGTGACATCGTTGGTGCTATCGCCAATGAGGCAGATGTTGAGCCAAGAAATATTGGCCATATCGAATTAAAAGACGACCATAGCTTTATCGAGTTACCCGTCGGCATGCCGAAGATCGTCTATGACAGCTTAAAAAAGGTACGCGTTAGGAATCAACCATTACAAATAGAAAAGACCGACCACGTGGCTAAGCCGGCTTTAACCAGCGCAAAACCAGCCAAGGGTAAAAAGACATACACCAAAAAACCGAAAAAAAATAAAAATAAAACCATAGATTAGTAAAGTTATATGGAAAAACGCATCACCGAACTTGAAATTAAAGTCGCGTATCAAGAAGACACTATCCAACAATTGGATAGTGTCATTTGCCAACAGCAAAAGCAAATAGACGCATTCAAAAAGCAATTACAACAACTCACCGACAGCGCTAAAAACGACCGAGAAGATGGTAAAGACGGCCCTTCATTGCTAGACGAAGTACCGCCACACTACTAACACCACCTTGTTATGTCGCTACTATTAAGCGTAAAACACAAAGGTAAATTAAGATGAGCATTAATTGGTACCCTGGGCATATGCACAAGGCGCAAAAGGAAATTAAGCAGCGCTTGCCTGAAGTGGATATGTTTATCGAAATCTTGGATGCACGCCTTCCCTATAGTAGTGAAAACCCGATGCTTGCCAGCATACGTGGCGACAAACCCTGTTTAAAGATTTTAAATAAAACCGACCTAGCTGACCCGCAAACAACTGAGGTTTGGCAACATTATTTAGAACAAAACCAACACACTAAAACGCTGGCACTAAATTTACATTTGGCCAATAAAAGTGAGCAGATTATAAATTTGTGCCACAAATTAGTCCCGCATAAGGGCGGTAAACTTAAACCTATCACGTGTTTGATTACCGGCATTCCTAACGTAGGCAAATCGACTTTAATTAATACCTTAGCTGGCCGGACTATTGCGAAAACGGGCAATGAACCTGCCGTAACACAAAGCCAACAACGGATAGACTTAGGTAACAACCTTATTTTGTTCGACACACCCGGTTTATTATGGCCGAAAGTTGAAAATGAAAATAGCGGTTATCGTTTGGCTATTTCAGGCGCAATAAAAGATACCGCATTTAATTTTGACGAGCTAGCGTATTACGCAGCCGAGTATTTGTTACGTTTTTACCCCAATAATTTAATTGAACGCTATGCATTAGAGGAGTTACCTCGGGATGAAACCACGTTATTAGAAATAATTGGTCGCCAACGTGGCTGTTTAATGAATGGGGGGCATGTCAATTTAAACAAGACATCTGCGATATTTATTAATGAATTTCGCGATGGAACACTCGGCCCTATTTCCTTAGAAACCCCTGATATGATGCAAAAAGAATTGCTTCATGTAGCTATGTTACTTACTGAGAAAGCTGAAAAAAAAGCGGCACGACTTAGCGCACATAAAAAAGGACGTAAAAAGTAATCGCTAGCGTTAGTTTATTTCTTTTTCCAAAACATTAGGCTACCCCAGCTGTCTTTTTCAGAGTCAGGTTGCTTAACACCATCGATATGACGCTTAACTAAATCTCTAATACTTAAAAATTCGCCAATAGACTCCGCTTTATTTAACTGCTTGCGGAGCTTATCACTGATATCAATTTTTTTAGATTCACCACCCGCCATATCCACCAATTCATAGAAAGCATCAGCTTGATGCCTTACCAGGTAATCAAAATCAATTAAATACGCTTCAACTATTTGCTCTACTATGTTTTTTTCCAAGTCGCCTGTCGTACGTGGTGAGCTCGCCCCCGTTGACATGCCAAAACGCAATACTTCAATTTGCTTAGTATAGGTTTCCATTTCCCGTTTTGATATTAATGGTGGCAATAATTTAACTAACTGAAGGAGTTTATTCTTACCTATCTGACCGAGCTCTTTTGGATCGTGATGAATGATTCCAGGTTTATTTGAGCCACTGGCATCAAGGGCTTGTGGCGTTGTACCAATACCCAGCTGGTCAATTAATCTGTCATCCTGTGGCATATCTATTTTTGAATTAACAATCACATAGCCCGTGTGATTAGCTACTTTAGAAATAAGTTTATTCGTGATTGCTACAATTTCACCCAAGCCTAGGCCTTCGAAACCAGGCGTTTCAATCACCTTCATTAATTGTGCCTTCGTTTTGATGTATGCTTTTTGATCAAAATCCAACGTTTTAACAGCCGCATCTAATATATTAGTTACGACCATTTTCTTTTCATCATAAAACTTTACTCTGGCAAAACTCATTATTACGCCTCATTAGTCCTTTAAGTTAGTATGGCTGATAATTTGAAGTTTGTAATAAACCTACTTACATCTAAAAAAAAACGGTGAGTTGCCTCACCGTTTTTTTAACGCGATCTATATCGATCAGATAAAAAATACAATAGTAATCCTAGGCCTAATAGGTATATTACCCAGTCATATTGTTGGTACATTTTACTTTTTTCATATGATTCTCTAGAACTTACTGAAAATTTAAAATACCCGGCATCATGGTTCATACCTTTAGCTTCATGCGAGTGCTTTCCAGCTTGATGCGTACTTATTTTAACTCGGTAGTCCCCTTCAGTAATATTGGGTAAACTAAAACTAGTTGTCCCTGCAGGGTACAGGTTTTCAGGTATTGTCAAATACGGTATATACTTTTCATCTTGATTCTTTTCAATACCCAGATGAATCGGCAATGTACGTAAGCTCTCATCAA
>JAGPVU010000127.1 GCA_018066825.1 Cycloclasticus sp.
ATTTCTGTGGATAACTTTGTGGATTAAGTTTTAATATGGCCGCTAAGTCCCTGTAAAAAAAGGCCTGTCGTTAAATTGTAACAAATTGAATCATTTTAAAAATAGCATTTAAAAACAATAACTTGAAAAATTATTGCCCGAGCTTTTTTGTGCGTAGCAATAGTTTCTCGATATTCATGAGTGTTTTTTTTTAGGTGTGTATAAGAACCCTTTATTCATATGACTTGTTGCGTCTTTTGGATAAAACAAGCTTTTTTTAGGTTTTTTTATACACGCTACTCAATTGTGGTTTTGCGACTGTTTTTTAGTGAGGGATTGCTCAAGTCTTTAGGCTAACACAAGATGCGTTTATGCGCGGCCAAATTATGTCGTTCGCGAGGGTAAATAGTGTTTGATCTATTCGTTATTTTAAGCCTGTCGATAGGTGGGGCTAAGCTAGCCTTGGAGTATTTAAACAGGTATAACAAGCCTGTATATTAGTTACGCTTGTTGGGTTAGCGTTAAATTGAGCTCCCCAGCATATGAAAATAATTAAATTGTAAGATAGCAAAGGCTATTAAGGTCTATTGAGTGCGACAGAAGCAAAAGCAATTGGAGTATGAGCGGTTAGTCTTAGTGTATAGCGATGAGCTTTTTCGTTATGCCCTGTGGCTTTGTCGGGATAAAAGTATGGCCGAAGATTTGGTGCAGGAGTCCTGTATGCGCGCTTGGAAATCGTTTGATAAATTACGCGAGACAACATCGAGTAAAGCGTGGTTGATGACTATTCTTCGAAACGAACACGCCCGTCAATATGCGCGATACAGGCCCGACATGGTTGATCTAGACCTAGATATGCTGAGCTTAAGGGATGCCGATAACGATACCACCCCAGAAGCCTTTGCATTAAAGCTAGCGCTGAATGAACTAGCTAATGAGTATAAAGAACCGTTATTACTGCAAGTGATTGGTGGTTTGAGCTGTGAAGAAATAGCGTCGGTCTGCAATATCAGTAAAAGCGCCACCATGACACGATTATTTAGGGCAAAGCAAAAACTGCGAGAGGTGTTACAGCCGGCAGATGAGCAGGAAAGTACAAAATGAATTGTGAAGACTTTAAATTTGAATACACCGCGGCGCCAAATGATATCGCAGGGGACGCCAATGAGCATGTGCAAACCTGTCCTAGTTGCCAGCAGTTTGCTGAACGGCAAGGTGTTTTTGAGCATCAATTGGGTTCAGTCATTAACTGTGCGGTACCAGAGGGCTACAGGCAGTCACTACGCGCCAGCTTGCCACCCGCTAATGGATTGCTTTGGCGTTTGCCAAAAACATCCATTGCATTAGCCGCGAGTCTTTTTTTGGCGATTGGGGTGATGAGTATTATGGCCTTACAAAAATGGGCGACTCAGTTCACAATTGATCAATTAGTGGTCGAGCATTTTGAACACGATGGTGCGCATTCAATGCTAGCGTTACATCAAATAAACCGACAGCAATTGGAACAAATTAGTCGGCCATTTGGTGTGCAGATTGGGTTGGCAGGTGGTATTAGCTTTGCCGAAAAATGCCCTATTGGTGACAGTTATGGTTTACATATGGTGTATCAATACAACAATCAAGCGGTCACCGTTATTTATATGCCAGAGATCTCTCTGCAGCAGACGCTGCCGTTTAGTTATTCCGGTTTAAAGGGCTGGGTAAAACCCCTTAAGAAAGGCTCTCTCGCTGTGCTAGTGGGTGCTAGTGATGAGTTGCCGGATGAAGCGTTCGCCCATCAAGCGGTTGAGTGGCTTTAGCCTTTCGTCGCTGTATGGTCTTTCGCCAGTACTAAGTAAAACGCGGGGACAATAAATAGGGTAAACAGGGTGCCGATGCCAAGGCCGGTGGCGATCACCAAGCCGATGTCAAAACGGCTGACAGCGCCGGGTCCAGAGGCAAACAACAAAGGCACCATCGCCACGATCATTGATACGGTGGTCATTAGAATGGGTCGCAGGCGTACCACTGCTGACTTTTCTACCGCCTCAGCCACGGACAGTTTCTCAGTGATCTGTAATTGATTGGCAAACTCCACGATTAAGATCCCATTTTTGGCGATTAAGCCGATTAATGTGATGAGCCCAACTTGGGTGTATATGTTCATCGTCGCCGCGCCAAGCATTAAAAAGGCCATTGCGCTGGCTAATGACAACGGTACCGAGACTAAAATGATCAAAGGATCACGCCAACTTTCAAATTGTGCGGCCAACACTAAATAAATCACCAATAAGGACATGAAAAAAGTGAGCACTAAAGCGCTACCTTGTTGCTTAAATTGCCGCGAACTGCCGGTGTAGTCCCAGGAAAACCCGCGTGGGAAGGTGATTTTGGCCTCTTCTTCTAAGTACGCTAAGCCATCACCTAAGGTGATGCCTGGGCGTAGAATGCCTTCGATGGTGAGGCTGTTAAGTTGTTGGAACTGTGTGCGCTTACTCGGTTCAACACTATCAACTAGGGTGACGAGCGAGCTCAGTGCCACTAAATCACCGGAGCCAGTGGGTAAATAGATAGAATCAAGGGAATTAATATCAGCACGGTCATTATCAGACACTTGAGGGATGACCTTGTAACTGCGGCCCTGCATGCTAAAGTAGTTCACGTAGGCCTCACCGTAATAGCCGGATAAGTTTTGTCCGATCTGCTGCATGCTGATGCCTAAATCAGCCGCGCGGTCTTTATCAATGAGCAAGTTGGTTTTAGGCCGGTCAAACTCGAGACTCTTTTGTAAAAAAATAAATTGGCCGCTTTGCATCGCTTTCGCAATCAACCCATCAGCAGCATCGCTTAATTCACCATAATCAGCATCTGCAATCACCACGAATTGGACGGGTAAACCGCCGCCGGCACCCGGTAAGCCGGGTCGCTCGACAACAGCCATGCGTAACCCAGGAATTGTAGTAAGCTTGGCTTGCAACTCAGGTTTGATTTGCATTTGCGTACGCTGCCTTTCAGACTGGTGGCCCATTTTAAATCCGCCCAGCATCTTATTACTGTCGCCGCCAAAGCCGAGCAAGATAAAACTGTGGTCATATTCTAGAATACTTTCAAAAAGCCGGACGAGCTGCTGGGTTTGTTGTCTTAGAAAGTCTAGGGTTGCTGTTTGAGGTGCGCTACCAAAAGCAATCAAAAAGCCGCGGTCTTCGGTCGGTGCGAGCTCTTTTTTTGACAGCGTGTACATTGGGTATAAGCTCAATAATATGGCTAGCGAAAAGGCAATCGGGATGGACGGTGTAGCTAGCAAGGGATGCAAGAGTCGTTTATAAGACGCTGCCAAACGCTCAAAAAAACGTTCCACTGATTGCTCAAATGGCCCGGCAGCGCCACTCGGCTTAAGTACACGCGCGCTTAACATCGGGGCCAGAGTTAAGGCAACAATGCCTGATATAAAAACGGCTGCGGCTAAGGAAAAGGCGAACTCGGTAAATAAGGTACCGATTAAGCCGTCCATAAAACCAATCGGGAAATAGACCGCGATCAGTGTCGTGGTCATTGCAATAATGGGTAAGCTAAGCTCTTTAGCCCCATCCAGTGCAGCTTGTATTCGTGTTTTCCCCATTTCGATATGGCGGTGAACGTTTTCAACCATGACGATCGCATCGTCAACGACCAAACCGATGGCTAAAATCATTGCCAATAAGGTGAGTAGGTTTAAAGAAAACCCCAGTAATAGCATTAAAAAAGCCGCGCCGATTAGCGATAAAGGCACAGTAATGGCTGGAATTAAGGCTGCTCGAAAAGACCCGAGCGAGAGGAAGATAACGACAATAACGATGCTGAGCGCTTCAAGCAAGGTGATGCCGACTTCATTGATCGAGTCACTTATAAATTTACTGGCGTCATAGGGTAAGTAGAAATTTAAGCCACTAGGTAAATTTCGTTTGATGTCGATTAAGGCGTGCTGGACTTTTTGGGCGACTACGAGTGGGTTTGAGCCGGGCGCTTGATCGACGGCGATAAATATGGCGGGTTTGCCGTTAAATAAGTTTTCGCTATCGTAGCCCTCGGCGCCTAATTCAGTATCAGCAATATCTGATAGGCGAATTAAGGTGTCGCCACGTTTACCAACCACCAGCTTGAAAAACTCGTCTTGCTTAGCAATATCGGTGCTTGTGCCTAAGTCGATACTGACGTATTCCCCTTTGGTGCTGCCGATGCTTGATAAATAATTATTGCTGCGCAAGGCTTCAATAACATCATTGCTGGTGAGGCCTAGGGCGGCCATTCGTTTGGGTTTAAGCCAGATACGCATGGCATAAACGCTATTGCCCAATAGCTTAGCCTGACCCACGCCAGGGATGGATTGTAAGCGGGGTTGAATGACGCGCAGAAGGTAATCGGCAATTTGAGTGGCCTCCATGTGATCACTAAAAAAAGCCAAGTATATTAATGAGGTGGTCGAACTCGTTTTCGAGGTGATCACCGGGTCTCTCGCTTCAGACGGTAAGCTCCCTCGCTGGCTGGCTACTTTTGCTTGAATTTCTGCGATAGCTGCATTGGCGTCATAGTTCAGTCGCATATGGGCTTCTATACTCGACTGGCCTTGACTACTGGTAGAGAAGATATAGTCAATGCCGTCAGCTTGAGAAATTGCTTGCTGCAACGGTGTGGTGATAAAGCCCTTGATCAGCTCGCTGCTGGCACCGGGGTAAGCGGTGGTCACTGAAATGACGGTATCTTTTGTTTCGGGGTACTCACGAATTTCTAACGAGCTTAGAGAGCGCAGGCCAAGGACTAAAATCAATAAGCTAACAACGCTAGCTAATACCGGGCGGGTGACAAAAATATCGGTAAATTTCAAGGGCTGCTACCTACAGTGTAGAGTCGTTTGAGCTATCGGCAATGTGTATGGCGATACCGTTGCGCAGTTTAATGTGACCTTCATTAACAACGAGATCATTGGCTGATAGCCCTTGAGTTATTTCAACCCGGCCGTCACGACGCTGGCCCGTTTTTATGCTGCGTTGTTCGGCTGTCTTATTACCGCTGCTGTCCATTACGATATAGGCATTAGCGCCATAAGTGTTATAGGTGACCGCGGTTTCAGGCAGGGTTAAAACAGTGTTGGGCTGGGCTATTAACAGCGTAATGTCAGCAAACATCCCGGGTTTTAACTTGCCATCCGCATTTTCTAATGAGGCGCGCACACTAAGGGCGCGTGTATTGGTGTCTATATTAGGGTTGATAGCCTGTATGTGGCCTTGAAACACCTCATTGGGGTAAGACTGAACTTGAAGTTGTACAGTCTGACCAATGGCTAGTTGGGCTATGTGTCGTTCGGCGATGGTAAAGTCAGCCAAAATAGGAGAAATTGACATTAAAGGTGCGATGGCTTGCCCCTTGTCTAGGTATTGCCCTAGGCTAATTTGACGAATGCCAATAAGCCCATCGAAGGGCGCACGAATTATTTTCTTATCTAACACGCTTTGTTGTGAGCTCACGGCGGCTGCTGCCAGGTCTAATTCCGCGCGTGCCTCATCATGACTGGATCGTGAAGTGGCTTTTTTTGTTAGTAGCGCTGCTTGGCGGTTAAATTTTAAGCGGGCGAGTTTTTCTGCAGCCCTTAAGCCGTTCAGTTGTGCCTGTTCAGTGCTGGTATTAAGTTCGAGCAACAAATCGCCGGTGCTGACAGCCTGGCCCGATTGAAAATGGATGGCCGTTACGACACCAGCCATCTCATTACTCAGCACAATACCGGCGACTGGACTCAGACTGCCGATGGCGGGCAGTTGTGTTTGCCATTGTTCTTGAGCTACGCTGACCGTGGTGACAAGAGGTGGCGGTGGTGGTGTGCGTGAGGACATTGCTGTGTTTATTTGTAAAAATTTAGCAGCAAATAAGCCGCCAAAAATCAGCAGAACGAGCAGGAGTAAAAAAACTATTTTTTTGCGCAAAAAAACCACCGTAATGTAGCGAATTTAACAACTCAATAGTAGGCATTGTACGACGATCAACTGGCACGCTCAAATTTTAATATTAGAGTAACTTGATGTAGCTAATAAATATTAACGCGACGGGTGAACAAACAAAGTTGTCACAACAGCTTTAAGCGTAATAGACTATAAACTGCTTGTGACTGAGGTGGGTAATGTTAAAAATTAAATGGATCGGCTTAATCATGGTGGTTCTGCTGTCGTCTTGTGCGCATATGAGCGAACAAAAAAAACTGGAGCACCTTGAGGCACAGCAAAAATTATTTATGAAGGCGCTGCGCTGGAAAGCTTACGATACGGCCGCCAGTGTGGTGCGCTTTAGAAACCCAGCACGTCGTTTAGCGCCGATACAAGGCTTAGAGGCTGTTACGGTAACGTCCTACGAGTTATTGGCATCATTACCGCAAGAATCCGATGACTCGGTGTTAGCCTACGTGTTGTTTGACTATGTGCAAAATAATACCGGTCGCGTCTATCAATTAAAGCATAAGCAAGTTTGGTGGTATGACGACACGTTAAAACGTTGGTTTTTGGACAGTGATATGCCTAATTTTAAATTAAATTAGGCTGTTATTGGCCAGAATTTTTCAGCGCTGAACGTAAATCAGCGGTTTTTTTATGGAAGTCTTCAAATTCACCAAAGGCTAAGAATTTTTGGTAATGCGGGTGGCTGCCGAGTACTTTCTTGGCATGTTTGATCGGGCACCAGTACAGCTCAATACGCGCAACAATTTCTCTGCTGTAGGCTATAACGCCGTTGCCATAGCCACAATAAGCACAATTAAGTTTTTCAATAGCGTTTAAATAGGGTAACTGCTGCCTGTCGGCTGCAAAATAATTGGCGCGTTTTACTTTAGGGATTTTATATAGCGGAAAGCAAATAGCGTGAAAAATCTCCATCGTGATATGTAGGAAAACGAGGGGAACGATCATGCCATAGATGAATGGTATAGATAAAATAGAGCGTAAGCGGCTGGATGTAAACCATTCTATAAGGCCAATTTTCAATGCTTTTTGTTGCGCGACTATCGATTCTTCAAACTTTATTTTAGCGCCTTCTACACGGTACAAAAGGTCCCGATGTTGTTCAGCTACCAAGGTTTCTAACTCATTTTCGAGTTCACGCATATCATTAATAATACCTTCGATGGTTCGATTCATAACGGCTCCGTTTTATAAGGTAATAAGGTGTTTAAATAGTTTAAATGCGCGTCTATTTGACTGCTTTCTTGATCAATAAAGTGCTCAATCGCGTGTTTGAACTCGGGGTGTAAAATAACGTGGTTGGACAGGGTGATGATGGGTTGAAACCCGCGTGCAATTTTGTGCTCACCCTGCGCGCCGGGGTCAAAGTGCTGTAGTCCATTATTAATACAATATTCGATGCCTTGATAATAACAGGCTTCGAAGTGTAAAAACGGATACTCTTGTTGGCAGCCCCAATAACGCCCGTACAGACTTGTGTCGTCTTTAAAACATAAGGCGGCGGCTACAATGGTGTCGTTTTTAGTGGCGTAAATCATCACTAAATTTTGCGCCATGGTGGTTAATAATAAGTGAAAAAATTTAAGGTTTAAATAGCCGTGTTGGCCGCTACGTTTTAGGTAAGTTAAGTGATAAAAACGATAAAATTCGTCCATTAACACATCATCAATTTCTTGACCAGAACGGACGGTTAGCACTAAATCTTGTTCGACAACGGCGCGCCGTTCTTTGCGTATTAACTTACGTTTACGTGATTTAAAGGTATCCAAAAAATCGTCGAAGCAGGGGTATTGTTTATTAAACCAATGGTATTGGATCCCTTTACGTTGCTTCCATCCGGCGCGTTGTAATAAGTCAGATAACGCTGAGCTTGGAAACAATAGGTGCCAGCCTGATAAGGTGGATGGCTTGTATTTATCGCGAATAGAGCGCTCAATGAAGTTGATGATATTTAGTTTTTCAGCGTCTGATTTAATGTCTGCAGCAAAGGCAAGCCGAGGGCCACTGCTGGGTGTAAAAGGAATGGCAGCCAGTAGTTTGGGGTAATAATTTAAGCCGTGTTGATGATAAGCATCGGCCCAAGCCCAATCAAATACATACTCGCCGTAGGAATGTGTTTTAAGGTAGCAAGGCATTGCCGCCACCAATTGATCGTTCTCGGTGATAAGGATATGCTGTGGCTGCCAGCCCGTTGCTTTTTGCACACAGCCGCTGGTTTCTAGGGCTGCTAAAAAAGCGTGCTGGGTGAACGGGTAGGGGTCAGCAAACAATTTTTGCCATTGTTCTGCGGGCACGTCCATAATGCTATTGAGAAACGTTATATTCATAGAAACTTAGGTTTAACGCAGGTTGCCAGTACGGGGTGTATCTTAATTGACAGGGGTTGGTGAGCGGTGATAATTCTAAGTAAAATTTTTGTTTATCCGATTAAATCTTTGCCCGGTATAGAACTGAGCCAAGTTACGATTAGTGCGGGTGGGTGCTTATTCAACGACAGACGTTGGGCTATTAGTGATAGCAAAGGTGGTTTACTCAGTGCTAAAAACAATCGGCGTTTGTTTGGCATTACGCCATCGTATAACTTGGATGCAGAAAGGGTGTGTTTTGAGGACGAAAAGGGTGGTGTTGAGGGGTTTCAATTAGATGATGTAGGCGGCTTATCGGCCTACCTGAGTGAAAGATTATCACAGTCTGTCAGGTTGATAGAAGATAAGCAGCAAGGCTTCCCCGACGACCTGAATGCAGCAGGGCCTACGCTTGTAGCCACTGCGTCGTTACAACAAGTGGCCTCTTGGTACCCTGGTTTGTCGTTGGATGATATTCGGGCGCGTTTTCGAATTAATTTAGAATTATCACACGCACCCGCCTTTTGGGAGGATCAATTATTTTCTGCTGACGATGCAATCAAAACCCTGCTTATCGGCCCGGTTGCCATTCAGGTGGTTAACCCCTGTGCGCGATGTTCAGTACCGATGAAAAATCCCAAATCGGGAAAGTCATATGCGGGGTTTTACCAAACCTTTATTTCACAGCGAGAAAAAAACCGGCCTAATTGGACTGACCCCGCGTATTTTGATCATTGGTATCGACTGAGCGTTAATACGCGGATTTGTTCCGATCTGGCGGGCCAAAATCTTAACTTAGGCGATAAAGTAACGCTTAATACGTTGTTAAAGGTCTAAAACGGGGTAAATACGTATTGTCGAAAAGACAACAATGGCATAAGGTGTGCTTATAAAAATAAATTTGTGGGAGATACTATGGCAAACGATAAGGTCGTTAAGTTAAAAGAGCGTAATCAAACTAATCATTTGATCGAAGAGTTGTTACAGGAACGTAAACAAGTATGGTCCTTATACTGTGAAGTTGCGGGTTTAGGTGACGCAAAACCGAAAAAATCGAAGGCGCAATTGGTAGAAGAGTTTTGCCAGT
>JAGPVU010000133.1 GCA_018066825.1 Cycloclasticus sp.
GATAAGCTCGGTTTTGGCCATTCGACAAACAACGGTTTTCCAGGCGAAGCAGAAGGTAAGTTGGTAGGTTATGAGCAATGGCGGCCGATTGAACGCGCGACATTGGCTTTCGGTTATGGTTTGTCATCATCAGCGTTGCAGCTGGCTCGTGCATACGGCGCTATAGCGAATGATGGCATAGTACAAGAGATTAGTCTGGTTCGTGAAGAGCGTCATGTAGAAGGTGATCGAGTGATGAGCACCGCTATTGCGAAACAAATTAGAGCTATGCTGCAAGGTGTGGTTAGCCCAGTAGGTACTGCGCCAAGAGCGCAAATCCATGGTTACTCAGTGGCAGGTAAAACTGGAACGGTAAAAAAAGCCATCGCTGGGGGTTACTCTGAAGATAAATATTTGGGCATCTTTGCCGGTATGGCACCAGCCAGTAACCCAAAATTAGTATTGGTCGTCGTCATTGATGAGCCAAAGGCCGGTGATTATTATGGCGGCCTAGTCGCGGCGCCGGTTTTTTCAAGAATAATGGCGGGCGCGTTAAGGCTGATGAATGTAGCACCTGACGACATTAAAACGTCATCTGTTTTAGCGATGTTAGGCAGGGGTACGCCGTGATGTCAGCAAAACATAGTTCAAGACGTATGTCGTTGCAATCCTTGCTTGATGGCTTATCGTCAATAGATAAAGATATATTAGTCGGTGAGCCGAGTGTGCATGCGCAGGCGATAGAATCCGAAGGTGTGTTTTTAGCGGTTGCGGGCAGTTGCTCCCATGGTTTGGCGTATGCGGATGAAGCCGTTCGCCGAGAGGTTTCAGCTATCGTCTATGACCCTGCTAATGAGGGTGAGTTTTTAGCCGAAAAAGTTAAAAAACAATTTTCTGTTCGATTGATCAAATTACCTAAGCTAAGCGAACACCTGAGTGAAATAGCCGCGCGTTTTTATCAGCATCCATCGCAGAGCATGAGTGTTATTGGGGTAACTGGTACCAACGGTAAAACTTCCGTGAGTCATTTTTTGGCACAGGCAATGAATGTGGCTGATAACACGTGCGGACTGATCGGCACCTTGGGTTGGGGACAGCTTAATGAGCTGCAGCACACTATAAACACGACCCCCGATGCAGTGGCCGTACAAAACCAATTGGCCAGTATGTCCAGCGAAGGCATCAAAAATGTGGTGATGGAAGTCTCATCACACGGCTTGGTTCAAGGCAGGGTGCAAGCGGTTGAGTTTAAAGGCGCTGTGTTTACTAATTTAACGCACGATCACCTCGACTATCACCAAACAATGGCGGCCTATGGCGAGGCAAAATTAACCTTATTTAAATGCCCCTCTTTGACGTTTGTGGTGCTGAATAACGACGACGTTTTTAGTGAAAAAATTAAATCTGTGATTGCACCAGCATGTCGAGTCTTTACATTTTCGAGATCGTTTAGTCAGTCCGATGCTAGTCATGAAAATAGCGCCGTTATTACTAACGAAAAGTTGAGTTCAAGTGGTTTATCGTTTGAGCTGACGTTGGGGCAGCAAACAGTCAGCGTTCATTCGGCCTTAATGGGGAGCTTTACTATTGATAATTTGGTCGCTACCGCATTGGTACTAATAGCGCAGGGCGACAGCTTGAACCAAGCAGTAGAAAAAATTCAACGTGTAGAGAGTGTGGCTGGTCGCATGCAAGTGGTGCCAAGTACGCCCGAAGCGCCAACGGTCGTGATTGATTATGCGCACACTCCGGATGCGTTGTTGTTAACGCTAAAAAGCCTACGTGCACATTGTCAGGGATCGCTTCGCTTGGTGTTTGGTTGTGGCGGAGATCGGGATATAACAAAACGTCCTTTAATGGGCGCTATTGCCGCTCAATGGGCCGATAAAGTTTTGATCAGCAATGATAACCCGCGTACTGAACCAGCGGATCAAATAGCTCAGCAAATTAAGGCAGGCGCACCAGACGCAGCGCATCTTTATATTGAATTAGACCGCCAGCGTGCAATAGCAAAAGCCATTATCGAGGCGTCTAACGAAGACGTTGTATTAATCGCCGGTAAGGGGCACGAGGACTATCAGCAAATTGGCGATGAAAAAGCCTATTTTAGTGATTTTAAGCAAGCCGAAGAAAACTTAAAACGCCGGGCTGTACTGGCTTCTGGAGGCTCACAATGAGAGCCGTAAGCTTACAGCAGTTAGCCGATACGGTCGGTGGTAAATTACAAGGTGCAATACAGAAGGGCTTACGGGTTAGTTCAGTTAGTAGTGATACGCGATCGCTTAAAAAAGGTGATGTGTTTATAGCTTTGCAAGGCGCTAATTTTGACGCCAATAGTTTTGTTGAACAGGCGCATGAAAAAGGCGCTGCCGCGGCCATCGTAAGTGCTGATATAAGTAATGACCTGCCGCACATTAAGGTCAACGATACGCTGCAAGCATTGACGGTTTTGGCCAAGGCAGAGCGCGACAAAGCGACGATACCCGTTGTGGCGATTACCGGCAGCAACGGTAAAACCAGTGTCAAAGAAATGTTGGCGAGTATTGTCGCGCAACATAATGTGGTGCTGGCAACAGAAGGCAATTTAAATAACCACATTGGTGTGCCGTTAACCCTTTTAAAGTTAAACGAAAGGCATCAAGTGGCAATCATTGAGATGGGCGCTAGCCATAAAGGTGAAATCCAGTATTTATGTGCAATCGCTCGACCCACGACTAGCATTTTAAATAACGTGGGTGAGGCACACCTTGAAGGGTTTGGTGATTTACAAGGTGTCGCCAGCGCAAAAGCAGAAATTATTACAGGCTTAAGTGCCAACGGAACAGCGGTGTTGAATAGAGAAGAGCCTTGGTTCGATCAATGGCTTGGTTTGGCAGGCGATCGAAACGTGATCAGTTTTGGTTGGTCAAGCGCCGCAAATATATGGGCAGAAAAGCACAGCATTGAAAGCGGCTTGCTAGACGGTCAATTTAAGACGCGTTTTGTTATGCATTATCAGCAGCAAAGTGTAACGGTCGAATTAAATCTGCTTGGCGAACATAATATTCTTAACGCACTAGCAGCGGCTTCTGCTGCACTGAGTTTAGGCGTTTCGTTGGACGATATCCGTACTGGCTTAGCGAAGCAAACGGCGGTTAAAGGGCGGATGCAAGCACTTAAAGGCTTGGTTGCAGAGCTCGTTATTAATGACTGTTATAACGCAAACCCCAAATCATTTGAGGCGGCCATGGCTTGTCTATCGACGCTTAAACAAGAAACTTGGTTGGTGCTGGGTGATTTTGCTGAATTGGGTGAAGAAAGCCAAAATATCCATCGTCAGTTAGGCGAAAAGGTTGCTAAAAGTGCGGTACGCCGTGTGTATGCGGTAGGTGAAATGATGCGAAATATGGTTGAACAGTTCAATCAGCTTGTTAATTCTGATGGTCGACAAGCCCAGCACTTTCCTAATAAACAAACCCTCGCTGAGGCGCTGTGTAACGACTTAACGCGCAATGTGGTGGTGCTGGTTAAAGGCTCCCGTTCGCAGGGCTTAGATAGTGTCGTCGAGCAAATAATAATAAAGGAGACCCTTGCATGTTGTTGATGCTTGCAGATTGGCTAAGCCAATATAACAGTGGCTTTAGGGTGTTTCAGTATTTAACGATGCGTTCAATATTGGCTACCTTAACGGCATTATTTATTGCCTTTTTAGTGGGCCCTACGATGATTCGACGGCTGACCTTTCATAAAATTGGTCAAGCGGTTAGGCAGGATGGGCCTGATACGCATTTTAAAAAAGCGGGCACGCCAACAATGGGCGGGACCTTGATTTTAGTCGCTGTTGGTTTAAGTACCTTGTTGTGGGCAGACCTGAATAACCGATACGTGTGGGTGGTGTTATTTGTTACTTTGTTAACGGGGGTTATCGGCTTTATTGATGATTATAAAAAGGTCGCTTTGCAAGACCCTAAAGGGTTGTCGGCGGGCAAAAAATATTTAGGTCAGTCGGTGATTGCATTAGCGGCGGCCTTGTTTTTGTTTTATACCGCGACCTCTCCGCAAGAGACGACGTTGTATTTGCCTTTTCTAAAAGATGTCAACGTGCAACTGGGTTGGTTATTTGTGCCATTGACCTATTTTGTCATTGTAGGTACCAGCAATGCAGTGAACTTAACAGATGGCTTGGATGGCTTAGCGATTATGCCGACGGTGTTAGTTGCAGGTGCTTTGGGAATCTTTGCTTACCTGTCTGGTAACGTTCAATTCGCGCAATATTTAGGTATACCCAATTTAAAAGGAACCGGTGAATTGGTGGTTTTTTGTGGTGCCATTGTCGGCTCTGGGATGGGGTTTTTATGGTTTAACGCCTACCCAGCCATGGTGTTTATGGGTGATGTGGGTGCTTTGGCCTTGGGTGCTGCCTTGGGCATTCTAGCGGTGCTTGTTCGTCAAGAACTGGTGTTGGTCATTATGGGCGGTGTATTTGTGATGGAAACAGTGTCGGTGATTCTACAAGTTGCTTCGTTTAAGTTAACGGGGAAGCGCATATTTAGAATGGCGCCGATACACCATCATTTTGAATTAAAAGGCTGGCCTGAACCCCGAATTATCGTACGTTTTTGGATCATCACCGTTATTTTAGTATTGATTGGTTTATCAAGTTTAAAAATTAGGTAGTGGAAGCACTGATGCATAAACAGCCCATCAATCAAGGTCGAGGTTTAAGCCAATTAGGCTTAGATCGGATCGGTGTGCGTGTGTTAGTGGTTGGACTAGGTGTTACTGGGGTATCGGTCGTGGGCTTTCTGCAGCAATATAATATTGGCACGGCGGTGGTTGATAGTCGTGATAAGCCACCAGGCTTAGAGTTGATTGAAACGTCATACCCCGATGTTGGCGTGTTTATTGGTGGCTTTAATGCGGCGGCTTTTGACGCTGCGACTCACTTAATCGTAAGCCCAGGGGTGAGCTTACAAGAAACAGAAATCCAACGAGCGGTTGAGCGAGGAATCCCTGTGCTAGGGGATATTGACTTGTTTGCAGTGTGTGCGGACGCACCTATAGCGTGCATTACAGGATCAAATGGTAAAAGTACCGTGACCACCTTGTTGGGAGAAATGGCCTTAAACGCAGACTGGGATGTGCGCGTGGGTGGCAATCTAGGAACGCCCGCGTTGGATTTGTTCACCGAGCGTGCAGCAGATTTATATGTATTAGAGCTATCAAGCTTTCAGCTTGAGCGGACTTCGCAGTTGAAAGCGGATGTCGTCACGGTGCTTAATATCAGCGATGATCATATGGACCGCTACCCAGATATAACCAGTTACACCTTAGCCAAGGAGCAGATTTTTTGTGGTAATGGTATTGCTGTTGTGAACCGCCAAGATGAGCGTGTTAGCGCAATGAGCCTACCGCAAGGAAGGCAGAGTATTAGCTTTGGTTTGGACAAGCCAGCAGCGCAATCATATGGCCTGATCAATCACCATGATCAGACGTATTTGGCGCGTGGTAGTGATCGAATAATGGCGATTTCAGCGTTAAAAATAAAAGGCACGCATAATGTGCAAAATGCCTTAGCCGCAATTGCGATGGCTGATGCCTTGTCTATTCCACGTGCAGCACAAATAACAGCACTTGAAACATTTGTCGGCTTACCACATAGAACTCAGTGGGTGGCTTCAATAGGCGGTGTAACGTGGGTTAATGATTCTAAAGCAACAAACCCAGGTGCATGTTTGGCGGCAATTGAAGGCTTGCCAGCACCCATTATATTAATCGCTGGTGGTGATGGAAAAGGCGCAGATTTTAGCGTATTGAAAACAGCGATTAATGAGCGCGTCAAGCGGCTTATCTTAATCGGTAAAGACGCAAAACGGTTTGCGCATGAGGTGGCTGGTTCAAGTTTAATAGACAGCGTCGATACTATTGAATTGGCCGTTAGTGTGGCAGCAAACGATGCTCAGCCAGGTGACACAGTGCTGTTATCACCTGCTTGTGCATCACTGGATCAATTTGAAAATTATCAGCAACGCGGTGAGCGCTTTATTGCGGCAGTCAGGGGGCTGAAATCATGAGCGTAGCGATGCCGCATCGTGACGAACTTCAGTTATCCGCTAGACGTGGTCGATATTATCTTGACGGCTGGTTATTGTTCGCGGCATTTAGTTTGTTAGTTCTAGGTTACGTGATGGTGGTATCGACATCGTTGCATTTAGGTGAGCGGGTCTATGAAAATATTTGGCATTACCCGTTTCGTCAAGCCGGTCACATTGTCATAGGTGTGTTTCTAGCCTTATTGATGGCGTGCACACCATTAAAAGTATGGGAGCACAGTGGGCCCAGCTTAATCTTAGTCGCCATCGGCTTGTTGGTGCTGGTATTTATACCAGGCATTGGCGTTAAGGTGAACGGCAGTTATCGCTGGATTAATTTAGGCGTCGCGCGCTTTCAGGTATCAGAAATCGTAAAATTAGTGAGCGTGGTCTACATGGCAGGTTTTTTGACTCGTCACGTTGAAGTGGTACGAGCCTCAATCAAAGGTGTTGTTCGACCGCTAGTACCCTTAGGGCTAGTGTTTGGTTTGTTATTAGCAGAGCCAGATTTTGGCGCAACATTTGTTATTGCTTTTACTGTCGTCTGTATGATGTTTTTAGGTGGTGCACGGCTGATAGAATTTGTTATTTTGGTGTTAATGGCGATAGTCGTCGGTGTCGTTGCCATAGCCTCATCAGCTTATAGGATGGAACGTGTTACGGCTTTTATGGATCCCTGGGCAGATCATTTAGGTTCAGGCTTTCAATTGGTCCAGTCACTTATTGCGATGGGCCGAGGGGAATGGTTTGGGGTGGGACTAGGCAGTAGTATCCAAAAACTGTTTTATTTACCCGAGGCGCATACTGATTTTATCTTTGCCGTATTAGGTGAGGAGTTAGGCCTGCTGGGCTCAACCACGGTGATTTTATTGTTTGGTTTGCTGGTTTGGCGCGCTTTCCAAATGGGTAAGGCAGCTGAAAGGTTAAATTTAAGGTTTTATTCGTTATTGGCCTATGGGTTAGGGGTGTGGATAGGTTTGCAATCATTCGTCAATATCGCCGTGAACATGGGCGCCTTACCCACCAAAGGACTTACCCTGCCATTAATGAGTTATGGCGGCAGTAGCATGATCACGATGTGCGTAGTGATCGGTTTATTGTGCCGAATTCATCAAGAGACACAGCTCGACTTAGAAGACCAGTTAAAAGGAAGCTCGCCATGGCAATACGCATAATGATTATGGCAGGCGGTACAGGGGGGCATGTGTTCCCAGCGCTCGCTGTAGCTCAGTATTTACAAGGCCAAGGCCATACGATCAGTTGGTTAGGTACGAGAAAAGGTATTGAAGCGCATATCGTGCCGGAAGCAGGTTTTAATCTGGATTGGTTAAGCGTGTCGGGCTTGCGTGGAAAGGGCATAGGGCGTTTATTAGTTGCACCGTTTATGCTGCTTAAGGCCTGTTGGCAAGCCTCTAAGATTATACGTTTGCGTCAGCCAGATGTGGTGCTGGGATTTGGGGGGTTTGCATCAGGACCGGGTGGTTTGATGGCTTGGATACACGGTAAGCCATTGTTAATACATGAGCAAAATAGAGTGCCGGGAACGACTAATCGACTGCTAAAGCGATTGGCTGTTTGCGTGTTAGAAGCCTTTCCAAACAGTTTTAACCCAGCCGTGCATGCGGTATATACCGGTAATCCGGTGCGCCAAGATTTATTGGCACATGAGCGTGTTGTGCAAAAGTCTGGGCGACATATTTTAGTGCTCGGCGGGAGTTTAGGTGCATCTGTGCTTAATCAGGTTGTACCCAAAGCATTAAAAGATTTGCAAAACGAATTGCAACTAACGGTTATTCATCAAGCAGGGAAAACAACGTTTGAAGCCGCAAAGTTGGCGTATCAAGAAGCGGGCGTTAACGCCGAGATATACCCGTTTATTAACGATATGAAGCGTGTATATGAATGGGCTGATGTGGTCATTTGTCGGGCTGGCGCAATGACGATTTCTGAATTAAGCGTGATGGGCTTGGCGTCAATCTTAGTGCCATTGCCGCAGGCGATTGATGACCACCAAACTAAGAACGCAGAATACCTTTCTGAGTCAGGCGCTGCTGTGTTGCTGCGGCAAGTTGAGTTCAGCTCCGAGGTGTTAAAAGACTTGCTGGTAGACCTTTTCGCAGAACCCCAAACGTTACGTGATATGGGCGCAAAAGCAAGATTAATGTCAAAACCAGAGGCGACCGAACTGGTCGCTCATCATTGTTTGCAGGTGGCGATATGATGCCGGATTCACATAAACATTATTCAGCCCATTTAGGGTTTGGAAAATTGAGAAAAATTCACTTTATCGGTATCGGTGGTGCGGGTATGAGCGGGATCGCTGAGGTGTTGATAAATTTAGGCTACCAGGTGTCGGGTTCTGATATTAAGGATGGTAAAGCCACGCAGCACCTAAAATCTAAAGGGGCGACTATTTTTATCGGTCATCAAGCGAGCAATATCAGCGGTTGTGATGTGGTCGTAACGTCTACAGCGGTATCTAAAGATAACGTAGAAGTGGCTGAAGCGATCAGTCACCGGATACCGGTGATCCGAAGAGCAGAAATGTTAGCTGAGTTGATGCGTTTTAGATTTGGTATTGCGGTGGCTGGAACGCATGGGAAAACGACAACCACTAGTTTGTTAGCAGTACTAATGACCGAAGGTGGTCTGGATCCCACGTTTGTAATTGGTGGTTTGTTAAACAGTGCGGGCACCAACGCTAAACTCGGTGAAAGCCACTATTTAGTGGCAGAAGCGGATGAGAGTGATGCGTCCTTTCTACACTTGCAACCGATGATAGCGGTGGTAACAAATATCGACGAAGATCATATGAGTACCTATGGTGGTGACTTTCAACAGGTGAAAGAGGCGTTCAAGTCATTTTTACATCAATTGCCGTTTTATGGCTTGGCCGTGCTGTGTACCGATGATGAACATATACGAGAAATGGCACCATTAATAGGCAAGCCTATATTAAGTTATGGCATAGACAATGAGGCGGATTTTCAAGCGATAGACATTCAGCAACAAGGGTCACGTACACACTTCAAACTAAGGCGCTTAAACAATAAGAACGATATCCCTGTCACGTTAAATATGCCGGGTCGACATAACGTGTTAAACGCATTGGCAGCTATTGCTGTTGCGAGCGAATTAGGTGTAACTGATGAGTCGATAGCAACGGCTTTAATGCAATTTAAAGGCGTGGGCCGCCGTTTCCAAATTAACGGCGAAATAGCCGTTCCAGAAGGCTACGCATTACTAGTGGATGATTACGGTCATCACCCTAGAGAGGTGTTGGCGACCATTAATGCTATACGCGAAGGGTGGCCAGCAAGACGTCTAGTGTTGGCCTTTCAGCCCCATCGTTATTCACGAACACGTGATTTATTTGAAGATTTTGTTGAGGTGTTAAACGAGGTTGATGTGCTCGTATTGCTGGATGTCTATGCGGCAGGTGAGCAATCAATAGTAGGTTCAGACGGCCCGGCTTTGAGCCAGGCTATACGACAACGGGGTAAGTTAATGCCTTTATTTGTCAAAGATATCAATCAATTGCCGGGGGTTTTAAAAGAGGTGTTGCTGGCTGGAGATATCGTTATCACCTGCGGTGCAGGCGATATTGGTGCAGCTTCAGCCAAATTAAAACAACAGTTGACGGAGTTAATTGACGTAGACCAGGCGGATACATAGGAGCGATGCAAACGATGACGATACCTAATCAACTCGAAGGAACCTTGATGCAAAACGAGCCGTTGGCGCGTTATACCTCATGGCGAGTAGGTGGCTTAGCTGATCGTTTGTATAAGCCTAATGGTGTTGAAGACCTACAGCATTACTTAGCTTCGATAGACGCATCAGAACCTATTTTATGGTTAGGTTTAGGTAGTAATGTGTTGATTCGAGAGGGCGGTGTGCGCGGATCGGTGATTTATACACGTGGGTGTTTAAAACAGATGCAACAAACACAAACCGGCGAATTGTATGTTGAAGCAGGTGTGCCCTGTGCCCACGTGGCAAAACTGGCAGCTGAAAAAGGCCTGTCCGGTGCAGAGTTTTTAGCAGGTATCCCAGGCACGATGGGCGGTGCATTGGCAATGAATGCGGGTGCCTTCGGTGGTGAAATCTGGCGCTTAGTCTCACGTGTTGTCGTGGTGAACCGGATGGGTGAATTAATCGAACGTCAGGCCAGTGAGTTTGATGTGGCGTATCGCTCTGTCTCAGTTAAGCAGGATGAATGGTTCGTCGCCTGTTATTTGAATGTACCAGCAGGTGATAACACCGAAAGTCGTGAAAAAATTCGACAATTATTGGCAAAAAGAGCGCAAACGCAACCCACTAATGTACCAAGTGGTGGTTCGGTGTTTAAAAACCCGCTCAACGATCACGCCGCGCGTCTTATCGAAACGGCTGGGTTAAAAGGGGAGCAGATAGGCGGTGCTCAAGTGTCAGAAAAACACGCAAACTTTATCCTAAATACCGGGCAGGCAACGGCGAGTGATATAGAGCGATTAATTGCCTACGTAAAACAGCAGGTGCAACAAACACACGGTGTTGAATTGGAAACAGAAGTGCGAATTATTGGGGAGGCGATAGCGAAATGAAAAAAGGTCTAGACCCCAAACAATTTGGAAAGGTTGCTGTCGCAATGGGTGGACGTGCCGCAGAAAGAGAAATTTCCTTGCTCAGCGGCAAGGCGGTGTTAACAGCATTGCAAAAACAAGGCGTGGACGCGGTTGAATTTGATACCGGTAAACGCGGCTTGCATGAGTTGACAGAGATGGGCGTTGAACGTGTGTTTAATGCGGTGCACGGACGTGGTGGCGAAGATGGTCAGCTACAGGGTGCTCTTGAACTCAGCGGCATAGCTTATACCGGCAGTGGGGTGTTGGGTTCGGCATTAGGCATGGATAAGTTAAGGAGTAAGTTGTGTTGGTTGGGAGCGGATATTGCAACGCCAACATGGATGCAGTTGAGCTCAGTTGCCGATCTTGCGTTATGTGCTGATAAATTGGGATTTCCTGTCATGGTTAAGCCCGCATTAGAAGGCTCAAGCCTAGGGATGATGAAAGCAAACAGTCATGAAGAGCTATCCGAGGCGTATAAAACAGCATCAAGTTTTGCCTGCGATGTCATGGCCGAGCAGTGGGTGCAGGGTCAAGAGTACACCGTGGCTATTTTAGGGTCGGTTGCGTTGCCCGTTATCCGCCTACAAACACCAAACGATTTCTACGACTACGAAGCAAAGTATCAGGCTAATACTACACAGTATCACTGTCCTTGTGGCTTGACGGAAGAACAAGAAGAAAGCTTAAAGGCGCTGTCATTAAAAGCATTTAACGTACTTGGCGGAAGCAGTTGGGGACGGGTCGATGTGATGATCGATGGGGCCAATCAGGCACAATTTTTAGAAATCAATACGGTCCCAGGGATGACTGATCACAGTTTGGTGCCAATGGCAGCAAAACACGCAGGCATCAGTTTTGAATCATTGGTTTGGCGTATTCTGGAAACCAGCCTAACCTCGGGCGAGGTGTGTGATGAATAAGGCGCTTACGCAGTGGGCTATTCCAGTAAAAACCCTTAGCGCACTGCTATTCCTCGGCTTACTTGGCTGGCAAACACAGCAATGGATGGCGAAGTCGAGCACAATGCCGATTAAAAAAGTACGTGTTGAAGGGGGCTTAAAATACATTGATCAAGAGTCTGTGGTAAAAGCTGTAGGGGAGCTGGTTCAAACAGGTTATTTCGCGATAGATAAGGCGACGATAATCAATAAGTTAACCGCGCTTGAATGGGTGCAATACGCCAGTATCAGGCGAATTTGGCCGGATACCATTGCGATTTCTATTCACGAGCAAAACCCTGTCGCGGTATGGAATAAAACGTATTTATTAAACAATAAGGCTGAGCCGTTTCGAGTCGAGTTAACTCAAGGATTAAAAGAACTACCCCACTTGTCAGGCAAAAATTCCGATAGCGAACGGGTGTTGTCGGTGATGGGTAAAACCAATGATTCGATCGCCGATTTAGGCTTGACGGTACAAATGCTTAATCTGGCAGACCATGGTAGTTGGGCGCTTAAATTGAATAATGGGCTTACATTTAAAGCGGGACAACAATCACCTGAAAAATCGGTGAGTAAGTCAATCAGAGTATTAGCAGCGTTAGATAAGCAATTACTAGAGCGTGCACGTGAAATCGATATGCGCTACCCGAACGGCATAGCAATAGCGTGGAAAAAAACAACGGGATTAACTGGCAAAAGCACAAAACCCACATTCAATTCAACTAAGCAACATCAGCCACTAAAAGGCTAACGGATATGAAAAAAAATAATGACAAAAATTTAATAGTTGGACTGGATATTGGAACGTCAAAAGTTGCGGCGATCGTAGGTGAAATAACCCCCGATGGCACGATTGACGTTATTGGTATTGGTTCCAATAGATCTCGAGGGCTGAAGAAGGGCGTGGTCGTTAATCTTGAATCGACTGTGCATTCCATACAGCGCGCAATTGAGGAAGCGGAGCTAATGGCGGGCTGTCAAATTAATTCGGTGTACGTAGGAATAGCGGGTAGTCATATTAGTAGTTTGAACTCGAATGGCGTGGTTGCTATACGGGATAACGAAGTGGTGGCGTCAGATATTGAGCGGGTTATTGACTCGGCTAGGGCAGTAGCGATTCCAGCGGACCAAAAAATCTTACACATTATGCCGCAAGAATTCATTATCGACGGCCAAGAAGGTATCAAAGAGCCAGTGGGCATGGCGGGTATTAGATTGGAAGCCAAGGTGCACATTGTGACCGGCGCAGTAAGTGCGGCACAGAATATTATTAAATGTGTGCGACGTTGTGGATTAGAGGTGGATGATATTATTTTGGAGCAATTAGCATCTAGTAGTTCGGTGTTAACTGACGATGAAAAAGAACTGGGAGTTTGTCTCGTTGATATCGGTGGTGGGACGACAGATATTGCGGTGTTTTGTGATGGGTTTATTCGACATACAGCCGTCATACCGATAGCGGGTGACCAAGTAACGAATGATATTGCAGTAGCACTTAGAACGCCTACACAACACGCGGATGAAATCAAATTGAAGTATGCCTGTGCGTTAACGCAGTTGGTTCAAGAAGATGAAATGATTGATGTACCGAGTATAGGTGATCGGCCTACGCGAAAAATCTCACGGTCTAATTTGGCGGAAATTGTCGAGCCACGTTATGAGGAACTCATGATGTTAGTTCAAGCCGAACTAAGACGCAGTGGGTTTGAAGACATTGTTGCAGCGGGTGTTGTATTAACGGGTGGCAGCGCAAAAGTTGAAGGCTTGGTTGAATTGGCAGAAGAGGTTTTCCATATGCCAGTACGTTTAGGCAACCCGCAATATGTTTCAGGATTGAGTGATGTAGTCAGAAACCCCATCTACGCGACCGGGGTCGGCCTACTGTTGTTTGGGCAACAAAATAGAATAGCAAATAGTGGTGAAATGAAAGGAGGCTTTGTAGCAATGTGGGAAAAGATGAAGAGCTGGTTTCAAGGAAATTTTTAGGGTTAACGGTTGTTAATAATAGAGTTTAGTTAAATTATATAAGGGGAAATATCATGTTTGAATTAATGGATGCACATACACAAAACGCAATAATTAAAGTCATTGGCGTTGGCGGTGGTGGTGGAAACGCCGTTAACCATATGGTTAATAGTTCGATTGAAGGTGTCGAGTTCATTTGTGCCAATACAGACGCACAAGCATTAAAGAACTCGCCAGTAAAAACGGTAATGCAATTAGGCAATAATCACACTAAAGGGTTAGGTGCAGGCGCTAACCCCGAAGTGGGTCGGCAAGCTGCGATTGAAGACCGTGAGCGAATTCAAGAAGTTTTAGCAGGGGCGGATATGGTGTTTATTACCGCAGGAATGGGTGGTGGAACGGGTACAGGTGCGGCACCCATTGTGGCTGAAATTGCTAAAGAAATGGGAATATTGACGGTGGCTGTGGTGACAAAACCCTTTCCTTTTGAAGGGAAAAAACGTCAGTTAATCGCCGAAAAAGGGATTGAAGAATTAGCGCTTCACGTGGACTCGTTGATTACCATACCAAATGAAAAATTATTGCACGTTTTGGGCAAAGAAATGAGTTTGTTAAATGCCTTTAAAGCAGCTAATGATGTCTTATTGGGCGCAGTGCAAGGGATAGCGGAATTAATAACTCGACCAGGGTTGATCAACGTCGATTTTGCTGACGTAAGAACGGTGATGTCTGAAATGGGCGATGCAATGATGGGAACAGGCAGCGCTAGAGGTGAGTGCAGAGCCAGAGAAGCTGCAGAAGCTGCAATCCATAGTCCTTTACTGGAAGATATTAATGTACAGGGCGCTAGAGGGATTTTGGTCAATATAACCGCAGGCCTAGACATGTCTATCGGTGAATTTGAAGAAGTGGGTCAGGCAATCAGAGAGTTTGCGTCCGATGATGCAAACGTAGTGGTGGGTACGGTTATTGACCCAGATCTTGCAGATGAAATGCGAGTAACTGTTGTTGCTACTGGCCTAGGGCAAAAAGCATCAATCACGGCACCAACTCCGATCGTAAAAGTTAATAGGGCTGATACAAAGGTTGACGATTTATTGGAAGAAGATTTTGATATTCCAACTATCATGAGAGATAAAAAATACCAGCCGGATGAAAAAAAGGTGATGGGATCAGATACCAGCACAATGGATGCGGCGTACTTAGATATTCCAGCTTTTTTAAGACGACAAGCGGATTGATGAAAGGCGGTTATTTACAATAAATAACCGCAAGAAGGTCAAGCTTGATAATGTGAATACAAGGAGTTGGTTTTTTGTTAAATTGTAACGATGTGTTACGATGTCAGCATAACAATAACTATAATATAAAACAAAATACCTGCTTGGAGTTTTTATAATGATTAAACAACGAACGCTGAAAAACGTGATTCGTGCCACTGGTGTTGGCTTACACAGTGGAGAAAAGGTCTATTTAACACTTAGACCTGCTGGAATAAACGTAGGTATTGTATTCAGGCGAATTGATTTTGATGAGCCTGTTGTAATACCTGCAAAAGCTGAAAATGTTGGTGATACGCAGCTATCTACAACATTAATTCAAGACGGTGTGCGAGTGTCTACCGTCGAGCACTTATTGTCGGCGATTGCAGGGCTGGGTATCGATAATATCTATATAGACTTAAGTGCAGCTGAAGTACCCATTATGGACGGCAGTGCAGGGCCCTTTGTTTTTCTCCTGCAATCAGCGGGTATTGAAGAGCAAAATGCCGCTAAGCGTTACATTCGAATTAAAAAAGAAGTCCGAGTGGAAATTGACGATAAGTGGGCCAGTTTTGTACCCTTTGAAGGTTTTAAAGTGGGGTTCAGTATTGAGTTTGAGCACCCTGTTTTTAAGTCACGCATACAGCAAGCGACGATTGACTTTTCTTCTACCTCTTTTGTTAAAGAAATTAGCCGTGCGCGTACCTTTGGTTTTATGAAAGATATTGAAATGCTTCGTCAGCGTAACTTAGCCTTAGGCGGTAGCATGGATAATGCCATCGTTGTGGATGACTTTAGGGTGCTGAATGAAGATGGTTTACGCTACGAAGATGAGTTTGTAAAACACAAAATACTCGATGCGATAGGTGACTTGTATTTATTAGGCCATAGCCTTATTGGTGAGTTTAAGGGCTATAAATCAGGGCATGAGCTCAATAATAAATTATTAAGGGAACTGCTGGCGCAAAAAGACGCTTGGGAAGAGGTGACTTTTGAAGAAAGTGATGATTTCCCCATTTCTTATATGGAGCCTCTCCCAGCATCAGTTTAATCAAGTAATCGGTTTCTTTTTAGTACATGGATGAGTTTTTTCATTGATGTACTCAACTTATCGTTGGAAGACGTATTATTTGTACTTGATAATGCACTAAGGGTTTTACTAGAAGGTGTTTGCGGTGCTTTTTTGTGGTCAGTCGGATTGTAGGTAAGAACTTTGACCTTTAAAGAGGCAATACGGCTACCAGTATAATCGGATAAAGTTTGTAAAATTGGTGCCCTCATATAAAGTAGTTTTGAGGCCCAGATGGAGGAGTCAGTAAATAAAATAGCAACCTCTTTGTTTACAATAATGTGTAAGCAATGATTAGCTAACTGATCGTCTAAATTGGTTTTAACTGCCTTGAGTGTTTTATCGTGCAGATTGAGGCGCTGTTGGATTTGTAATAGGGCGTCTGAGCTTGAAAGACGATGGTTGAAAAGTTTTTTAAGCATTGATTATATTAATCGACGTTAAGAGTTTGGAATAATTATGCAGATTATACTGTTAACAAAAGGGCAAAAGAAAACGCTAAGTTTTTCATTGCGACCTACTATATCAGTAATGGTTGTAATGAGTGCTTTTACCGCGCTTTTAGCCAGTTATTTCTTTTACGATAATGAACAAGTTGATATTGCTGCAAAGCCCTCCAGCTACGCAATGGCTGAACTTAAAGAACAGCGAGCTGCTTTAGCCAGGCTACGCGAAAAAACACATAATACCTTGGATAGCATGGCCTTACGGGTTGGTCAAATGCAAGCGCAATTAACGCGGTTAAATGCCGTTGGTGAACACCTAGCAAAAAAAGCCAAATTAAACTCGTCAGAGTTTGATTTTGGTCAGCCAGTAGCCGTCGGTGGTGTTGAGTTAATACCATCGAGTGAAAGTTTTTCCGAAGTGCAATTATTAGATGAAATTCAAGCGCTCGATAAGACGTTTTCAAAACGGGAAAAGCAATTGGAATTACTGGATTATTTTTCAGCTAATAAGCGATTGTATAAAGAAATTAGACCGGCAGGCTTGCCGGTAGAAAAAGGTTGGTTATCGTCTCATTATGGCTATCGGGTAGATCCTTTTAATGGGAAAAAAGCGTTTCATCACGGCGTTGATATTGCAGGCAAAAGTGGTAGCAAGGTATTGGCAGCTGCGTCCGGTCTAGTCACCTGGGCAGGAGAAAAAAATGGCTACGGTTATTTGATTGAAGTTGACCATGGTTCGGGTTATGTGACGCGATATGGTCATAACAAAAAAATCCTAGTCAAAGTAGGTGATGTAGTTAAACAAAGTGACGTGATTGCGAATATGGGTTCAACAGGCCGTTCTACCGGTCCGCATGTCCATTTTGAAGTGTTATTGGATGGTAAAAAAGTCAACCCTCGCCAATATCTTTACAGCGCACGATAATTCACAAAATAACGCGTTCAAATACCAGTTTTGATGTAATTTACGGTATCATTCGGCCTTTCGTTTTATATTAAAACCTTTCCATAATGATCTCATCTATCGTAAAAAAAGTATTTGGTAGCCGCAATGACAGGCTAGTAAAAGCTAAACAAAAAACCGTAAATCAAATTAATTCGCATGAAGAGGCACTTAAGGTACTTAGTGATGTTGAGTTGCAAAGTAAAACAACTGAGTTCAGGCAGCGGCTTGATACAGGTGAAACCTTAGAATCTTTGATTCCGGAGGCCTTTGCAGTTGTTAGAGAGGCTGGGGTTCGTGCTTTATCGATGCGTCATTTTGACGTTCAGTTAATTGGCGGTATGGTGTTGAATGACGGCAAAATAGCCGAAATGAAAACAGGCGAAGGTAAAACATTGGTCGCTACCTTATCGGCTTATCTCAACGCTTTACCAGCGAAAGGTGTGCACTTAGTTACTGTAAACGATTATTTGGCCGAGCGTGACGCTGCTTGGATGGGGCAATTATTTGGCTTTTTAGGGTTGACGACTGGCGTTATAACCAATTCGATGAGCCCTGCGCAACGCCGTAACGCCTATGCTGCTGATATTACTTACGGAACCAATAATGAATTTGGTTTTGATTATCTACGCGACAATATGGCTTTTAGCGTCGAAGACAAGGTCCAGCGGGGCTTGAACTACGCGATTATTGATGAGGTTGACTCAATATTAATTGATGAAGCCAGAACCCCATTAATCATTTCAGGTCCTACTGACGATAAAAGTGAGCTGTATTTAAAGCTTAATGTATTAGTAAAAGACCTAACGCCAGAACTAGAAACGGGTGAAGGTGATTTCACCATTGACGAAAAATCAAAACAAGTCTATTTAACCGAACTAGGCCATGAAAATATCGAAAAATTACTCGTTAAAAGTGGCTTATTAAGTGAAAACGAAAGCTTATACGACGCCTCTAATATTGGATTAATGCACCATGTGTATGCGGCATTACGGGCTAATGCTTTATATCAAAAAGACGTTGATTACATCATACAAAACTCACAAGTGGTCATTGTTGACGAATTTACTGGGCGAACGATGCCGGGTAGGCGTTGGGGTGAAGGCTTACACCAAGCGATTGAAGCAAAAGAAAACGTTGATATTCAAAATGAAAATCAGACGATGGCGTCGATCACTTTCCAGAATTACTTCAGGATGTACGATAAGTTATCAGGTATGACAGGTACGGCCGATACAGAAGCTTTTGAGTTCCAACAGATTTATGGTTTGGAAGTGATCGTTATTCCAACTCACCGGGATATGTCGCGTATTGACGATGGTGATTTAGTGTATTTAACGGCAAAAGAAAAGTACGAAGCGGTTATTGCCGATATTGAAGATTGTTATAAACGTAAGCAACCGGTGCTGGTTGGCACAACGTCGATAGAAGTATCAGAATTTTTATCGACTAGCTTGGATAAAATCAAGGTTCCGCATGAAGTGCTGAATGCGAAACAGCACGAAAGGGAAGCGCAAATTATCGCGAATGCAGGCGCACTAGGGGCGGTTACTATTGCCACTAATATGGCCGGTAGGGGAACCGATATTGTTCTGGGTGGTAAAACGGAGGATAGGCAGCCTACAGAGGAATGGAAACAGCAGCACCAAGCCGTTCTAGATGCTGGGGGGCTTCGCGTTATCGGTACTGAGCGGCACGAGTCTAGGCGTATTGATAACCAGCTTCGAGGCCGTTCTGGTCGTCAAGGTGACCCAGGCGCTAGCCGTTTTTATCTGTCTTTAGAAGATAGTTTAATGCGAATCTTTGCGTCCGAGCGCGTCTCGGGCTTAATGCAAAAACTCGGTTTAGAAAAAGGTGAATCGATTGAGCATCCGTGGGTTAGCAAAGCGATCGAAAACGCGCAACGTAAAGTTGAAGGGCATAATTTTGATATTCGTAAGCAACTTTTACAATACGACGACGTAGCGAATGATCAACGAAAAGTGATCTACGAGCAACGTAATGAGATTATGGAAGCTGAGCAGATCACGGATACCATAGTTTCAATCCGTGAAGATGTACTGGCGCAACTTATAAATCTGTTTATACCGCCACAGTCCATGGATGATCAATGGGATGTGGATGGTCTGCAACATGCATTAGAAAAAGAGTTTGCCTGTAAACTTCCAATCAAAGATTTATTGGCGCAAGACGAAAGTTTGCATGAAGAAAGTTTACGTGCGTTGATTGCGGAAAAAATTAATGACGCTTACGATAAAAAAGAAATCTTAGCGGGCGCAAAGGTTTTACGTCACTTTGAAAAATCCGTGATGTTACAAACTTTGGACAGCTCTTGGCGCGACCACCTCGCCGCTATGGACCACCTGAGACAAGGCATTCATTTGCGCGGTTATGCACAAAAAGACCCCAAGCAAGAATATAAACGTGAAGCCTTCGAGATGTTCACCGACATGCTGGATGCTCTTAAACGTGAAGTGGTTATGCTGGTTAGTAAAGTACAAGTTCGTGCTGAAGAGGACGTTCAAGCGATTGATGAACAACGTCGCACGCAGCAAGAGATGGAATTTAAGCACGCAGATAGCAACGCCTTAGGTAATGCTGCGTCAGTAGAGGAAAGAGACCAACCGTTTAAGCGCTCTGACAAGAAAGTTGGTCGCAATGATCCCTGCCCTTGTGGTTCTGGTAAGAAGTTTAAGCAATGTCACGGCAAGCTATAAAGAAACGGGGAGCTGTTAATGGCAGTAGGTAAGTCAACTGAATTACATTTAAAGGCTATTTCTGGTATACGCATTGGAACAGCCTCTGCCGGCATTAGGCAAAATGTTCGTGATGATATTGTGTTATTTGAATTGGCCGATACGACGCGTGTGGCTGCGGTCTTCACTAAAAACAAATTTTGTGCTGCACCGGTTACGTTAGCGAGGCAACACCTGGCTGATACAAGGCCTAACTACCTTTTGGTTAATTCGGGTAACGCTAATGCGGGTTTAGGTACACAAGGCTTATTAGCTGCTAAACAGTGTTGTGAAGGTCTTGCAGAGCGGGTTAATTCTAAAACAGCTAATATACTGCCGTTTTCAACCGGGGTGATTGGTGAGCCTTTGCCGGTTAATAAAGTCATTGATGCTTTACAGGCGGCGGTAGATGACCTCAATGCGGAGCATTGGGCAAAGGCGGCGAAGGGGATCATGACCACAGATACCCGGGTAAAGGGCTGTAGTCGTTCGCTAGAGCTGGATGGAGAGACAATAACCCTGACAGGTATAGCAAAAGGCTCGGGTATGATACGGCCAGATATGGCGACCATGCTCAGTTATGTGGCAACCGATATGCCAATCAGTCAACCCGTGCTTCAATCAATGCTGAATAAGGCTGTTAATGTATCGTTTAACAGAATTACAGTCGACGGCGATACGTCAACCAATGACGCGCTAATATTGATGGCCACAGGAGTGGTTGATACACCAGAGATTAAATCCGAGGATGAATCAAGGTACGCCGAGTTTTTAATCGTGCTATCTGAGCTGTGTCAGTATTTGGCAGAATCGATCGTGCGTGATGGGGAAGGCGCGAGCAAGTTAATTAAGGTTAACGTTGAAGGCGCAGCAAGTGCCGAAGATGCCGAAAAAGTAGCCTATACAGTTGCGCACTCGCCACTGGTTAAAACGGCTTTTTTTGCGTCTGATCCTAACTGGGGTAGGATTTTAGCGGCTATTGGTAGGGCCAAAGCGGAACAGCTCAATGTTGATCAGGTGTCGATTTATCTAGGTGATGTCTGCATCGTAAAAGCGGGTATGCGTGCAAGCGATTATACTGAAGCACAAGGTCAGCATGTTATGCAACAAGATGAAATCACCGTTAGGATCGACTTGGCACAAGGCGTTTGCAGTACGACTGTATTGACGTGTGATTTGTCGTACGACTACGTGAAGATCAATGCAGAATACCGTTCATAAAGACTTGTCACACAGCATGCCTTGATGAGCATGTTAAATGTAGCGGTGGGTGTAATCAAAAATAAATACGGTGAAATTCTTATTAGTCATCGCTTCCAACACCAGCACCAAGGCGGCTTATGGGAGTTTCCAGGCGGGAAGATCCAGTTGGGTGAAACGCCTTTTCAGGGCTTGCAAAGGGAGCTGTCAGAAGAGCTAGGTATCGTGATTCATTCGGCGAAACCGCTCTTAAAGATTAAATATCATTACGATGATCTGTCAGTGCTGTTAAATGTGTTTTTAGTTGAACAATACCAAGGGCAGGCGATCGGGATGGAACAGCAGAAAGTGCAATGGGTTAGTGCTGCAGAATTAGCTAACTTTGATTTCCCATCAGCCAATAGACAGATTGTCGAAACATTAGGTTTGGATTTTTTTTACCCTATCGTTGACGATAGTTTGGGTGATGATAATTGCATGTTAACCCAATTAGATGCCTTGATAGCAGCGGGCTATACGATGATTCAATGGCGCGCAAATTCGTTGACTGATGAAGCGTTCATAGCGCTTGCAAAGCGTGCGCTTGCGCGATGCACATCAGCAAACGTGAGATTGTTTTTAAATACCCGCATGGATTTGGCTAGGGCGTTGAAAGCACCCGCAGTACACCTTAACGCCAATCAGTTGTTTACGATTAAAGAAGCCTTGCCGGTTGACATGTTAGTCGCGGCGTCGTGCCATAATAAAAAAGAACTGGAACAGGCGCAAAAAATGGGCGTACTGTTTGCCGTCTTATCGCCTGTTTTACAGACTAAAACGCACCCTAACTGCTCCCCTATAGGTTGGACGACATTTAAAAAGTTAGTGAATACGGTGTTCTTACCGGTGTTTGCATTAGGTGGTCTTAGTGCAGAAGATCGAGTGGTAGCGGTAGAGCACAATGCCCAGGGTATTTCAGGTATTAGATGTTTCGTAAAAGAAACAGGTTGTTAATGCTCGAGATAGTCCTCTTGATCAACATATTGAACATCTTCCCCAGCTATAGCGTGTTTTTCTGATGCCCAATCGCCCAGATCGATCATTTTGCAACGTTCGCTGCAAAATGGCTTGAACGCAGATTCTTTAGTCCACAAAACGGTTTGTTGGCAATTAGGGCATATAACTTGAGTAGGCATGGGCTTATAGTTGACAGACATGTAAGGTGAATGAGATATCTTCATCCACTTGGGTGGCTCTTTCTGTTTCGCTAGGCTGCATGAAGCGCACGGTAAATCGATGCTTGCCACCGCTGATTTCGGCGTAATAATGTGCCTGCCGATCATAGGAGACGCGTAATAGCTGAGCGCAGTGGTTGGGGTCTAGGCTTTGTTGATAAAACCCTAAATGGGCTGTTTTAGTCATCGGGGTGGCGCTAGAGCGAATAAACTGAAGCAACAAGGTTATTGCTTGATGTAGAGGTGTTAAGTTGTCAGTCCATCTTTGTATTTCATTACGCCGTTCAGCCAAAGGTCTATGTAACCAAAAGTGAAAAATGGGTAGATCAAAATCACAACTACCGCCTGGAATACTGCTGCGTTGAGCAAGGCTTTTTAATAACTCAACTTGGTTAAGTTTGTTTTCAGTACGAACATTGGATGACATTAAATTAAGGTTCAAGTCGTTTAGTTGCTCAATGCTTTTTTTAAGCTTTGTACTATCAACATGCGGGTTTTTAGAAAAGATAACTAAGCTTTTTGTATGCCGCTCAACTTCTTTGATAATTTCATTTTTTAAATCGTTTCGGCTTGTAATGGTGAGAATATCCAACAAACAATTCAATTCAGCTCTGTTTTGATGCTCATTATCGTGTAGAGCAAAATATTGCATTTGATCGAACAGGTTTTGTAGCCGTAAAAAAATACGGATACGTTCACTGAGTGGTAATTCGTAGGTTATTTGCTCGTTCAAAACGTTGAAATTATTAAGTTAATTAGACTATTTTGCAGGATGTTAAGGGTTTTTACTAGTACTGATTTTTAAGTACGATTCATGCAGTTTACTAACCTCAGAAACTAAGTTTTTTAACGTGCTCGTGTTATTGATAACATCATCCGCGTGTTGTAATCGTTCGTTTCGCGGACATTGAGATTTTATAATAGCTTTAATCATTTTTTCGCTAAAGCCATTTCGACTTTTGACGCGCTGAATTTGAATATCCTCTGGACAGTCGATCAGCAAAACCCTATCAATGTGTAAAGGTTGTTTGCTTTCAAGCAATAAAGGAATACTAAGGATCACATAGGGTGTCTTGCAGTGGTTTAATTGTTGCTGCATCGTTTGATATATTAGCGGGTGTAAGATGGCCTCAAGTTTTTTTTTATCACTGGGCGAACTAAACACCAGTTCGCGTAACGCCTCCCTATTTAACGAACCATCAGCGGTAATAATTTGGCTGCCAAATGCCTTTTCTAACAACGCCAATGCTGGTTGTTGTGGAAGAACAAGGCTGTGTGCGATTTCATCAGCATCAATGACGGGAACGCCTAGTTTTTCAAACAAGCGCGTAACTGTCGACTTACCACAAGCAATACCACCCGTTAGCCCAATATTTAACATACAGTTTTATAGACCAACAAACTGTAGATATGACGCGTTAATAGTGTCTCCCCAAATTAGAGCAATAAAGGCGGCAATAGATAAATAAGGGCCAAAGGGAATGGCTTTATGTTTGTTCTGACCTTTGAAAACGATCATGCTTATGCCAATCACTGCGCCGGAAAAGGCAGATAAGATGATAACCAACGGTAGTAGTTGCCAACCCAGAAGAGCACCAATGGCGGCGAGTAACTTAAAATCACCATAGCCCATGCCTTCTTTGCCCGTGATTAGTTTAAATAACCAAAATACACACCAAAGGCTTAAATAGCCGGCAAGAGCGCCAATAATGGCGGTTGTTGGGTCTACAAAAATATTTAATAGGCTAGCGAAAAGCGCTAACCAAAGTAAGGGCAAGGTGATCGAGTCGGGCAGTAATTGGGTATCGATATCGATCATGGTTAAACAAATAAGAACCCAGGTAAAAATTACCGCAAAGCCAGTTTGCAGTGAAACGCCAAATTCAAAAGCGATAATTAAAGCTAAAGCGGCGCTGAGTAGTTCAATAATAGGGTAGCGGATTGAAATAGGGCTGCGGCAATGACGGCAACGGCCCATTAAGAAAATATAGCTAATAACAGGTATGTTTTCTAGAGCAGTAATGGCTTGTTTGCAAGAGGGGCAGCGTGAGCGGGGTTGGGATAGATTAAAAGGCTCGTCTACGGTTTGCTGAGGGTCGTCTTGTTGAAGAAAACTCAAGCATTCAATACGCCAGTTTTTTTGTAGCATAATGGGCAAACGATAGATAACCACATTAAGGAAACTACCGACAATCAATCCTAAAAGACCAAGCGACAGGTAGAAAAAGAAAGCGTTTTGTTCAAACGTATGTAATAGCTCCATGGTACAAACAGCCGCTAACTTCTTTAAAAAACTGAACCCATCATAAAGATGGGTAGATACATGGCGACAATTAAACCACCGACTAAGACGCCTAAAATGGCCATAATCAACGGTTCGATTAAGCTGCTAAGCGAGTCGACCGCGTTATCTACTTCTTCTTCATAAAAATCAGCGACCTTGGCGAGCATGGTTTCAACCGAACCAGCCTCTTCACCAATAGCTACCATTTGCACCACCATATGGGGGAATAATTCAACATTTTTCATCGATTGCTGCAGCTGGATACCGGTAGCTACTTGCTCTCTCATCTGCATAACGGCGACAGAATAGACGATATTACCCGTTGCGCCAGCCACGGACTCTAAGGCTTCGACTAGTGGTACGCCAGCAGCCGACATAGTGGATAAAGTGCGGGCAAAACGCGCGATAGCCGCTTTATTCATAATGTCGCCAATAACGGGTAGCTTTAGAACTAAGCGATCGAGAAAGTGGTTAAACTTACGTGAGCGTTTTTTAGCCTGCATTAAGACAAAAACAGCGATGCCGATTATGCCAAATACCAGCCACCATGACTCTTGCATAAAACGGGATAATTCAACCACCATTTGGGTAAAGGCGGGTAGGTCGGCACCGAAGCCGCTAAATAGACTTTCAAATTGAGGCACTACAAAAACAAGTAAAACAGCACTCACTATGATGGCCACCACAAGTACGGCTATGGGGTACGTTAGGGCTTTTTTGATTTTAGCTTTTAGACTTTCAGTTTTTTCTTTGTATTCAGCAATTTTATTCAGGAGTTCTTCAAGGATACCCGCGTGTTCGCCAGCTTCGACTAGATTGCAAAACAGTTCATCGAAATGAAAAGGAAACTTAGCCAAGCTTTCAGTTAAGGTCGAACCACCCTCAATATTGGCTTTAATTGATGCTAACATTTCTTGCATGGCTGGTTTTTCGTGGCCCTTACCGATAATATCAAATGCTTGCACTAGCGGAATACCGGCAGCCATCATGGTGGCGAGCTGACGACTAAAGATAGCAATATCCCTAGCGACAATGGGCTTTTGACCGAAGCTACCCAGCAATGGTTGTGATTTCTTTTTAACCTTAAGAGGGCGAACACCTTGCCTGCGCAATTCGGCTTTAACGATGGCTTCACTTCGGGCACTTATTTCGCCTTTGTTACGATTACCTTTAGCATCTGTCCCTTCCCACTGAAATACGATTTTTGATGGATTAGCGGCCATAATGTTTAGTCTTTAGTGATTCGGTTAATTTCTTCAATGCTGGTGATGCCTGTCCGTATTTTTTCAAGGCCGGATTGCCTAAGTGTTAAAATGCCATCTTTAGCAGATTGTTCTTCAAGGTCTTTAGTGGAGCAGCCTGCGATAATGAGTTTTTCCATCGCCTCAGAAACAGGCATGACTTGGAAAATACCTATACGGCCTTTATAGCCATTGACGCAATTGTCACAACCCACAGCCTTAAAAATTTTCATTTTTTTAGCTTCTTTTTCACTAAAACCTTCTTTTATAAGCAGCTCTGCGGGCAAGTCTTCTTCTTTTTTACACGATTCACATAACTTACGAGCGAGTCGCTGAGCCATGATGAGTAACACGGCGGAGGCAATATTGTAGGGAGGAATGCCCATTTGGTTGAGCCGGTTTAAGGTTTGTGGTGCATCATTTGTGTGTAGTGTGGATAACACGAGATGACCAGTTTGCGCAGCTTTTACAGCAATTTCCGCCGTCTCTAGGTCGCGAATCTCACCTACCATGATGATATCAGGGTCTTGACGTAAAAAAGCCCGCAGTGCTTCGGCAAAGGTCAAGCCCGTTTTTGGGTTGACGTTAACCTGATTAATACCAGCTACCGTAATTTCGACGGGGTCTTCCGCGGTTGAAATATTGATATCTGGCTCATTTAGGATATTAAGCGCAGTATACAGGCTGACCGTTTTACCACTACCAGTGGGGCCGGTTACTAAGATCATGCCGTAGGGTTTTGCAATGGCTTTTAAAAAATTAGCTTTTTGTGCGGGGTCAAAACCGAGCTGTTCGATGCCAACTTGTGCTGATGTCGGGTCTAATATACGTAGCACAATTTTTTCGCCGTACAACGTTGGGCAGGTGTTAACACGAAAATCAATAGCTCTATTTTTAGAAAGAGCCATCTTAATCCGGCCGTCTTGCGGAATACGCCGTTCGGAAATATTCATTCGCGACATGACTTTGATGCGCGAGGTTAACTTATTGGCAATATTCATGGGGGGTGAGGCCACTTCTTTAAGAATCCCGTCTTGGCGGGTTCTTATCCTAAAGCTCTTCTCGTAGGGTTCAAAATGAATATCGGAGGCGCCTTTTTTGATTGCATCGAGTAAAATTTTATTAACGAAACGCACCACGGGCGCATCATCAATGTCACTGTCAATGTCATCCGCAGGGGGTTTATCGCCAGTTTCTTCAAAATCAATATTGTCTAGATCATCATCCAATAGATCATGCATGGATGTATCTTCATCATCCATCGCGACGTCGATCACTTTGGCTAACTTATCCTCTTCAACTAAGATGGCCTCGGTGCTCATCCTTGTTTGGAACTTTATTTCATCTAGAGCCTGGAGGTTGGTCGGGTCTGAGACGGCAACAAATAATTTATTGCCGCGTTTAAACATGGGCAATGCGTGGTGTTTTCGAATCAGTTTTTCATCGACGATTGATTTTGGGATTACTTCACGATTAAGTGCATTTATATCAAACAAAGGCATGCCAAATTCATCAGAGGCGGCGAGGGCGATGGTTTGTCCGTCAAGAACCTTTTGTGACACCAAAAAAGTAACGAATGGCATTTTTTTATTGCTGGCGGCAACAAAGTGTTTGTGTGCGGCTGCTTCAGTGAGTAAACCGTCCAAAACCAATCGTCTTGCTAGGCCGCCTAAATAAATTTTCTCAGTGCTTGCTGGCATGTTGGTCGAATAAATCCCTGTATTGATCAATTAATAAAATGTATGCTGCAATAGTAGTAGAAATTGAGTTTTTGTCCAGACTATATACAGTTAAATAACGCTATTCAACGATAAAGCTGTGATCCAATAGCGGTTTTTATTGGTGTCGGCCATAAAGATCTTCGTAACGCGTTATATCATCCTCACCAAGGTAAGAACCCGACTGTACTTCAATCAACTCGACCACAACTTTACCTGGATTTTCTAATGAATGAATACTTCCTATAGGGACGTAGGTGGATTGGTTTTCTGATAACAGTTGCTCGTGGCCATCAATCGTTACTTTTGCGGTACCAGAAACAACAATCCAATGTTCAGCGCGGTGGTGGTGCATTTGTACCGATAACTTAGCACCCGGATTAACAGTAATACGTTTAACTTGGTAGCGTTTGCCAGTGTCTATTGAATCGTACTTGCCCCAGGGTCGGTGCACTTGTCGGTGGGCGATGGATTCACTACGTTGTTCTTTTTTTAATCGATCAACCAATAATTTAACATCTTGGATATGATCGGGATTAGCTACCATAACGGCATCAGCCGTTTCTACAATAATCACATTATCAAGGCCTAAAGACGTTACCAGTCGGCTCTCAGCATGAATATAGCAGTTGCTCGATGCCTGTTGAAGTACGTCACCTTTAATGATGTTGTTGTTAGCATCTTTGTCGCCTATTTGCCATAACGAGGTCCAAGAGCCTAAATCGCTCCAGCCAGCGTCAAGGGGGACTACAACGGCTTTATCCGTTTTTTCCAATACGGCATAATCGATTGACTCAGATGGGCATTGCTCAAAGGCTTCGGCATCTAAACGGGTGAAATCCATGTCCTTTTTTGCTTTAACAATAGCGTCGGTACAAGCCGTTAAAATATCGGCTCTATGAGCACTTAATTCTGCCAATAGAGTAGACGCTTTAAACATAAACATGCCGCTATTCCAGTAGAAATTCTCGGCATCTAAATAACGCTGGGCTGTTTCCGCGTTGGGTTTCTCTACAAAACGTGTAATGGGGGACCAATCAATCGATACAGAAGGCGCTGCTTCAATATAACCATAACCAGTTTCAGGCTGGGTCGGTACAATCCCAAAGGTGACGATTTGCCCATCTTCGGCTAACGGTTGTGCAACGGCCAAGGCGTTATGAAACGCGGCTTTATCAGCGATCACGTGGTCGGATGGTAACACTAACAAAATGGCCTCTGGGTCATGGCTCAAGGCAGCTATTGTTAAGGCGGGGGCGGTATTTTTGCCAATCGGCTCCAAAACAATGGATTCAGCCGTTATATTCAGCTCGCGCAGTTGTTCGGCCACCATAAATCTGTGATCGGCGCTGCAAATAATCGTCGGTTTGTTATTTATAATGGGCGAATCAAGCCGTAATAAGGTATCTTGGAACATCGTTTTATCGGATGCAAGGGCTAAAAATTGTTTGGGCCGTGACTGGCGGGATAAAGGCCATAAACGGCTGCCAGAGCCACCAGATAGAATAATAGAGGTGATTTTTTTCATATGTAATAAACTAAGGGCTTAAAAATAACGAATCGTTTGCTTTACTAAAATCATCCTACACTTTAATTTAAATGACATCATTAAGCTTTAATCAATGCATAAAATATCCGTAATCACTGTTTGCTTTAACGCAGCCGAGTACATTGAAGAAACAATACAAAGTGTTGTAGAACAAAAAGGCGTTGAATTCGAATATATTATCGTAGATGGGCTGTCGACAGATGGAACGGTGGATATTATAAAACGTTACCAAGCCTCGATTGATCAATGGGTTTCAGAGACTGATGGTGGCATTGCCGAGGCTATGAATAAAGGGATAGGATTGGCGACTGGCGATTATCTTATTTTTTTACACGCAGACGACTATTTTATTAACACAGACGGTTTATCAA
>JAGPVU010000153.1 GCA_018066825.1 Cycloclasticus sp.
CTATCAAGTCGTGCCTTATAGCCCTTATCGCACGCTTTTCCCACCTTCATTGGTCCCAGTTGGGCGTCAATTGAAGCCAACACTAATTCATACAACCCCAGATTATGCTTTTTTTCATGCAAAAAAAGGCGTTCCTTTAGTACTGACATTTCATAATTATGTTTTAGATGATTATATGCGTGCATACAGCAGCGCTCTTCAGAATATCCATTATCAAACCGACTTAAAGTGGTTGACTAAAAAGGCGGTTAACCTAGCCAGTGAGTTAACGGCGGTGAGCCAATTTACAGCTAAGCTAGTGCAGAAGGAATTGGGGCTAGATAAGGAAATTCGGGTAATTTATAACGGTATAGATGAGGCTGTCTTTGTCCCATCAAGTAAACTAGCCAATCAAAAAAATATCAAGGTGTTGTTTAGCGGTAATTTAAGTAGTAGAAAAGGTGCTCAGTGGTTATTGCCCATATTAAATAAACTGAACCCCAATATTTCAATTTGTTACACATCGGGTTTGCGTAATGTGAAGGCACTGCCAGCGCATCCTCGTTTGGTTAATTTAGGCCGAGTTGACTATGCAGATATGCCAGCCTTATATCAGTCAGCCGACATTCTTTTGTTTCCAACGGTGCGAGAAGGGTTTGGTTTGGCCGCAGCTGAAGCAATGGCGTGTGGATTGCCTGTTGTGGCAACTGATTGCTCTGCTTTACCAGAGTTAATTGATAATGGCACAGGCGGTTTTTTATGTGGTTTAGGCAAGGTAGATGACTTTGCCGAAAAGATTAATTTCTTGGCTGGTAGTGCAAGGTTACGTAAAGAAATGGGTGCCTATAACCGGGAGAAAGTAGAGCGTTTATTTACCTTAGAAAGAATGGTTACTGCGTACAAGGTGTTGTTTGAAGAGGTGATTGATCAGGTTAACTTTTAGTAGATAGATCATTAAATATTGAAATAAATTGTTGCGCGATGGGTTCCCACGAATAGGTTTTAACTAGATGCTCTAATGCGCTTCCACTATAGGCTTCAGTAGTTTTTGGATTGTTAACCAGAAGTTGAATAGCTGTTGATAGTGCGCTTGAGTTCTTTTGCTGCACAAGTAAACCAGTTTTACCATCTGTAATTACTTCAGAAATGCCGCCGACGGTTGTAGCTATGATAGGGGTTTTACTTGCCATAGCTTCCAATAAAATAACGCCCTGTCCCTCGGTATCACCTTTTGAGTCAATAATGGACGGCGCTACAAATAATGTGGCGGCAGCGTAAAAGTCAGGAAGTTGTTTGTTTTGTATTTGTCCCCAGAATTTTATATTTTTGACGCCTAAATTCTGGGCCTGATGTTCAAGGCTTTTACGTTCATCACCATCTCCAACAATCCACAAAGTGGACTCATCTTGAGTTTTTTTAGGCAGCATTGAAAATGCTTTAATAAGATATTTAACGCCTTTTTTTTCGACCAATCGGCCAACGAATAAGATTATTTTTCTAGTTTCAGTGCCTAATACGTTATCCGCATTGCCAGATCTGAAATGTTCGATATCCACGCCCATTGGAATAATGATTGGTTTTGGTAGATCACTGGTAGTGCCAAAAGCTTTTGCAGTAGCAGACGTGTTTGCTGTCCAAAATTTACATCGCTTGAGTGTAAATACTTTTAATCGACTCAGTAGGTCAGTATTAAGCGAGAAAGCGTCACCACCATGTGCTGTCGCAATGACAGGTATATTTAACAGTTTGCCGACAATAACGGCTATAAACCCTTGAGGGATAATCCAGTGTGCATGAATAACATCAGGTTTTATTTTTTTACATAAAAATAACAGAGAAAAAAACATACTAATTAAAAAAAAAGGAACGTGTAAATAAAGCAGTTTGTTCCTTTTTAAATTCGGCAGTATCCCTGAGCCATATGTTAGTTGTTGCCATTGTTTTGGAAGGTATTGGAACCAGTGATTTTTTACGCCCGCATCAAGGGCTGCATTTTTAACACGAGGGTGGTCGGGTGCTAAAACATGAATATCTACACCTTGCTTAGCTAGATTGGTAGCAAGATATCGCAAGAAGACAGAGCTGTTGTCGCTATCATTTCTTGGGTAGCTTGATGTAAGCAGCAAGACTTTTAATGGAGCTGAGGTGTTCATTAAGGCTTAATAATGTGCAAATTTATAATTTAGTCTTTATCTGTATTTCTATAATGCAACGAGGAAATTTGCTCAGACAATATCCCCATCAAAAAGATAAAAACAGACGCAACGTACAATAAGAGTGTGCCATTACTAAAATTTCCAGACATGGCATAGGTGCTGATATGGTTGACTACACCAAGCAAAAAACAGGCGACACTGGTAGGTAAAAATAAACGCATGGGTGAAAACAGCGCGCCAATTTTTAAGATAATAATAAAAAAACGCAAGCCGTCTTTGAGTAGTTTTATTTTACTTTTGCCTTCTCGTTTACCGGCTTTAATTGGGATGTAAGCAACGGGCAAAGCAGAACGAAAAAAAGCCATCGTTGAGGTAGTCGGATACGAAAAGCCGTTGGGTAGTAAATAGAGAAATCTTTTAAAATGCTTGGCTCGAACGGCGCGAAAGCCGGACGTCAGGTCTTCAATTTTATGCCCGGTCATAAAGGACGCTAATTGATTAAAAATAGCATTGCCCAATAAGCGTTTTTTTGATGCGTGAGAGCCAGACTCTCTAGCGCCCACCACCATATCGTAGCCTTCAGCTAACTTATCGAGTAATCGTTGAATGTCCTTTGGCTTATGCTGGCCATCGGCATCCATAAAAACGATGATTTCTCCAGAAGCGTTGCGTGCACCTGTTTTGATGGCAGCGCCGTTGCCTAAGGGGTGGGGGTGGGAAATAACCTTAACGTCGAATTGGCGACAAATTTCAACGGACTTGTCAGTTGAGCCATCGTCGATCACCAATATTTCTGCTTCTGCATGCAGTTCTTTTAGTTTAGGTAACAATGCGCCGAGATTTTTTGCTTCATTCAAGCAGGGCATCACAATGCTGAAGTGGTTTTTAGGTGTTGCCATTAGCCGGTGAATTTATTGTAATAATTGGGAAATCAATTGTCTCACATTATCGGGCTCAAAGGGTTTATCGCAAATGGCTGAAACACCGGCTTGTTGTACAGCAGCTAGCCGACTTTTGTTATGTTCGCTGGTCACCATAATGATGGGAACAGAGGGTTGGTTGCTGTTTTGCCGGATATAGGCAGATAACTCACAGCCGTCCATTTCTGGCATATTGTAGTCCGTGACGATTAAATCGAATAAAGAGTTATTCAAAATATCAACGGCTTCAAGGCCATTTTCAGCTTGGGTGATGTTATCCAACCCCATAGAAACGAGTGTTTTTTTGATGTATTTTCTAGCTAAAGCACTGTCATCGACCACTAATATTTTAAGGTCCTCGAGATGGGCGTTACCGATCTGTATTTCTTCGGGATTAATGTGGCTAAGGGTTGCTTTGAGCGCTAGTTTCATATCATTGGCATCAAAAGGCTTTGGTAAAATGGCAACAACCCCCGCTTGTCGAACGGTATCCAATTGGTGGATGTCGGTTACGCTAGAAACCAGAACAAAACAGATTTCGTGGTTAACCTCGTCCTCTCTAAGCGTGTGCAGTAGTTCACTGCCGGTCATATCACTTAGATAATAGGCGCTGAGTACGACATCAGGGGCGCTAAAGCTAATAAAATCGAGAGCCTCTTGTGCTGAGTTCACGCAATCGACGTTGTTAATGCCTAAGCTATTGAGCTCGCGTTCTATGATTCGTTGTTGTGTGCCAGAAGGCTCAACTAAAAGCACGCTTAAATCTTGTAAATCAATATCCATAACATCTCTTAAAATTAATATCTTTAAGTAGTCTAGTTGAAAATAAGGGTTTTACTGAAAAAGTTGGTCGAGTGAGTGATAAAATACCATTTTTTATTCGAGCGTCTTAAATGAACGATAATAAGGTGAGCCAGAACAGCCAAAAACCCTCGTTTTGGCAGATGGTGGCGAGTACGCTATTGTCATTTTTGGGTGTTTCTAAAGAGTCGCGCCGTCAGCGGGATTTTGAGCATGGAAACCCCAAAGTTTTTATTGTTAGTGGCTTTATAGTGGTATTTTTATTTATTATGGCTGTAGTGGTCGTGGTGAAACTTGTTTTAGCTAATTAAAGTGCTAAAGCCCTTTGGGTTTAATTAGCTAGACTAAATTACAGGCTAGCTATTTTATCTATTTGCTGCTTTAGACTATTGAGCTTTGACGATATTTCTTGCTGTTTTTGTTTTTCATTTTCAACCACAGTTGCAGGGGCTTTGTCCACAAAGCCTGCATTAGCAAGTTTTCCGGTGATTCGAGCGAGCTCTTTTTCTAACTTGTCTATTTCTTTATTAAGTCGTTCCAACTCGGCGCTTTTATCTATTAAGCCAGCCATTGGAATCAGAATTTGCATTTCGCCTACTAAAGCAATTGCAGATTGGGGGGCTTCGTCAGTGGTTGGTAGAGTATCAATGGACGCTAAACGGGCTAGTTTATTCAGTAACAATAGGTTGTTTTTTAGCCGTGTTTGATCATCGGTAGAGGTGTTTTTTAACAGTACCGGCAATGGCTTGCTCGGTGCAATATTCATCTCGCCACGAATTTTACGAACGCCCATCACAAAGTCCATGACCCATTGCATCTCTTGTTCAGCGTCGGCAGAAATTCTACTGTCGTCAGGTGTTGGAAAAGGTTGAAGCATAATTGTGTCGCCAGACTTTCCTGCCAAGGGTGCTACTTGTTGCCAAATTTCTTCAGTGATAAAGGGCATCAGTGGGTGCAGCAAACGCAATACAGTTTCTAATACGCGAATAAGCGTTCTGCGAGTACCGCGTTTTTGCTGTTCATTACTGCTTTCATCCAACAGGATGGGTTTTGATAGCTCCAAATACCAATCACAATATTCGTTCCACAAAAATTCGTACAGCGATTGGGCTGCTAAATCGAAACGGTATTTGTCTATGCAGTCAATCACATTGGCTTCAGTCCTTTGCAAGCGTGAGATGATCCAACGATCCGCCAAACTGAGTTCAACGGGTGCGTCATCCAACCCGGTGTCTTCACCCTCGGTATTCATTAATACGTAACGGGTGGCGTTCCAAAGCTTGTTGCAGAAATTTCTGTTGCCTTCAATACGGTTTAAATCAAAGCGGATATCACGCCCGGTTGAGGCCAGCGAAGCAAAGGTAAATCGCAAGGCGTCGGTGCCGAATGAAGGGATGCCATCGGGAAAGTGTTTACGCGTGTCCTTCTCGATTTTAGTCGCCATCTTCGGCTGCATTAAGCCTTGGGTGCGTTTTTCAACTAAGGCTTGTAGGCTAATACCGTCAATTAAATCAATCGGGTCTAAAACATTGCCTTTGGATTTAGACATTTTTTGGCCTTCTGCGTCGCGTACTAGACCATGGATATAAATTTCTTTAAATGGCACATCATCCATAAACTTCAGGCCCATCATAATCATCCGGGCGACCCAGAAGAAAATAATATCAAAGCCGGTCACTAATACGCTCGTGGGGTAAAAAGTATCGAGTTCGGGTGTTTTGTCGGGCCAGCCAAGGGTAGAAAAAGGCCAGAGTGCGGATGAAAACCAGGTGTCTAATACGTCTTCGTCTTGGTTTAATTCAACGTTATTAGCTAGCTGGTGCTTTTTGCGCACCTCGGCCTCATCACGCCCAACATAAACCTTGCCTTCAGCGTCATACCAAGCGGGGATACGGTGGCCCCACCAAATTTGTCGCGAGATGCACCAGTCTTGAATGTCATTCATCCAGTTGTAATAGGTCTTATCCCAATTTTCAGGCACAAATTTTATTTTGCCACTTTTGACTGCTTCAATAGCCGGTTCAGCGAGTGGTTTTGCTTTAACAAACCACTGGTCCGTTAATAAAGGCTCGATGATGACACCTGAGCGATCGCCGCGTGGAATCATCAGTTTGTGATCATCCACCTTAACTAGTAGATCAAGCGCGTCTAAATCGCTAACAATTTGCTTGCGTGCAGCGACGCGATCCATACCACGGTAGGCGGCTGGTGCGTTTTCGTTAATGCAGGCATCAATGGTAAAAATGTTGATGAGTGGCATCGCGTGACGTTGCCCGACCTCATAATCGTTAAAATCGTGTGCAGGGGTTATTTTTACGCAGCCGGTACCAAATTCGGGGTCGACATAGTCGTCAGCAATAACCGGAATCTCACGATCACATAACGGCAGGGCGATCATTTTGCCGATTAAGTGCTGGTAGCGCTCATCGGACGAATGCACCGCAACGCAGGCGTCGCCCAGCATGGTTTCGGGTCGCGTGGTAGCGACGACTAGGTCGCCACTGCCATCGGCTAGCGGATAGCGCATATGCCACATATGCCCTTGTTCTTCTTGCGAAATAACTTCTAAATCAGACACCGCGGTGTGTAGCTTAGGGTCCCAATTAACCAGCCGTTTGCCCCGATAAATAAGGCCTTCTTCGTGCAGTTTGACAAATACTTCACGTACCGCCTTCGATAAGCCTTCGTCCATGGTAAAGCGTTCACGCGACCAATCGAGCGAAGAGCCCATGCGTCGTAGCTGTTTTGAAATCGTATTACCAGAATGTTCTTTCCAGTCCCAAATGCGCTCAATAAAGGGTTCGCGGCCTAAATCATGGCGCGTTTTGCCTTCCGCATTTAATTGGCGCTCAACCACCATTTGGGTGGCGATACCAGCGTGGTCGCTACCTGCTTGCCAGAGGGTGTTATTGCCTTGCATGCGGTGATAGCGCGTTAAAGCATCCATAATGGTGTCTTGAAAGGCATGCCCCATATGTAAGCTGCCGGTGACATTAGGCGGGGGGATCATGATGCAATACGCTGAATCACCGCCTTGAGGTTCAAAATAACCGTTTTCTTCCCACTGGGCGTACCAACGTGACTCTATATCGTGGGGGGCGTATGTTTTATCCATCATGATGCACTAGGCTTATCTAAAAGCCGCCATTATAGCGTTGTCGCGTCGGCTATCGGAACAGTTGCCGTGTTTTTTTATAACTTATGTGTATTTAGCGGGTAGCCGCGACTTTTATAAAACTTAAAGCGTTCCCGCCCAGCTTGTTTGTTGCGTTCGTCTTGGGTCACCAACTCGGCTAAGCGTTCAAAGCGGGTAAAACAATCTGGCGTTTGTTGACTTAGGTTGATCAGCACACCATGGATATCAATTGGGTCACCGCTATGGCTGATATACACCGGATGCTGAGCGCAGTCTTCGGCATGTAAGGTGTGTGGCACAAAACTGCTGGCGGAAAACGACCACAGCAAATCATCAAGCGTTTTAGACTGCTCGTTAGAATTGGTATGTATATACACGCGAAGGCCCTGCTTAACCGCTTTTTGGGTTAAGCGGCAGGCGTACAGCTGCTGCTGTTCGATTTGGCTGTTAGGCAGCAGGTAAAAATCAACTCGGGTCATAACGGTAGCCCAATAAATTATTTAGCAACGGTCTAAAATAAATTGACTTAACATATGAACGGGTCGACCAGTTGCCCCTTTGTCGGCGCCAGATTTCCAAGCAGTGCCAGCGATATCTAGATGAGCCCATTTGTAATCTTCGGTAAAACGCGATAAAAAGCATGCGGCAGTTATGGTGCCACCACCGGGACCACCGATATTTGCGAGATCGGCAAAGTTGCTCTTTAGTTGTGGTTTATATTCGTCCCATAAGGGTAATTGCCACGCTTTGTCACCGGCTTTTTTGCCCGCGTCTAAAAGTTCATTAGCTAAGTCGTCGTTATTCGCCAGCAAGCCGGTGGCGTGTTTGCCTAAAGCGACTACGCAAGCGCCGGTTAAGGTGGCGATATCTATGACGACATCGGGTTTAAATTTGGCGCTGTAGGTTAAAGCGTCACAAAGAATTAATCGGCCTTCTGCGTCGGTATTTAAGATCTCAATGGTGAGTCCTGCCATGCTAGTGACAATGTCGCCGGGTTTATTAGCGTCGCCATCGGGCAGGTTTTCTGACGCTGGAACAACGCCAACAACATTAATCGGCAAGTTTAATTCTGCGCACATCTGCATGACGCCGAGTACGCTAGCACCACCGCACATATCGTATTTCATTTCATCCATGGCGGCTGACGGTTTAATAGAAATACCACCGGCATCAAAGGTTAATCCTTTGCCAACCAATACGATGGGTTTTTGTGAGGCGGCTGCACCTTTATGTTCCAGGCTAATTAACTTGGCCGGTTGCCGCGATCCACGAGAAACAGACAATAAGGACCCCATGCCCAGTTTTTTCATTTGCGCTTCTTCAAGCACGGTGATTTTGAGCGATTTATGCTGTTTTCCTAGCGCTATAGCGTGTTCTGCTAAATAGTTGGGAGTACAGATATTGCCAGGTAAGTTAGCCAGTTTTTTCGCACTGCTTATGCCATTGGCAATGCTGTTGGCGATGGTGATAGCATTATCAATGACGGGCGCTTTTAAACTGCCACTGGCGAGTAATTGGCATTTAGTCAAACGATGTACTTCTGGCGCTGAAGAGGTAAGTGTTTCTGTGTATTGGTACATTGTTTCGCGAGCGCTTAAAACAAGTTGACGAACTTTCCACTCACTATCTTTACCCGTAACGTCTGTGTCTAGTAGGGCGCAACAAACCGTTTTAACAGGCAAACTGTTAAGCGCGTTAAATGTTGCGCACACGGCGCTATTAAAGTCTTCTGCACGGGTTTCCCCTTGTTCCCCTAAGCCGACCAATAATACGCGTTTTAGTTTGCTGTCTTTAGGTGTCTGTAGTAGTAAGGTGCTCCCCGGTTTGCCTGATGCATCGCCTTGTTTTAAGACCGTCGATATCAGTGTTTGTAAATCATCACCTAGTGTTTCAATTAATTTAGATTGTTTACCTTTGCTGTACACGGGCAAGATCAGGCAAGGCGACGTGATGTTAGCGATGGGTGAAGATTTAGAAACGAATTGCATGGCGTGACCTCAGTGATTAATAATGTTTTTGTTTGCTTTTTCCGTTAGGATACGGCAATTATTGACTGTTTATTTTCCCTATAACTATAAGCGAATTCCATCTGTTATGTCTGCGTTTAAATTAAAAATCATTGATCGATTATTCTTGGTTCAACTGAGCAAGATGTTGTTAGGGGTGATGTTGGTGCTGTCAGTTATTTTATTAAGCCAGCGACTCGTGCGCCTACTTTCTCAAGTGACAGCCGGTGAGCTGTCGACCGACGCGGTGTTGTCATTAGTAACGTTTAATATGTTGTTACTGATTATAAAAATCATTCCTGCAGCTTTGCTGTTATCGATACTGTTAGTACTAGGCCGAATGTACCGAGATCAAGAAATGACGGCCTTATTCGCAGCAGGTGTCGGTATTGCGCGGTTATACCGGTCGGTTTTTATGTTTGCACTTCCGTTATTTTGTTTAATGCTTTATTTGTCCTTAGTGGCTACGCCTTTGCTAATGGAAAAAATCGAAGGTGTTAAAGCGGATGATCAATCCAAGTTAGATATTCGTGGTATCACCGACGGCCGATTTAATGAATACAGTCGCGGTGATTTGGTTTTTTATGTCGAAAAGATTAGTGATAACGAAAAAATGCACAATGTGTTTATTCAAAATAGGCAGCACGGCAAGCTTGGTATTACCTCATCCAAAAGCGGTGAGATAAAAATAGACCCTGAGTCAGGTGACCGTTTTCTCATTCTAAAAGATGGCCATCGCTACGAAGGAACGCCTGGGCAAGCCGATTATAAAATAACTAAATTTAAAGAATACGGCGTTGTCGTGGCAGAAAAAAAGGACATGAAGGTCGTTTTGGGCATCAAGGAAAGGCCTACTAGCAAATTAATGCAAATGGATTCGCCAAGAGCAATGAGCGAACTGCAGCGCCGCTGGTCTATCCCATTGGCGATTCTCACCTTTGCCTTGCTCGCTGTTCCGATCAGTCGGGTGTCACCTCGAGCAGGTATGTACGGTAATCTATTAACGGCGTTATTGATCTACGTTATTTTTGAAAACTTAATGAGCTTATCTCATTCTTGGTTGCTAAAAGGCACTATTTCAAACTGGCTTGGGGTTTGGTGGGTGCACGGATTAATCGTTGTTATGGCCGGTTTGATGGTGATGAAAATGCTGGGTTTTAGGTACCTTAAAAACCACTGGTTAACACCGCAATGAGGGTGCTCAATAAATATATCGCGGTAGAAATGCTCAAAAGCACTGGCATTGCTTTGCTGTTTTTATTGTCGTTGGTCTTGGTTATTACCTTTGCTGATGAGCTAGATGATATGGGTACGGGTCAATATGGTTTGTTGGAAATAACTAAGTACCTAGCGCTTATTGCGCCCAGAAACTTTTATGAATTAATGCCTTCGGCTGCCTTATTGGGTGCGCTGATTACGCTCGGCGCTATGTCGAATAATTTTGAGTTGACGGCCATGAGAGCCGCGGGTATTAGCCGTTGGCAAATTATCGCTGCAACACTGCGAGTCGGTGTTGTCTTAATGTTAGTCTCGCTATTTGTGAGCGAGGTGGTGGCTCCAAGTACCGAGCAGGCGGCGCAAATGTTAAAGTTTACGGCAAAAAATGAACAAGTTGCACTACGAACAAAATACGGCTTTTGGACGCGCGATGGCGATGTCTATTTAAATATCCGAGAGATTCTTAATTCATCTGAATTAAAGGACGTCAGTATTTATGAAATGACGGGCAATAATAAGTTGAAGTACGCTACGCACGCGTCGAGTGCCAGTTATGTTGAAAATAAATGGCAGCTTAAAGGCATTCAACAAACTACCATTACGGAGCAGGGTGTAGATGTGTCGAGTTCCGAGTCGGCCTTGCTGGACTCGTTGCTAGACCCTGGCTTATTGGACGTTATCGTTGTTAAGCCAGAGCGCCTTTCGATTATGGGTTTAGCGAGTTACATCCAATTTCTTGAAAAAAACGGTCAAGATGCAACGCAATTTATTGTAGCGATTACCAGTAAATTAGTGCGCCCCCTCGTCATTTTGGTCATGTTGTTAATTGCGATACCGTTCGTGTTAGGTGTTAAGCGAGCAGGTAGTACGGGTACGCGAATTTTGTTAGGTGCGCTAATTGGTATAGGTTTTAACCTTGTTGACCGATTGTTTGGCAATATCGGTGTGGTGTATGGGCTAAATCCGGTAGTGTCGGCCTCCTTACCATTCTTGTTGGCCTTAGTAGCGTCAATTACCACGATCCGTAGAATGGGTTAATTTACGCGGGCCGTTTCCAAACAAGACGGGTTTTTGAGATAAGGTCGTGCCACATGAGGCGGTCTTTATTAACCAGCATCCACATCAGCCCTAAACCCAATAAACCCCACGAAATCCATGCGCTAGCAAAGCGTAAAGCAGCTTGTTGCCAACTGATAGGCAAGCCGTTTTCATTCACTACCCTGAGTTTCCACGCCAGTAGGCCTAAAGTCTGTCCTCCTCTGGTCCAAAACCAAGCATAAAAAAGAAAACTAACCAGTAGTAAATATAACGAATAGAGCCAAGAACTTGGCTCAAAGGCGTTACCCTGTTGAAAAGGCAGCAGTATGATCGTTGCAAAAAAAAGTACGGCGATTAACAAAAAAGCGTCGTAAACGATAACAGCAAGGCGTCTAATCAGCCCAGGGGGTTTATCAGTGTTTAGCATGGGGTTATATTCTTTTAGAGTAAGGGTGGCGCTTGCAAGTCGTCTATAAACTGCTCCAAGCGATTTTCAATTTGACTGCTTAAATAGAAGTTATTATCGGCAGCACGTAGGGCTTGTTCCAGTTGAATAATGGCGTCTTTGGTTTGCCCAAGGAAGTAATAATACTCAGCTCGATATTGGAAGCCTTTAACCGGATTATCGGTTTGCCCATAGGCGATGGAAAGAAGGTCAAACAGGGTTGGGTTAGGTGAAAACAAGTGTAAGTCTTGTAGCAATAAAGGTAACGCTTGCTGTGGCTCTCCGTTATGCAGCAGGACTTTTGCATACAAGAGGTTAACCGCGCGACTTTTGGGAAACAGTTGTTTGGCGCGTTCGAAAAGGGTTAACGATATACGTGGTTTTTCATCATAGTATTCATTTAGTGCTTGCGCAGTTAAATAATGTAATTGGCCTGGGTTGCGTGAACTTAAGGTTTGCAATATCGAGCGAGCCTTATCAAACTGCCGGTCTTTGGTTAATGCTAGGGCTAGGCCGTATGAAGCGGCGTCTTTTAGTTCTTGTGTACCTTGCTTGGATTCAATTTCAAGGGCTTCGATCAGCTGATTGGTCGGTAATTGGAGCTGTCTGATGCGCAGTTTCATCCTAATCAGTCGAAAGTCTTGCGAATCTTCAACTTGCTTAAACGGGTATTTTTCTGCCCGAGCTGAGGTATCAGATATCCGCGAAATAGGGACAGGATGAGTACGTAAAATTTCGGGTATTTTTTGCCCATAATAGCGGGTAGCATTTTGTAACCGACCAAAAAACAAGGGCATGCTGCGCGGATCAAAGCCGGCATCGGCTAAATTTTGAACACCCACGCGATCGGCTTCGGCCTCGTGGCTGCGCGTGAAGTTAATTTGTTGCTGCACTTGGCCCGCTTGAACAGCTAATATTGCCGCAGGGCCTACCCCCGGCACGGCAACCCCAAGCACAATGGCTGCAAACGTTGCCGCGGCACTCGGTAAGGACATCTGGCTGGCAGTTTCAATAGCGCGTTGTAAGTGCTGTAGCGTTACGTGGCCAATCTCATGTGCAAAAACAGAGGCTAACTCGCTTTCGGATTCTGTTGTTAAAATTAGCCCGGAGTTGATTCCAATATTGGCGTTGGGCCCAGCAAAAGCGTTAATACGGTCATCTTGGACGACGAAAAAATTAAAATTTCGATCAGGTTGCTCACTAAACTTAGCGATCTTATCGCCTAACTGTTGAACGTAATCGTTGACTTCTTGGTCGTTACTTAAGGGGACGCTACGGCGGATACTCCTAAGGAACGCCTCGCCTAGTTTCCTTTCCAACTCGGTTGAAATGATAATGTTCGAGGTGTTGCCAATATCCGGTAGTTTTATACGGTTATTAGCCAAGCTTTGTTCGGGCCAATACAATGTGCTACCAATAATAACGGTAGCTGTGGTGGCTAGCAGTACGGCGTAGAAGCTTCGCATGGTATTATAATGACCTTGTCATGAACGTTGGTTAAGTCCAGTCTAATTGAGTTTAAAAGCAAGTTAAATGAAAATCTCTCTTCAAATAAATGCTAGCCCTTATCAGCACCAAGCGGCCGATAGCGCGTGGCACTTTATTCAGGCAGCTATTTTAAGCGGTCATGACATTTGCCGCGTATTTTTTTACCACGACGGTGTTTTTAATGCGCTGCGCGACTCGCGTCCACCCGGTGATGAACGAGATGTTGTAAAAAGGTGGTCCGAGTTGCATGCCAAGCATGGGGTGGACCTAGTGGTGTGTGTGTCTTCTGCACAGCGGCGAGGTTTGTTAGAACAGACGGTAGCAAAAAAACTGGGAGGCTACCAATCGGCCTTAGCCGACGGGTTTAGAATTGCTGGCTTAGGTTTGTTAATGGAAGCCCTTATCGACGCCGATCGGCATATTACATTCGGGGATTAAGGTGAAAACGATTTTTTTTATTATCGATAAACCGCTGATATGCGATGTCCGAATGCAAGAGTTTTTAGATATTGTGTTAATGGCCTCGGCGTTTGATCAGCGTGTGGTATTGGTGTTTGAAGGAGATGGAATCTACGCATTGATGAAAGATCAACAGGCTGAGGTGCTGGACTTGAAAGATAACTCGTTAATATTTAATGCGCTGAGTATTTATGACATCAATGATATTTCTGTTGAAAAAGAGTCCATGCAAGCGCGATCGATCAGCGTTGATCAGTTATTAATACCGGTTATTACAAGCTCTCGTCATGAACTTAAGCAACGATTACAGTTGGCCGATCAGGTCTTTAGTTTGTAATGCTGTACATCATCAACAAAAACCCTAGTCAGAGTCTGGCGTTAAAAAACTGTGTCGATCAGGCAATAGCTGGTGACGCTATCTTGCTGATAGAAAACGCCGTGTACGCAGCGATTAATACTGCACAATCGACCCTGCTGCAATCGCTTGACGACCAAGTGTCTGTGTACGCATTAACGCCTGATTTACAGGCGCGCGGTATCGGTTTAAACCAATGTTATGCCAGGATTGAGCCGGTGGATTATGCGGGCTTTGTTATGCTGGTTACCGAACACCAACCGGTACGGTCGTGTTTTTAATGGCAGCGCTAAGTGGCATTGAACGAAATGAGTACGGGTTTCTAAAAAAACGCTCACAGTGGAGTGAGGCGATTGCTGAAGCCTTAGCCTTGTCAGACGGCCTGGTATTGACAGCAGCGCATTGGGAAATTATTTGCTTTATGCAAGGTTATTATGATGACTATAAGCACCAACCGAATGCGCGCTTGTTTGCTAAAGCGATTAAAAACACATTGGGTGAAGAGAAGGCGTCTTCTATCTATCTATATACCTTGTTTCCAGATGGGCCGCTTAAATACGCCAATAAATATGCGGGACTGCCGATCCCGCCCTCGTGCATCTAGTTTTAATCGTTGCTCTGTTGTTTAAAACGATGAATTTGACGTCGTTGTTTTTTTGTCGGACGATCGGATTGGGGTATTGAGGCGTAAAGGTCTTTGTTGAAATCGATCAATTTTTGTCGGCGTAATTGACTGCGTTCACTTTCTTCGTACAATTGTGTTGCTTCGCTCGCCGGCCGTCGTTGTTTGTTTAGCCCGCAGACAATAAGCTCCCACAGATAACCCGCCTTACTAATTTGCAAATTATCGTTTAATTGAATTTCTTTGCTCGGTTTTACACGTTGGCCGTTCACATGTACTTTGCCGCCAACAATGGCGTCACTTGCCAAACGACGGGTTTTATAAAACCTGGCTGCCCATAACCATTTGTCTAAACGTTGTTTTTCGATGGCTAAAATAACGTTTCTCAAGGCCCTTAGGCTAAAAGAGCACTGAGTTTTCCGCTGCTCTCAAAATCATAAATTTCCATGCAATCGCCTATGTGTTTGTCACCATTGAAAATTTGAGGAACGGTTCGGCGCTGGCTTTTAGCCTCCATTTCGGCCCTTAGTTCTGGGCTGTTATCGACGGAAATTTCCACGTAGTTAATGTTTTTACTGTCCAATAAGCGCTTGGCATGGGTGCAATAAGGACAGTAGGCGGTGGTGTAAAGGCTGATTTTCGGCATATGAACTAAGTTTTAAATAAACGAGCATTTTAACAGAATTAAACAATATAAAAGAAGATCGAAAGGTTTCTGCTGGCACTACAGGCGTGATTTAAGTAGAATTACCGATTAAATTTATTTTAGTTAAAACTGAGAGAATAAAGTAATGAAGCGACTATTAGCGAGTTTGTTAGGTTTAGGAATGATATTGTCTGTATCAGCATACGCCGAAGGTGATGTAAATGCCGGTATGATAAAAGGCCAAACCTGTTTGGGCTGTCACGGTGTGGTTAATTATAATAATGTCTACCCTACTTATCACGTACCTAAACTGGGTGGTCAGCATGCAGCTTATTTGATTGCTGCAATGAAGTCATACAAAGATGGTTTACGTCAACATTCGACCATGCACGGTAATGTAGCGGACCTATCTGAACAAGATATGGCTGATTTAGCCGCTTATTTTGAACAAGACGGCAAATAATTGTTACGCATATAGTGAATTGAGGATAAAAATGAAACAACTAATTAAAACGATAATGGCTTTTGGCTTTGTTATGGCCATGAGTACGGTTCACGCTGGTGCTAATATCGAGGCCGGTAAAGAAAAATCAACAGCCTGTGCGGCTTGTCATGGGGCTGAAGGCGTTAGCGCAAGTTCTATGTTTCCAACCATTGCTGGGCAACACGCTGATTATATCGTTCACGCATTAAAAGGCTATAAATCTGGCGCACGCAACAACCCTATTATGCAGGGTAGCGTAGCGGGTTTGAGTGAGCAAGATATGGCTGATTTAGCCGCTTATTTTGCGAGCCAAACGGGACTTAAAACCTTAAAGAGATAACGCGCTCGATTTATCATCGGGCTGATTGAAAAAACGCGCATTTTTTGCGCGTTTTTTCGTTTTGGCTATAGGAGAAAAGAATGGGAAAGGAAGAAGTGACGTTAAAAATTAAAAAAAACGACAAAGGCCAACTGGTTGAAGAGTGTGAGTATCTAGCTGAGCTTATGCACGGTAAGCGGACGATATGGCACCCATCAGGGGTAAAGATTTCAGTCACGGATTTTGTTGCTGGAGCAATGAATGGTCGGCATACGTCGTGGTATTTAGCGGGTAAAATCGCTTTGCAAGCTGACGTGGTCGACGGTCAGTACCATGGCGACTTCATTAGCTATTGGCCTAATGGGCAAATAAGAGAAGAGGGCCGCTTGCAGCAAGGTGAGCGTGTAGGTGTGTTCAAATCTTGGTCGGCTGAAGGTGTGCTGATAAATGATAAAAACCATGACCTTACAGAGACATAGAATTAATGACTAACACTTGTGGAAAATTATATCTTATGCCTATAATGCGGCAGTGCAATATTTTTATGTTTAATTTAAAACAATTGACGCAGTTAATCGATGAGGATAAAGGATGAAGAATAAAACCCCGCAGGAGTTATTTGAAAAAATGACCGCGCAAGGTCACGGAATGTTTAAGGATTTTTCAAAAAACGAATCGCAAGAAATGATGGCTCAGTTTGCTAATTCGTGGAACACGATTATGACCAGAGCGATGGAAAGTCCAGACGAATGGGTAAAAGCGGTCAGTGGTTTTTATCAAAACCAATTTGATATTTGGCTTAATATGTTCAACCCCAATAGTTCTTCCAGCGTTCAACCAGAACGAGGAGACCGTCGTTTTTCCGGGGCTGAGTGGGAAGAGAGCCCCGTGCATAATTATTTAAAACAATCATACCTTTTATCAAGTCGCTGGTTGACTGACTTGGTTAATGATTCGACCTTAGACGATGCCACCAAGAAAAAGTGTGATTTTTACACACGCCAGTTTATAGACGCGATGTCACCGTCTAATTTTGCCCTAACCAACCCAGAAGTGCTGAAAGAGACGATGGAAAGCAAGGGCCAAAATCTGGTCGCCGGTCTTGAAAACTTGATGCAGGATATGGAAAAAGGTCAAATGAGCATTACGGATGAGTCGGCGTTTACCTTGGGTGAAAACCTTGCTACGACTGAAGGTTCTGTCGTTTTTCAGAATAAATTAATTCAATTAGTTCACTTTAAACCACTGACCGAGAAGGTGAATGAATGCCCCATTTTGATCGTGCCGCCATGTATTAATAAATATTACATTCTTGATTTATCTAAAGACAATTCATACGTCCGCTACTGCCTAGAACAAGGCAATGATGTGTATATTATCTCTTGGAAAAATCCAGATGAATCATTGGGCGATGTCACTTGGGATGAATACCTGTCTGACGGCACCATTCCGGCTATAGACGTGGTTAAAGCGATATCAGGTGCTAAGAAAATCAATGCTGTATCGTGGTGCATTGGAGGTACTATGTTGGCAACGACCATCGCGGTTTTAGCCGCTAAGCGTAAAAAACCGATTGCCAGTGCGACTTTTTTCACGACGTTATTAGATTTTTCAGACCCAGGCGAAATAGGTGTCTTTATTGATGAATCTCAAGTCAAACAACACGAACATAAATTAGCCGAGGGCGGTGTAATGCCCGGTAAACAATTGGCAACAACCTTTGCTATGTTGCGGGCTAATGACCTGATTTGGAGTTATGTTGTAAATAATTACTTAAAGGGTAAAACGCCACCCCCATTCGATATTTTATATTGGAATGGTGACTCAACAAATATGACAGCCGCTATGTACACCTGGTACCTGCGTAATATGTACTTAGAAAATAATTTAGCTAAACCAGGTGGCGTTAGTTTATGTGGCGTAAAAGTTGATTTAGGTAAAATTGATTGCCCAACGTATTTTTTGTCTGCAATCGAAGATCATATAGCACCGTGGAAAACCACTTTTATAGGAACAGAACTAGTGAAAGGTCCGGTCGACTTTGTTTTGACAGGAAGTGGGCACGTCGCTGGGGTGATTAACCCAGCCAATAAAAACAAACGTAGTTATTGGGTAGATGGTGAGTTAGGCCAAGGTAGTGAGCATTGGTTGCAGACGTCTAAAGAATTGCCCGGTAGTTGGTGGACTCATTGGGATGCGTGGTTAAAGAGTCAAGGTGGTAAATTAATAGACGCGCCTACAACACTTGGTAATCAAGATTATCTGGAAATTGAGCCAGCACCGGGTTCATTTGTTATGGCTAAAGCTGTATAAAGAAATATAAAAGCACGAGCTTTAATGCAGTATTAAAATTAAAGCGTTAAAATTAAAGCGTTAAAAGAAAGACATTAAAGCCACTCACTCAGGGTGGCTTTTTTTTATCAACTGGATTAGTTTATAATTTATATGAAATCGCCTTGCATACGAATGTGTACCTTAAACCAGCATGATATATGCTTGGGGTGTGGACGTTTGATAAATGAAATTACCGGCTGGTCATCGAGTACAGCGGCTGAAAAAAACCTGATTTTGAAGCACAGCAATGAAAGAATTAACTTGCTTAATAAACAGCGCCCTGACTTAATCACTACAAGAGAACGACTACAGAAAGAAACTAAATAAATAGTGTGGCACTATTGTGTCAGCAAGACTAAAGGGTACACTAAACTCATTTAACAATAATAAGAGGGCACCATGAACGCTGAAAAAGTAGTTTTTAGTTTTTTTATCGTTTTAGCATTAACCCTAAATTTTGGTTTTTTCTTAGGGGAATTAGACGATTTTACACACCATAATATCTATGAACTTTTTGCAACTATTGTGGTTAACCTGATTGCAATGGGGCTGAAATTGGGTGATAGAACCCAAGTCGGAGCGGTCTTATTGTCTACCAGTTTGGTCGCTAATCTTCAGCTAATAGCGGCTGCACTTGTTTGGGGTTATGTCAGCAATATTTCTGGGGATGGATTGAATGCAGATAATACTGCAATTATCGTCTCGCTATCAGGCGGTGCTTTAGTTGCCAATGTTATTTCAGTGGTCATATTGGTATCTGAAACCCTGATGTCGCGCCGCTAGAGACGTAAACATGATAGACCCTAGGCTGGGCAGAGTATCGTTTATTATTTTGCGTAATATGCGCACCCCCTTGATTGCATTGATAGGTGTCTATGCGATTAGTATGCTCGGCATGGTGCTAATGCCTGGCTTGCCCGACAAAACGGGCGTACCGACCCACATGTCTTTCTTTCATGCTTTTTATTTTTTAGCGTATACCGCTACCACAACAGGATTTGGTGAGCTACCAACACCGTTTAGTAATGCGCAAAGACTGTGGGCGATCGTGTGTTTATACATCAGTGTGGTGACATGGATCTACGCAGTGGGAAAAATTATTTCACTGATTAAAAACCCACATTTACAATCGGCTTTTGCTGAAGAAACCTTTACTCAAGCGGTAAAGAAAAAATCATCAGAGTATTATTTAGTGTGCGGCTTCGGTGACACTGGCAGCCTTTTACTGCGTGGTTTAACTGATGCAGGTTTGTCAGCAGTAGTGATTGATGAAAATCAGGAGCGAATCCAGGCTTTAGATTTACGCGATTATAAAACCAAAGTATTGGGCTTGTGTGCCGATGCAACATTCCCACGTTACCTAATTGATGCGGGCATTGAGCGAGAAAAATGCATTGGTGTTTTGATTTTGTCTAATGATGAAGACGCGAATTTAAAAGTTGCCGTATCGGCGCGAATTTTACGACCAGATATAAAGATCATTTGTCGTTCGACATCGGTCGAGAATGAAGCTGAAATTTTAGCGATTGGTGGGGATGTGCACGTTGTCGACCCATTTCGGGTATTTGCCAGTTATTTAAGCATGATGATTTATAATCCGACGATTCAGATTTTAAATGAATGGATGTCTGGCGCACCAAACGCTGCACTTGACCGAAATATCTGTCCGTTAAGAGGGGGTAAATGGATTTTATGCGGGCACGGACGAATGGGCCGTATTATGTATCAAAAGTTGATGGATAAAAACATCGATATTACGGTTGTTGAACCTACGTTGGAAAAAATAGAAGACATTGCCGAGACTGCGATTCACGGACGGGCCAATCTAGAGAATTTAGAAAAAGCAGGCTTAAACGAGTGCGTTGGTATTATTGCCGGTACAGATAATGATACGTTTAACCTGAGTATGATCCATCAGGCCAACCGAAATAATCCGTCATTATTCTCGGTCGTACGGCAAAATAAACACGCTAATGAAGTGTTATTTAAAGCAGCGGATGTTGACTATATTATGCAACCGAGTTTGGTGATCGCTCGCATGGTGCTGTTTATGTTAACGGCTCCTTTACTCAAATCTTTCTTTAGCCATTTACGTTTAGTGTATGAGAATGACCCTTCATTGCTCGCGGACATTACCAATCGGTTCGCACTAGAAGTAGGAGGAGATCGCCCCACGGTAAAGACGTATACAATTAACCAGAAAAAAACCCCCGCGGTGTATCAAAAGCTATTTGAGCAAACCCCGGTTAGTCTTGCCGATAGCTATAGAGATCCAGCTGACCGGAAACAATTTCTAAAGGTCATTCCTTTAGTTCATCGGCGTGGTAGAACAATTAAGGTACTGCCGGCCAATGAACTTGAATTGATGGCCGAAGATGAAATCTTATTTTGTATAAAGCCGAGTGATAAAGTGACGTTTGAAGCAAACCTAGCTAATGTACATACATTGGGGTATTTGCTTACTGGGGAGGAGCCTATCCGCAGTGGTTTCTTAAGGTGGCTTAAGGGTAACGAAGGTGCGTATAAAGCGTGATTTTATTTACTAAGCCAACGATGAATGTAGTCGATATCGTTATCGTTCATGAGCGCTGGTGCGTGCCCGGTATTTGGGATAGTCAGTAACTCGGATTTAGGCCCAGTTTTTGTCATTTGTTGGGCTGTTTCGGCACTTAATAGGTCTGACTGTTCGCCATGAATGAGCAAGCATTGTTGTGTGATAGCGTGCCAAACTGGCCATAAGTCTACATCTTGAGTGGCATTGCTCGCATAAGGTAAAGCGATGCCTGGGTCATAATGGAGTGTTATTTTACCGTTTGTTAACTTACGTTGACTGTAACGAGTTAAACGTTTCCATTGATCGTCTGTCAGCGCACCAAAACTCGCGTGAATCGTTCGTAAATACAATTCAAACTGCTCTTCATTATCAAACTCCACAGGTTGGCTAAGGTAGTCAGCAATACGGCTGAGTGCTGTTTTTGGGATAAAGGGCCCTACATCGTTAATAATAAGTTTATTGATAGGTGAGTTGTCCATTGATGCCAATAACATCCCTAAAATACCGCCCATTGAGGTACCTAACCAGTGGACTTTATTTTGGTTTGAATAAGCGACAACAATTAGGGCATCAACGATGTACTGTGCAAAGTCATAACTGCTTTTGTTTTGTAACCAATCGCTTTCACCGCGCCCCGGAAAGTCAAAAGACAGCACTCGATAGTGTTGAGACAGGCGTTTAGCGAGGTCGTCAAAATCGTGTTTTTGTCGCGTAAGACCGTGCGCACAGACCAAAACATTAGGGTTCTTTTTATCCCCCCATTGTTGGAAAGCAATTTTGTGCAACCCCGCAGAAGAGCAACTGGTCAGGTATTCTGTGTGCATGATTCTCCTAGTGATTTATTGTTGCGATGCAGCTATAATTTGGGGGGTGTATCAGTAAGCATAACCCAAATAATGGAGATAAGCATGAGTGAAGTAAGAGAAGTAGTGGTACTGAGTGCCGTACGTACAGCAATTGGGGATTTTGGTGGTAGTTTACAATCGGTGGAGCCAAGCGCATTAGCCGCCATAACATTAAAAGAAAGCGTCAGCAGAGCCGGTGTTAATCCAGCAGACGTTGGCATGGTGGTGATGGGCACCGTTATTCCTTCAGAAAAGAGGTCAGCATATACGGCGCGTATTGCACAAATTGAAGCAGGTATTCCTTGTGAAACGTCTTGTATCTCTGTTAATCGTTTATGTGGTAGTGGTATGCAAGCCATCGTTAATGCGGCGCAAGGAATCATGTTAGGTGATCACGATATCGCTATCGCCGCTGGTGTCGAATCGATGAGTAATTCTTTTTACGCTGTCCCTGGCGCTCGTTGGGGTCATAAGATGGGTGACGGTCAACTGGTCGATATGATGCTGGCTGGCTTGACGGATCCTTTTGGCACAGGTCACATGGGGATGACGGCTGAAAATTTAGCGGACAAATATAACGTATCTCGTGAAGATCAGGATGCTTTGGCCATGACTAGCCACCAAAATGCAGCACGTGCTCAAGCTGAAGGACGTTTTGATTCACAAATCGTACCGGTGGAAATTAAAACACGCAAGGGTGTCACTGTTTTTGATAAAGACGAGCACGTTCGTGCAGATATTTCAATTGAAAAGCTTAGTGCCATGCGCCCAGCGTTTAAAAAAGACGGTTCAGTCACTGCCGGTAATGCCTCTGGTATTAACGATGCTTCCTCAGCGATGGTCTTGATGGAAAGAAAAGCTGCCGAAGCTAAAGGCTTAAAGCCGATGGCGCGCTTGGTCGCCTACTCACATGCCGGTGTGGCACCTGAAATCATGGGCATTGGGCCGGTGCCTGCGGTACATAAAATTCTTGCAGCTACTGGTTTAAGTATTGAGGATATCGATGTTTTTGAAGTAAA